>CAZLOE010000005.1:0-63493 GCA_964561115.1 uncultured Actinomycetota bacterium
AGGTTTGTAGCAGACAAAATTAAAAAGTTGTATATTTTGTCTGCATATCTTTAAAGCTTAAAAAGATCAGTAAATACATACTGATGAAACTCTGAAAACCTTAGCCCGTCTATTACGAAAATGATATTTGTTGGAAAATAGTATTAATAAGAGAAAGGAAATCATAATGGGAAGTAAAGTAACATTAATAATTATAGGTCTGCTAGTACTGGCAATGGGTGTTCTGGGAGCTATCCCTGCTGTGGCTATGATTAGTATTGAACCACTCTGGATTGCTTTTGCCAGTATAGCCATAGGAGTTATATCGATACTTGTTGGTATAGTAGCTAAGAAATAAAATATAGAAGATTATTTTTTAATTTATAAAAGTTTTTTGCTTATAGAGACAAAGCCCCAAGGCTATTTTGGGGCTTTATATTTGATCAGCTTGTGCAGGTTTGAGATCCTGTGGTAATATTCACCCGACTTCTTTATCTCTCTTTTTAAATCAGGGGAATCAAAATCTACCGAGACAAGTCCAAATCTTCTCGACGGGCCGTATGATAGCTCATAATTATCAAAAGTAGACCAGTGAAAGTATCCTGCGACATCAATACCCTCGTCAAGAGCTTTCTTTATATAATATAAGTGGTTATAAATATTTTCTATTCTTATTCTATCATCATTGGTACAGGTCCCATTTTCTGTGATGATTATAGGTTTTTTATATTTTTTATAAAATCTTTTGATCAGATAATAGATACCTGCAGGATAATTTTCCCACATATCGTCATGTTCTAAACCTAACTTATCCAGGACTTTCCTGCCCTTTTCTTCATATGCAGTAACCGGAAATCCTGAAATCAGTATCCTTCCGTAATAACTAAAACCTATATAATCCACTTTTCCATCCTGGGTAAACATCTCATGTACATGCTCAAACATATAATAGTCCAGGAACCATTTTAAAAATTTTTGCCATATGTTCTTTTCCCTTAGGGGTTGAGTGTACATACAGGCATGAGAAATACCAACTTTTATATGCGGGTAATGTTCTTTTATATAATCATATGCCATGCTGTGTGCCCTTTTCATATTGGATAAGACTCTTCTTCTTAAGAACGGGTTGAATCTTCTGGGGGGAAATTCTTTCATTATATACGCCATGATGGCGTATCCATTCGGCTCGTTAAAGGTGTTGATGTAATCGATGTAGTACGAGTACGCTTTTAAGATTTTTCTTAGGTAATCAAAATAAATTTCGACGGACTTTCTATTGGTCCAGCCGCCTTTTTCTGCCAGCCATAATGGATTTGAAAAATGATTTATAACCAGCATGATCTTTTTATCATTTTGCCTCAAGGTTTTAAATATCTCCATATAATGTGAGACAGCTTTATGGTCCAGAGGGCTATAGGCACTCTTTTGCAATTTTGACCAGTCCATGCTGAACCTGTAAGCATTACCCAGATATAATATATACTTAAGATCCTGCTTAAACTTGCGGTAATGGTCAATGGCTTTGTCCAGCCTGGTCCCGTCTGCACCGATGAAACCTTTCCATTCAGTATTGCCGGCTCCTTCTATCTGGAAGGCCGATGTTGACGAACCAAACATAAAAGTTTTTGGAAAATCTAATGAACCTTTTGGTGAATCCTTGTTGCTCAAATTTTCCTCTCAAATTCCAGTGAGAAATCAATGGCCGGTGCCGAATGAGTTATAAGCCCTACAGATATCATATCAACACCTGTTTTACATATCTCTTCAAGATTTTCCAGATTGACCTTTCCTGAAGCTTCAATAAGGCAGGATCTGCCTTTGTTTTCTCTTATTTTACTGACTGACTTGCTCATCTGGCTGGTATCCATATTATCAAGCATTATAATATCCGCCGCGCCGGTTATTGCTTCATCAAGCTGATAGAGATCTTTGACTTCCACTTCAATTTTTAAACCGCGGGGGATTTTTGTTCTGATTTTTTTTAGGGCATTCAATACCCCGCCGGCTGCAGCTATATGATTGTCTTTTATGATTATTCCGTCAAAAAGGCCGTATCTGTGATTACAGCCGCCGCCGCAGGTCACTGCATACTTTTCAATTTTTCTCAAGGTTGGTTTTGTTTTTCTGGTATCAAAAATTCTGACTTTATAGGGTTTGGCGATTTTAACAAATCTGCTGGTAAGAGTAGCAATGCCCGACATATGCTGTACAAAATTAAGGCAGGTTCTTTCAGCTTTTAAAATCGATAGGGTGGGACCTGAAATATTACAGATCTTATCCATATATTTAAGACTGTCCCCGTCACTTCTTAATTTTTCAATATTTATACTGCTGTCTATTTCCTCCAGCACAAAACCTGCTACATCCAGGCCGCTCAACACCGCACCGTCTGTTTCCTTACATATTATATAGGAAGATATTCTTTCGTCCGGCGGGATAAGGTTATCGGAGGTCAGATCTCCAGAACTGCCCAGATCTTCTAAAACGGCTTTTCTTATAATATCTTTTACTTCGTTTTTTGAGAGTTTATTTGCCATGTTTGATTATGCTAAGACTTCACATTTTTAAAATATACTTTATCCTGTTTCAGTATTATATGTTTTTTCCAGTTTTTATCATCTTTCTCCGGAAAGTCGTTTCTCTGATGTGTTCCCCTGCTTTCTTCTCTAAGGCTTGCAGCCTTTATTATAAGGCCGGCCACGACAAGCATATTGGCAAACTCCAGCACGTCCTTATCCGTTGTGTTATAAATATCATCACTACTCGCGTGCAGATCGACAAATTCTTTTGCTTTCTTTAAGCTATCTGCGTCTCTCAAAATACCTACTTTTCTGGTCATAATATCTCTAAAATCAGAGATCTGGTTTAAGATATCTTGCTTTTTACAGCTTGACTTGCTTACTTTACTTTTTTTTGTATCAGCCTCTCTTAAGAGGTTGTTTATCAACTGGATGGTCTTGATTTCTACACTTTTATTTTTTTGTATCAGTTTTTTTTCTATGTCCCTGTAGATTTTCCATCCATACACCAGACCCTCAATAAGAGAGTTGCTTGCCAGCCTGTTTGCTCCGTGTGCACCGGTTGAAGCCGCCTCACCACAGCAGTACAGGCCCTCTATGTTTGTCTTTCCATTATAGTCTGTTTTGATACCACCATTTAGATAATGCTGGGCCGGGGAGACCTTGATCAAATCTTTTTTAAGATCGAGGCCGTTTTCCTTTAGTTTTGAGATTATATTAGGAAAACGTATTTTAAGGTGACTTTCGGGAATGTGCCTGGCATCCAGATAAACATAATCACAATTACTTTTATCCATCACCCTTATCATTTCCTTGACCACTATATCTCTAGGGGCCAGTTCTGCCTTGGGATATTTTCCGACCATAAACCTATTTCCACGGCAGTCCTTAAGATAAGCGCCTTCACCTCTTAAGGCTTCACTTATCAGAAATAATTTTGATTCTTTTGTCTTAAATACCGTAGGATGAAACTGGATAAATTCTATGTCACTGACAGCAGCTCCCGCTCTGTATGCCATGGCAATACCGTCTCCAGTTGATATGGGAGGATTAGTGGAAATATAATATATCTGTCCGATACCGCCGCTGGCGATTACAATATTCGCAGCAGGGCGTATTTCAAGGTCTCCGGTATTTATATCCATCCCTAAGATCCCTATACATCTATTGTCGCTCACCAGTATATCCAGTACAAAATACTCCGGAAGGAAATTTATATATTTCTGGCTTTTGGAGTAAGAGACCAGTTTTTTTTCCAGTTCCTCTCCGGTAGCGTCCCCTCCGGCATGAAGGATTCTCGGATAACTGTGCCCACCTTCTGTAGTAAGACTTATCTCACCTTCGGAGATATCAAAATTAGTGCCTATTTCTATCAAGTCTTCTATCATCTTCGGGGCATTCTTTACTAATATTTCCACTGCTTTCTTATCACAGAGACCCTGCCCTGCCGCAATGGTGTCTTCATAATGGTTTTTCCAGAAATCAGGCTTCTTTATAGCTGCAGCAATACCGCCCTGAGCATACCAGGTCGTTGAATCGGCAAGAGAACTTTTAGTAAGCACTTTAATATTGTTATTTTGAGCCAGCCTCATGGCAGTAGAAAGACCTGCTATTCCGCTGCCGATAATTATACAATCGCAGTATTTATGGATTTTTTTAAAAAATGGTAGACTTATTAAATATCTTGGTAACATAATTTATTTAATAGCTATCATCCTGTCGATAGCTGATTTGGCTTTCCGTATGATTTCTTCCGGAATGTCTATTTCATATCTCTCCTCTTCCAGTGACCAGAGGATTTTTTCCAGGTTTATAAGTTTCATATCCGGGCATATTGCTTTGCCGGTTGCAGCGTAAAAGGTTTTATCGGGATTTTCTTTTTTTAATCTGTGTATTATTCCTATCTCTGTCCCGATGATAAATTTATTTTTCCTGCTGTTTTTTACATATTTTATCATTCCTTCGGTAGAAGCTACCTTGTCTGCAATGTTTATTACTTCCGGAGTGCATTCCGGGTGTACTATGACAGCAGCATCCAGATTATCCTTTTTAAGCTTTATAATATCCTTGACGTTGATCATAATATGCGTGGGACAATAACCATTCCATAATATTAGTTTTTTGTTGGTCTGCTTTTGAACGTAGCCCCCCAGGTATTTATCCGGTATGAATATTATTTTTTTATTTTTAGGGATAGATTTTACTACATTTACTGCGTTTGAGGATGTGCAGCATATGTCGCTCTCTGCTTTTACTTCAGCGGAGGAGTTTACATAGCATACTACCAATGCACCGGGATTTTCATTTTTTAACTTTTTAAGCTGTGATGCGTTTATCATATCAGCCATCGGACAGCCGCTGTTCTTATCTGGTAGCAGGACTTTCCTGTCGGGAGATATTATTTTGGCAGTCTCGGCCATGAAATGTACCCCGCAAAATATTATTATCTTATGTTTTGTCTTTGATGCTTCTATGCTTAACTGTAAAGAATCACCTACAGAGTCTGCAATATCCTGCACTTCTCCTATCTGGTAATTGTGGGCTAATATAACAGCATCTTTTTCTTTTTTTAATTTTATTATCCTGTCTATAAGATCTAAATTTGAATTCATTTCTTCTCTTTTTGTAGCTGAGATGTTTTTGTTATTTTAAAACAACATCAATAAAATTGAAATAAGTACTTTAATATCCCGGAATGTGTGAGAATATAAAACTGCGGTCATTTTTTAGATTTAAAAGATTTATTTATTTCTGTTTTAATGTTATTATTTCAAATTCTGATAAAATAAATTAAAATTTACAAAACTTTTATCACCCCGGCGGGAGTATTTTTTTGAGACTTATAATAAGCGAAAAGGAAATAGCAGCCAGAAGGATCGCCGAGATCTTATCCGGTAATGGTGTAGTGCAGGAGAAGGTATATGGAATACCGGTATATCAATTCAAGTTTAATAGTGAGGACTGCAAAGCCATAGGACTTAAAGGCCATATATTAAAAGTGGACTACCCAAAAGAGTATGCAAACTGGTTTAAAGTAGATCCGGTAGAACTTATCGATGCAAAAATAGAGAAGATCCCTATTCAGAAGAAGATAATACAGGCACTTATCAAGGTATCCAGTGAAGCAGATGAGATCATAATAGCCACGGATTATGATAGAGAAGGCGAACTTATTGGTTACGATGCCATGCAGGTGATCAAAGAAAAAAATTCTTTTATTGATGCAAAAAGAGTGAAGTTTTCTGCAATAACTCCTAAAGATATAAACCAGGCATTTTTAAAATTGGGGAAAATCGATTCTGAACTTGCTTTTGCAGGAAGGGCAAGACAGGATATCGATCTGATCTGGGGCGCAACGCTTACCCGTTTTATATCACTTGCTACTTTTCAGATAAAGGACAAATTTCTATCGGTAGGCAGGGTACAGACACCTACTCTTGCTCTTATAGTTGAAAGAGAGTCAGAAATAAGATCATTTGTGCCCGTTCCTTACTGGGTGGTAGGTGTAAAGCTTAAAACAGAATCAGGGGAAGAATTTGAGGCTGTTCATAAAAAGAAAAGATTTTTAAAAAAGGAAGATGCCCAGACTGTTTATGGTAGAATCGGTGACAGGGGGACGGTGATGGAGGTAAAGGAGAATATCAGCGATATAAAGCCTCCGACACCATTCAACACCACTGCTCTTATAATAAGTGGAAGTTCCATGGGGTTCACCGCGCCAAAGACCATAAGCATTGCCGAGAATCTGTATATGAATGGTTATATAAGCTATCCCAGAACCGATAATACGGTTTATCCTTCTTCAATAGATATAAAGGAAATTGTCAGGATGCTTGGCAGCTGTAGTGAATACAGTCAGATGTCTGAAGCAGTTCTTGCCCAGAAAAATATAGTGGCCAGCAGGGGCAGTAAGAGGTCAACAGATCATCCGCCGATATATCCTACTTCAGTGGCGGGAAAGACCAGTCTGAGCGGTGATGAATGGAAGCTGTATGATCTGATTGTAAGAAGGTTTATATGCACCCTTTTGCCGCCGGCAAGAAATAAAAATGTCACTGCATCTATTGATATAAATGGCGAGATATTTAACGCCAGCGGCTCTAAGATCATAGAAGAAAGCTGGACAAGATTTTACCCCTACTACAAACGTAAAGATGTTTTTATTCCCGAGCTTAGAAAAATGCAGGTGCTTGCTGTAGTGGACAGGGAACTATTGGAAAAAGAAACCAAACCGCCGGCAAGATATACTCAGGGAAAGCTGGTTGAAAAAATGGAGGAGCTGGGCCTGGGTACCAAGGCTACCCGCCACACGATCATTCAAAGCCTGATTCAAAGGGGATATGTGGGGGGAAATCCTCTTCAGCCTTCCGAGAAAGCTGTTGCTGTAGTGAAAATGTTAAAAAAGCATGCTGAGAAAATATCATCCCCTGAGATGACCTCGGAATTAGAGATGTATATGGATGGGATTGTAAGTGGAGACGAGACCAAAGAGGATGTTGTGGACAGATCGAGAAATATGCTGAGGGATATTATGGTTGTTCTCAAAAAAGAAAAGGATGAAATATCACAGGAGATCAAAAAGGGGATCAAAGAAGATCTTATAGTAGGTAAATGCCCGGCTGAAAATTGCGATGGGGAACTGATAGTCAGGATTGCCAGAAAAACTAAAAAGAGATTTATAGGCTGTAATGCTTATCCTGAATGCAAGACCACATTTTCACTTCCCCAGAAGGGCTTACTTGTAACAACCAGAGAAAAGTGCAAGCACTGTGGATACCCTATAGTAAAGATTATAAAAAAAGGCAGAAAGCCCTGGAATCTATGTATAAATCAGGATTGTCCCGGAAAAGATGAAAAGTATAGAAATTACAACTATAACAAAGGAAGTAAGGAAGCTTCTGATTGAAGCAAGTTTTAATCTTCCTGATGATATAAAAAGTGCATTAAAAGCAGCTGCCTCAAGAGAGACGAGCCCCAGAGCTAAAAAAATTCTCGACCTTATCCTGGAGAATGCAGAAATTGCTGCAAAGCAAAAACTACCCTTATGCCAGGATTGCGGATCAGTCTATGTTGATATTGATATCGGTCCCGGTATCTGTATTGAGGATAGTGGTGATTTAAATACCCGGTTGAATCAGGCAGTGGCAGATACCTACAGCAAAAATTATCTTAGAAAATCAATAGTAAGTGACCCGCTGTATGAAAGAAAAAATACTTCCGATAACACTCCTGCAATAGTAAGTACCGGTTTTACCTCTGTTCCCGGTCTTCACATAAAAATCTATCTGAAGGGGGGAGGCAGCGAGAATTGTTCTTATCTCTATATGTTGAATCCATCGGCAGAAGAAGCTGAAATAATCGATCTTATTTTAAAAGTAGTCAAGAATAACGTCACCAAATGCTGTCCTCCAGTAATAATCGGCATAGGTCTCGGCGGAGGAGCCTCGGAAGTGACCGGTCTGGCAAGAAAAGCCAGTTTTAGAAATCTAAATATAAGAAATCAAGATAAGGCATACAGAACGCTGGAGAATAAGATACTAAAGGCAGTAAACAAGACGGGAATAGGACCGCAGGGCTTAGGCGGTAAGACCACTGCTTTAGCCTGTAATATAATTTATGCTCCCTGCCATATAGCTACACTGCCCATGGCTGTTTTTATGGGCTGTCACTCCTTGAGAAGAGCCGAATCAAAAATATCACCGCCGTAAATATCATAAGCCACAAACAGGGGAAAATCCTTTACCTTTATTTCATAGATAGCTTCGGCACCTAAGTCACTGTAAGCAGCGGTTTTGATCTCTTTTACTTTTGTGGAAAGATATGCGGAAATACCTCCTATGGATATCAGATAGACCGATCTGTATTTTTTCAGAAGTTCTTTTATCCTTTCACTTCTTCTGCCTTTTCCTATCATGGCTCTAAGACCTTTTTTGAGCAGCGGCTTGGTCAGATCATCCATCCTGGCGCTTGTGGTGGGGCCGATACTGCCGCTTTTTTTACCGGGAGGGGTAGGTGACGGGCCGACATAAAATATGGTATTGTCTTTCAGCTCTATAGGTATGCTCCTTCCGTTTCTGATAGCATCGGTGATCCTCCTGTGGGCTGCATCTCTGGCTCCATAGATAGTGCCGCTTAAATAAACCATATCTCCTGCTTTAAGTTTCTTAATTTTTTCCTCTGTAAGGGGTGTAGATAACCTGTGGGTATTGGTGTCCATAATAAATGTTTTTAATCTTCCCAGTCTTCCGGGTCTTCAGTATTAAAATATCTGTCTTTCTTAAAATAATTGTCATAGGAGTACAGTGGTTTTCTGGGAGTCTCATCTCTTTTGCTCCTCCTGGAGCCAAAGATTATAATCAGGATTATAAAAATTATAAACAGGCCGATGATACCGAGGATAACGATCAAAAAGTAGGTCAAAAGCTTTGTCTTTTTACCTTCTATATACATCATCTTTTCATCGCCATATTTTATATTCCAGATGATGATATTGTTATCACCTGTTATATCGCCATTGTGGTTTATTATTTTTACCGGAAATTTTACCTGGTAAGTTATATTTAATATATCACTGTCTGCTTTTACCAGGTCATTGATCCTATTGTAGTCAGAATTTAAATCTGTGGAATCAAGAAGTATATCATCTATTTTCATATCTATATAATCTTCGAAGTAATAATCGTTATAGAAAAAATGTTTCCCTACTTCCATTTTTGCATTCAGGGGATATTCAGACAGGTTGTCTATTGAGATATGGGGTAAAAACCTGATGTCTTCAAATTCTATTGTAGAATTGAAATGGGTGTACTCTCCTTCCTTAAAGGTATTGTACTCACCTTCAGGGAGGTTTTCAAAGATTTTATCAAAAAGGGACTGGTCCTGACCAAGTACTACCTCACTTTTCTGTATATATTCCGTTTTTATTGCTACATCAATAGTCCTGGTTCCGGAATAATCGGAATTTATCTCGGTAAAGATGTCGATAAGTGTCTGGTCACAGGAAGAAACAAAAGGGATTAAAAATAAAAATATAACAAGAATTATTATAATTTTCAGGCAGTTTGAGTTTAACATTTCCCTTTCATCATATTTGTAAATAATTCTAACATATTGAATATTAATATTGTAGAAGAAGTTGACGATCAATGGAATGCAGTCTGCCAAAAGCTTCCGGGTTTCTTTTGTTATAAATAAAAAATGAAACTAAAATATGGTTGTTGACGTATATTATATAATGGACGTGTTAGCATATTGGGATCAGATGATTAAAAAGTGTTATTTAATGAGATATTGCTTTTTTAAGACTTCCTATTGCTATAATACCATAATTAATTTGGAAAGGATCAGTGGATAAGTAGTGGGTTTGTATATAGGTTATGATATAGGATCGATAAGTGTCAATAGGGCGATCATAGATGAAAAAGGAAAAATCGTAGAAGTCCTTCCTTACGCAAGACATCTTGGTGAACCAACAAAATTAGTAAAGAAAGATATTAAATCAATATTCGAAAATGATAATAAGAATGATATAGCAGGTTTTGGTTTTACCGGCTCGGGAGGAAAGGAGTTTGCATCTCTTCTTGATGCTGGTTTTACCAATGAAATAGAAGCTATAGTGACTGCTGTGAAATTTTTAGACCCTGATGTAAAGACTGTGGTGGAGATCGGGGGACAGGATTCAAAATTCATAGACCTTGCATTTGGTGATTATGCCATGAACGAGTTATGCGCAGCAGGCACGGGTGCTTTTCTCGACCAACAGGCTTCCAGATTTGGCTTGACTATAGAAGAATTTGTTCGGCTGGCGCTGAAGTCAAAAACACCTTCTACTATTGCCGGCAGGTGCAGTGTCTTTGCCAAATCTGATATGATCCATCTGCAGCAGGAGGCGGCAAGTGATGAAGATATAATACTTGGCTTATGTTACGCTATGGCTAGGAGTTTTAAATCTGGGATTGCCAAGGGCAAGAAATTTATGCCGCCTATAATATTCTGCGGAGGAGTTTCTTTTAACAAAGCTATGATCAAGGCTTTTGAGGATGTACTGGGAGAGAAAATAAGGGTACCTAAACATAGAGCGTCTATAGGAGCCATAGGCACTGCGTTGAGTTTAAACTCAAAGAAGATGTCAAAGGATTTAAATGTTGACACTATAGTAGATAGGCTTGATGAACATATTAAAAATTTTAAATATAAAAGAGAGACATTTGCTCCTCTGGCTCTGGACAAATCCGATCTCCGGCCCCCAAAAACTTATCAATATATTTTCGGCGGCAAAAAAGTTGATGCCTACATCGGTATAGATGTAGGGTCAATAAGCACCAATGTTGTGGCTATAGATAAGGATAAAAAGCTGATCGAAAAATGTTATCTCCGGACATCAGGGAGGCCCATAGAAGCAGTAAGGAAAGGTATAGATATAATCAACAAAAAAGTTGGAGATAAGATCAATGTCAGAGGAGCATGTACCACAGGTTCCGGGAGATACCTCACAGGGGATTTTGTCGGTGCTGATATGGTAATAAATGAGATAACTGCTCAGGCAACGGCAGCAGCTGATATTGACAGCTCGGTTGATACTATTTTTGAGATCGGCGGTCAGGATTCAAAATTTATATCCCTGGAAGGCGGCGTGGTAGTTGATTTTGAGATGAACAAAGTCTGTGCCGCAGGGACCGGTTCTTTCCTGGAGGAACAGGCTGAGAGATTTAATATAAAAATAGAAGAATTCGGCGATATAGCACTGAGAGCGAAGAACCCTTTAAATCTTGGAGAGCGCTGCACGGTTTTTATGGAGACCAATGTTTATTCCCATTATCAAAAAGGCGCAAGCATCGAGGATGTTCTGGCCGGCCTTGCTTATTCTATTGCCATGAATTATATCAACCGGGTGGTGGGAAGAAAAAAGATTGGCAGTAAGATTTTTTTCCAGGGTGCGGTGGCTTTTAATAGATCAGTAATAGCTGCCTTTAAAAATTATCTGGGCAAGGAAGTAATCGTACCTGAAAATAATGAAGTGACCGGAGCGATAGGGGCAGCGATAAGAGTACTTAAAAGTACTCCTAAAAAAACAAAGTTCAGGGGATTTAAAAATATATCAGAGGTAAGTTACTCTCAAAGCTCTTTTGAGTGCAAGGGTTGTTCAAATAGATGCGATATTAAGAAAATTTCTATTAAGGGCAGGTCTCCGTTATTTTATGGCGGAAGATGCGAAAGATATGAGAAAAGGGATTCTGTGACCAGCGAGATCCCTGACTATTTTGCCGAGCGGGAAAATCTTCTTTTAAATTGTTATAAGGGTAAGAAAAACAAGGGAGCAAAAAAGGTCGGTATACCTTATTCTATGCTTACTCATGAATTTTATCCCTTCTGGAACGCATTCTTTACCGAGCTGGGTTTTGATTTTATCCTATCGGATAAGACTAATAAGAAGATAATCAATGATGGAGTCCAGAGCGCGGTAGCGGAAACATGTTTTCCTATGAAGACCACGCTGGGACATGTTAAAAACCTTTTGGAAAAAGGAGTAGATTACCTGTTTTTGCCCACGACCAGGGATATGCCTACCAAGGAAAAAAATATTAAAGGTGACAGGACCGGAAGTTATCCCTGTCCTTTTATCCAGGGCACCTGGTCGATTGTAAAGTCTGCCGTAGATACAGGAGATGTAAAGGTGCTCACACCTATTGTTAATTTCAGCTTTAAGGAATATGCAAAGGAGAAGCAGTTGACCAGGCTGGGAAAAGACCTGGGGAAGGATAGGAGATCGATAAAAAGGGCAATAAACGAGGCTTATTCTGCCCAGAATAAATTTTATTCATCGGTTAAGAAAAGAGGGAAAGAAATACTTAAAAACCTGAAAGATGATGAAATGGCAATGGTCATAGTCAGTAGATCATATAATAGCTGTGACAGGGCTATAAGCATGGATGTTCCAAAGAAATTAAGAGAACTTGGTTTTAAAGTGATCCCACTCGATTATCTGCCTGTCGACTCAGTGGACCTTTCAGAAGAATGGCCAAATCTGTACTGGGAATTTGGGGATAGGATCATGAGCGCAGCGCAGTTGATCAATAAGGACAGCAGGCTGTACCCGGTTTATATTACTAATTTTGGCTGTGGTCCTGACTCTTTTATTCTTCAATATTTTGAGAGGGAAATGAACAAGCCGTTTTTAAAACTGGAAGTAGATGAACACTCCGCTGGTGCAGGAGTAATAACCAGATGTGAAGCGTTTATAGATTCATTGAACAATATAAGGCATAAAAAAGATATTAGATCAGATCATATAAAGCCCAGCAAAAAGGATGTCGTTTTTAAGAAAAACCAGGGAAGGGTCATATATATACCCTATATGGGTGATGGTGCCGTGGTCCTTAAGTCGGCATTCAAGTCTGTTGGAATTGAAGCAGAGATGCTTTATTCAGATGATGAGACACTTGAACTGGGAAGAAAATATACCATGGGAAAGGAATGTTATCCTTTTATCATAACCACCGGCGATATTATTAAAACACTAAGACATAACGACCCCAAAAAGGTAGCCTTCCTGATGCCCCAGACCTACGGGCCCTGCCGCTTTGGTCAGTATAATAAAATGCAGAAAATAATAATAAAAGAATTGGGGTATGATGATGTGCCTATTATTGCTCCCGGTGCTCCGGAAGTCGGTCAATTCTACCGTGAATATGATATGCAGGGGCTAAAAGGGGTTTCAATGCTGGTGAAAGCCATGTTTGGTATTTTTACTGTAGATTATCTTAATAAAATGCTGAGGCAGACAAGACCTTATGAATTAGAAAAAGGGAAGGCAGATAAGATTTACAATCAATATATAGAAGACGTGTGTCAGTGTGTAGAAAATGATCTACTTATAGTGACGCTTAACAGAATGGTCAAAATTTTAAAAAATGCCAGGGAAGGTTTTGAGAATATACCAGTAAGTAAGACAGACAAGCCACTGGTTGGTATAGTGGGTGAGATATTTGTCAGGAATCACCCTTACAGCAACAATGAGATCATAAAAAAAGTTGAAGAACAGGGAGGAGAAGTAGAGTTTCCTTCATTTGGAGAATGGCCCTATCATACTACTGCTACCAGGAGGTTGGATATTTTAACCAAGCAGACCGACCTGTATTATAAGATCATAAGATCATTTAGTATCAATGGTAATAAGGCAGGAAACGGCAATATTCATGGAAGGTTAGCTGAACTTACAGGCGATTTTACAAGGGGAATAGGATTCTATATAGCAAATAGGATTCTAAATAGATATTTGGAACACTGTCATCATAGATTGGAAAAACCCTTGAAAGGTTTCTTGCGGGAAGATAAGGAAACTGACATTTATAAGATCTGGGACAATGCCGAACCTTATATAATCAAATGGTTTGGGGAGTCGGCCTTAAGCATCGGCAAATCAGTTCACTGGATTGAAAAAGGCGCCCATGGGATTATAAATGTGCTGCCCTTTACCTGTATCCCCGGGAATCTTGTTAGTGCCGTTTCAAAGAGGATCAGAGAAAAGTATAAAATACCCTGGCTGAATATCGCATTTGATGGCCTGGAACAGGGTACTACTGAGACCCGTCTGGAGGCATTTATGTATCAGGCCAGGGAATATATGAAAAACAAAAAATAAGAAGTCCGGATCTTCGAGTCCTATTTAATCCCATACCGCTTATCAGGTCAAAATATTTTACATTCAGTTTTAAAATTTCTTTTATTAAGATATTATTAAATATATTTTATTAAAAGAAAGATAAATTGAGCTATGAAAAAAAGTCTTTTTATAACATTTGAAGGTCTTGACGGCTCGGGAAAGACCACCCAGATAAAGCTTCTTTATGATTACTTAAAGGAAAAAGGTCTTGATGTCGTTACCGCTGTTGAACCAGGCGGTACAGCGATAGGCAGAAAGATCAGAAAGATCCTTCTGGACAAATATAATCATGAGATGTCTTATAAAGCTGAGACCTTTCTTTTCCTTGCTTCCAGGGCGGAACTTGTATCAAAGGTAATATCACCGGCTTTAAGTAAAGGCAGGACCGTGATATGCGACAGATTTTTTGATTCAACAATAGTATATCAGGGCATAGCCAGGGGCCTGGGCATAGATAAGATTTTAGATATGAGTCTCTGGGCTACCGGCGGGATAGTGCCGGATATAACTTTTTTACTGTCGATCAAGGCAGATAAAGGCAAAAAAAGGATGGACAGCGCAAGTAAAAAAAGAGACCGGATGGAACTTGAAAAAGATAACTTCAGGAAAAAAGTTTACCAGGGTTATCTAAACATTGCCGGAAAATACAAAGACAGGTTCGTGGTAATTGACGGTGAAAAGAAAATAGAAGATATATTTGAAGAAGTAAAAAGAAGAGTGGAACAGTATTTATGAGATAAAAAATGAAATTGTTTGAAAATATAGATTTTTTGACCAAGGACAGTATCAACCAGTCAAATATAAAATTGCTTTCGGGAATGATAGAAAAGGGCAACGTTTCGCATGCATATCTTTTCAGCGGAAATAATATGAAGCTCCTGGCCAGGCTGGCACTGATATTTGCCGCTTCCATCAATTGTCCTGACAGAGGATGCGGGGATTGTATCATATGCAGGAATACCCTCAGCGGTGTTTACCCCAATGTTTTGATTGTAGAGCCGGAGGGGAGGATTTTAATAATAGAAGAAATAGCTAAACTTCAGAGATTTATGAACCTGACCTCATACAACCCCGGTAAAAAGATATGTATTATCAAGGAATCTGAGTTCATGAATTCGGCTGCGGCCAACAGGCTTCTCAAGACCCTGGAAGACCCTCCTGATGAAGACAGTATTTTTATACTGCTTACGGAAGACATCTCAATGCTGCTGCCCACGGTAGTCTCAAGATGCCTGGTCTACAGCTGGAATTTCAAATTTATTGAGGAGTCGCCGGAAAGGGCCGATTTTGAGATCATTGAGAAGTATCTGGATGAAGGAATAAAAAATATAATAATGCAGAAAGAAGATGCAGGCCAGCCTTATACGGCTTCTCTTGATCTGACTTTAAAATTGGTTGAAATACTTAAAAAAGTAGAAGCTGCCGTTAAAGCGGACCAGGAAAAGGAAATCAGTGAAATAAAGAGAAGCGATTTTGACAGGGGTGACATCAACAGATATATTGAGATTTTGAAATTAAGGAACAGGAGAAAGATCAGTAAATTTCATAATTTGGGTATGAGTAGAGTTTTTGATATAATATCTGCCTGGCTTGAAGACATTCTGGCAGTAAAGCTGGGAGCGATAGAGAAGACAATGAATTTCTCAAAGAATTATTCTTTTATAAGCGGTAAGAATAAAAATGTAAAAACAGATAGAATTTTTAAATTGATAAAGGTCATTGAAGGAAATAAAAATTATCTTAGCTATTCTGTCAACTCTGAGCTGGCTCTGGATAATATTTTCCTTCAACTTCAGAATATATACGGATAAGAGGTGTATCCAATGTCTACAATTGTTGGAATATTGTTTAGGGGAAATAATATGGTGCATTATTATGATCCTGCCGGGATCACTATGGCTGTGGGAGATAAAGTCATATGCCATATAGATGAAGGCAAGGAGATGGGAGAAGTAGTAGTGCATCCTATTGATATAAGCGAAAGTGATATCACCACTCCCTTGAACAGGGTTATAAGGAAAGCTACATATTATGATCTTTCGGTCGATGAAATAAATAAGAAAAAGGAAGATAAGGGATTCAAGAAATTTAATCAGCTTGCCAGGAAGTATAAACTTAAAATGAAGCTGGTAAATGTTCATGTGATGTTTGATAAGAGTAAGATGATATTTTACTTTACCTCGGAAAAAAGGGTGGACTTCAGGGAAATGGTAAAGGAACTTGCCACATATTTTAAAATCAGGATAGAACTCAGGCAGATCGGGGTCAGAGATGAGGCAAAAATGGTTGGAGGATTGGGCCCTTGCGGGATGAATCTATGCTGTAAAAGTTTTTTGACTGATTTTGAATCAATCTCAATAAAAATGGCCAAGGATCAGAATCTTCCATTGAATCCTTTTAAGATATCAGGAATATGCGGGAGACTTATGTGCTGTCTAAAGTATGAGTATGATTCATATAAAAAATTTATTGATAAGGCACCAGATTTAGGTATAAAGGTCAAATGCAGTCACGGCTCCGGCGGGGTCTGCGGTTATGAACCCTTAAAGGAGTCTATAATTGTAGAATTTGACAATGATAGCAGGAAATCTGTCCCGCTTTCAGAAGTCGAAGTCACAAAGGAAAGGTTTGAGATAAAGCAGGACGCCGGCAGTATTACTAAAACAGCAGACAGCAGCAAAGAAAAGAAGCAGCAGAAGCAGAAGAAAAAGAAGAAAGCTTAAGCTGCCCTATTTTAAATCGACCAGCCGATGTAGCTCAACTGGTAGAGCAGCTCATTCGTAATGAGCAGGTTACCGGTTCAAGTCCGGTCGTCGGCTCCAGCGAAAGGAAAACTATTGGTAATAAATGAACTTAAAGAAAAGGTATACGGCTATGTCAACAGCTTAAAGGGAGTCAAGGCGGAGGATCTTGACAATCTGACCATTGAAGAGCCCAAAAATAAAAAATTTGGGGATCTTTCGACTAATGCTGCCATGGTACTGGCGCCGGTACTGAAAAAAAATCCGATGGATATTGCCGAAAAGTTTAAAGCTGAAGTCATTTCCGGCTGGGACCAGGTAGAGGACATAAATATAGTAAAGCCGGGATTTATTAATTTTAATTTAAAGGAAAAGTTCATAAAAAAAGCCCTTGCAGAAATTATAAAAAAAGGTGAAAAATACGGATTCAATAACAGCGGCAGGGGGAAAAGTATCCATTTTGACTATGTAAGCTCCAATCCGACAGGCGATCTTCATATAGGGCACGGAAGATGGGGGGCGCTGGGTGACAGTCTGGCAAATGTTTATTCTGCAAACGGTTATAAGGTATTCAGGGAATATTACGTTAATGACTACGGGAGCCAGGCCGAAAAATTTGCCAGTTGTGCCAGGTGTATTTATTTGAGGCATTTTGGCAGGAATGTAGGGTACCCTGAAGACGGATATCCCGAGGAAGTAGTGTCCATAGCTGCTGAGAGGTTGATAAATAGGTTTGGTGATAGATTTATAGTAGTAAAAGACGGTAAAAAAGATATAAAGGCAGGTCCTTTTAAAAAAGAAGTCATAAGAATAATGGTGTCTTATATCGGCGAAACTTTGTCTTTGATGGGTGTAGAGTATGACCGCTGGTTTTATGAAAGCTGCCTGTATAAAGATTCAAACTTTGAAAGGCTGATCTCCGACCTAAAAGAAAAAGATACGGTTTATAAAAAGGACGGAGCATTATGGTTTAAGGCTTCCAAGTATGTAGATGACAAAGACAGGGTAGTGGTGAGAAAAGACGGGAATCCCACTTACTTTGCTTCCGATATACTATATATGATAGATAAAATAAAGAGGGGTTTTGACCGGCTTTTCTATATCCTGGGTGCAGACCATCACGGTTATGTCGACCGGTTAATGGCAATTGGAAAATTATTCGGCTTAAAAGATGACAGGATAGTGGTGATAATCGGGCAGATGGTAAAATTAACTGATAAGGGAAGGTCATTAAAGATGTCCAGGAGGAAAGGCATGCTTTACCCTTTAAGGGACTTGATTAAAGAAGTAGGGAAAGATGCAGTAAGGTACTTTTTCAGTATGAATTCTTTTGATACGCCCATGGAATTTGACGTGGATCTTGCCAGGCAGAAAACAAACCAGAACCCGGTCTATTACGTCCAGTATGCCCATGCCAGGATTGAAAGTATTATTAAAAACATAAGGGAGAAAAGCCCGGGTAATCTGGATGTAGATAAGTATGATCTCAATGCTGCCGATGCGTCAAAGATAAAGTTTAAAAATAAAGATGAAAAGCAGCTGGCAAAGACCATGATATTGTATCCTGATTTGATTTACAACAGCTGCAGGAACAATGCTCCGCATCTTATGACACAATATTTATACCGTCTGGCGTCAGAATTTCATTATTTTTATAATAATCACAGGGTAATAAATGAGGAAAAAGATGGAGCAGCAGTAGACCTCGACAGGTTCATCTTGATCCTGCTGGTAAGAAGTGTGCTTAAGAATGCCTTGAAGATTCTTAATATTGATGCTCCGGAAAAGATGTAAAAAAGTCTGGATTTATATTTGATTAATCATATAATCTTGTTACAGTAATCAAACTTTAAATACTGGGGAAGGATAAAAAAATGTTACTGCCGGTCACTTCAGAGGTAAATGAAAAGGGACACCTGGTCATAGGCGGAGTCGATGTCCTTGAGCTAAAAGAAAAATACGGTACGCCGTTGTATATTTTGGATATTGCCACCATTAAAAACCAGTGCCGGAGCTACAGGGAAAGTTTTAATTTACCTGATCTGGAAACTGAGATAATTTACGCTGCCAAGGCATTTACATGCACAGCTATGTGCCAGCTTATGGATAGATTAGGTCTGGGTCTGGACGTATGGACCGGTGGAGAGCTTTTTATTGTACTAAACAGCGGTTTTCCTGCTGGTGAGATATATTTTCATGGTGCCAACAAGTCCCGCAGTGAGATCGAATACGGGCTTGATAGCAAGGTGGGCTACTTTATGGTGGACAATACTAGTGAACTTGAGTCACTGGAAGAGTCATGCAGAAAGAAAAATATAAAGCAGAAAATGATGTTGAGGATAAATCCCGGGGTCGATGCCCATACCCATAAATATATACAGACCGGGTCGATAGGCTCAAAATTCGGACTTGGCCTGGACAATGGCGCAGCCTTTGAAGCGGTAGAAAAAGCAGGCAGGAGCGCACATCTGGAACTTATGGGGATACATGCCCATATAGGTTCACAGATATTTAATCTGTCCTGTTATGACAAGTTAATAGAAATAATGCTTAAGTTTTTAAAAGAAGTCAAAGAAAAGCTGAGAGTGTCAATAACCAGGGTAAATATAGGCGGAGGACTGGGAGTAAATTATTTACCTGAAGACAAGGCCCCAGGCATAGTGGATCTGGCTAAGATAGTCTATGATGCAGCCAGAAAATACCAAAAGAAATTTGGAGTAAAACTGGATGGGCTGTATCTGGAGCCGGGAAGGTCCGTTATTGGAAATGCAGTAGTTACACTGTACGAAGTCGGAGTAGTCAAGGAAATAAAGGGAGTAAAAAATTATATTTTAATAGACGGAGGCATGTCTGATAATATTAGACCTATGCTGTATCAGGCAAAATATAATGCCCATCTGGCAAACAGGATGAATGACAGCCAGAACACTGATCAAAGTAAGATGAAATATTATTCCATAGTGGGAAAGCACTGTGAGAGCGGGGATGTGATAATAGACCGTATAAAATTGCCGCCTGTATCAAGCGGGGATTTTATAGCGGTATCGACCACCGGCGCTTACGGATATTCTATGGCAAATAATTACAACAGTCAGCCAAAAAATGCAGTTGTCGCAGTTGAAGACGGAAAGAGCTGGATTTGGATAAAGAGGCAGACTTATAAAGACTTAGTGATTGGAGATGTAAAATTATATGAAAGTGGAAAATAAAAATATTAGCGATATAAATATAGGAATAATCGGCTTCGGTTATATTGCAAGCGGTGTTTTTTCCCTTATAAAAGAACAGAAAGATTATCTTGCCAAGAAGATAAAGAAGAACCTTAATATCAAAAGGATTGCAGAAAAGGATCTAAAGAAGATAAAGGCTTCTTCCTTAAAAGGGATAAAAGGTATAGAAGTAAGCGGTAATGCCGACGATATCATAAAAGATGATGACATCGATATAGTAGTAGAGCTTATCGGAGGAATAGACCCTGCCTATGATTATATTTACAGGGCACTAAGTTCCGGAAAGTATGTAGTGACTGCCAATAAGGACCTTATTGCCAATAAGGGAGGGGACTTACTGGCGGAAGCGGAAAAAAATAATGTAGATATACTTTTTGAGGCAAGTGTAGGCGGCGGCATACCCATCATAGGACCGCTGAAATCCTCTCTGGCTTCAAACAATATAAGTAAGATCGTGGGGATAGTAAACGGAACCACCAATTATATCCTTACTCAAATGGAAAAGGCTGGTCTATCATTTGAGGATGCGCTGGCTGAAGCCCAGGAATTAGGCTATGCAGAAAAGGTCAATCCCTCGGCAGATATCGAGGGCTATGATGCAGCATGCAAACTGGCCATATTAAGCTCTATAGCTTTTAACTCGCGGGTCAAACAGAGCGATGTATATAAAGAAGGAATAGCAGATATCTCATCTGATGATATAGCAAATGCGCTGGATATGGGCTACAGGATAAAACTTCTGGCGGTAGGAATAGAAGAAGATGGGAAAATAAGCGCGAGAGTCCATCCTGCCCTGATACCAATAAACCACATACTTGCGTCAATTGAAGATACATTCAATGCAGTTTATGTATACGGTAATTATATAGATGAGATAATGAGTTACGGCAGGGGCGCCGGGGACAGACCCACGGCGAGCTCGGTTGTAGGAGATATAATAAAGATTGCCAGGAATTTTGACCGTAAAAAGAAGGGTGTCATCTACGGGTGTACCTGTTTTGAAAATAAGAAGTTTATATCCATTGATGATACCATAAGCAAGTTCTATATACTTATGGATGTAATAGACAAGCCTGGTGTCCTGGCCTCTATAGCAGAGGTGTTCGGCAAAAACATGGTAAGCATCAATTCAATGGTCCAGAAACAGGCGGACATGGAAAAGAGAGCCAGAATTATATTCATCACCCATAAAGTAGTCAACAGGAATTTATATAAATCAATAAGCCAGATATCAAAGCTTGAAGTGGTAAATAAGGTCTTAAGTGTTATCAGGGTGGAAGATTTAGATTAACTGCGATGTCAAAACTATTCTATAAAAGTACCAGAGGAGCCGAAAGCCGGCTGACATCCTCTAAAGCAATAATAAAGGGTATTGCTCCGGACGGGGGCCTTTATATTCCTGAGGCCATCCCGCAGATCGAGCGCCCCCTGAGCAGCCTTTCTGATATGGATTACCGCCAGCTTGCGCTGTACATAATAGGCAAGTTTTTTAATGATTTTTCCTCCGGCGAGCTTAAAGACTGCATCAGCAAAGCTTATGATGAAAAGTTTGACAGTCCCCTGATCGCACCGCTGGTGGAGAAGAACGGTGTCTTTTTCCTGGAGCTTTTTCACGGACCGACGCTGGCATTCAAGGATCTTGCCTTATCCATACTGCCGCATCTTTTAAGGACGGCAGTTAAGAAAAACGGACTAAGCAAGGAAGTAGTCATTCTGGTAGCTACATCTGGCGATACAGGCAAGGCAGCACTGGAAGGATTTGCAGGTGTTGAAGGTACCAAAATAATTGTCTTCTATCCCAGGGATGGAGTAAGCATAATACAAAAAAGGCATATGACCACCCAGGCAGGAGACAATACCTATGCTGTTGCTGTTGAAGGTAATTTTGATGATGCCCAGAGGGGAGTAAAGCAGATCTTTTCCGACAGTAAGGTCAATGAGGCTTTAAACAGCAGGGGATATATATTTTCTTCGGCAAACTCTATTAATATAGGAAGGCTGATACCCCAGATAGTATATTATGTCTACGCCTATCTTGGTCTACTAAAATCAGAAAAAATCGGCAAAAAGGAAAAGATAAATGTAGTAGTTCCCACCGGCAATTTTGGAAATATTCTGGCGGCCTACTATGCTAAAAAGATGGGACTGCCGATAGATAAGCTGATATGCGCTTCCAATGAGAATAATGTGCTTTACCACTTTATAAAAACAGGGGTATACAACAGGAAGAGAAAACTTGTTGTCACCAGTTCGCCTTCTATGGATATTCTTGTTTCAAGCAACCTGGAGCGCCTGCTCTATGATATCTCAGGCAGTGACCCGGAAAAGGTAAATACTCTTATAAGCGACCTTAATAAAAAAGGAGAATTTAAGATAGACAGTGATATGAAAGACAGGATGTCTGACTTCTACGGAGAGTTTGCCACGGATAAGGAAACCTTTGAGACTATAAAATATGTCTTTAAAGACCTAAACTACCTTATAGATCCCCATACTGCGGTGGGATATAATGTATACCGCAAGTATGTCAGGGAAAGTGGAGACAGGTCAAAGACGGTAATAGTCTCTACTGCAAGCCCTTTTAAGTTTCCAGGCAGTGTATCAAGAGCCATAGATAAAAAGTATGCCGGAGTAGACGAGTTTTCTCTTCTTGAGACGCTGGCAGACATTTCAGGTCAGAAGATACCTGAAGCAATAAAGGATATAGCAAAGAGGAAGATCCTTCACATTAAAGTATGCAAGCCCGGCCAGATGAAAGATGTAATATGGGATATTCTTGGAATATAGAAAGAATTTAAGGTGAATATCATGAAATATATAATAATAGTCATAGACGGTATGGCAGATTACAGGATAAGCAAACTGGGCAGAAAAACCCCACTGCAGTTTGCTAAAACACCGACTTTAGATAGTATTGCCAGGGACAGCGAAATGGGAACAGCCAGAACTGTTCCCGAAGGAATGGCGCCCGGAAGCGATGTTGCAAATCTTTCGGTTTTAGGATATGACCCCCAAAAATACCATACAGGCCGCGCTCCGCTTGAGGCTGCGAGCATGGGAATCAATCTGCTGGATGAAGATGTAGCATTCAGATGCAATCTGGTCACATTATCCAAAGAATATAATTATACCGATAGGATTATGATAGACTACAGTGCAGGAGAAATCCCTACTGACAAGGCCAGAATACTTATCAGAGATATCAAAAACAAACTTCAAACTGAATATATCAGGTTTTACCCGGGAGTAAGCTATAGGCACATAATTGTATGGAAGAATGGACCTGACAGAAATATTCTGACCCCGCCTCATGATATAACAGGTAAGAAAATTGCCGAATTTCTGCCCAAAGGCCCGGGTGAGAATGTAATTTTAGGGATGATAGTAAAGAGTATGGCTCTGCTGGAAGACCATATTGTAAATATAAAAAGAGTAAAAGAGGGCAAAAGACCTGCAAATGCCATATGGATATGGGGTGAAGGAAAAAGGCCCGATCTGGACAGCTTCTACGGAAAATATAAGTTAAGGGGTTCAATAATATCGGCTGTCGATCTGATAAAGGGGATCGGTGTTTTGGCCGGACTTGAACCGGTCACAGTCGAGGGTGCCACCGGGACTATTGACACTAATTTCAGCGGAAAAGCCGATGCTGCAATAAATCAGCTTATAGCAGGAAAGGATTTTGTATTTATCCACCTGGAAGCTGCCGATGAATGCAGCCATCAGGGAGATGTGGAAAACAAGGTAAAGGCAATAGAAATAATAGACAGGGAAGTCATAAAAGCAATAAAGAAAGATATGGAGAAAGAAGAGCTTGACTATAAGATGATGATACTCCCCGATCATTATACTCCTATAAGGAAGAAGACCCACAGTTCAGAGCCTGTGCCGTTTCTTATCTATGACAGTACAAAGTCAGCCGGCGGCAAGTCTAAAAGATTCGATGAGTTCAAGGCGAAAAAGACAGGCCTGCATTTTGAGGAAGGATATAAGCTGATAGACTATTTCTTTGGGAAAGAGGGATAGGCAATATAGTGTATTAATATTAAAGTTTATGGTTCGAGTCACTTTGGGGCTACCAGCTCAATACATTACCTAATATATATCTTAACTACCATATAAACATCAACTATAGGTCAAATCATTTCTCTCTTAAGAAATTACCTTAAAAAAAAGAAAAATAGAACGAATATATATAATAATATATAATATATTTAACTAAATAGGAGTATCTATGAAAAAGTTAATATATATAATTACAGTTTTAGTTCTTATCCTAAGCTTTACTCCTGCTTGTGGCAAAACTGTATCAACTGATGAAGCTTTAGTTGAATCAGAACAGGCATACCCTGTAATTCAATTAATTGAAGCATGCAGACTAGGGAATCTTGAAGATGTAAAAAGACTAATAGAACAAAGTGCAGATATTAATAAAAAAGATTGGGGTGGCTTTACACCTTTAATGATTGCATCAGCTTTTGGCTATACTGAGATTGTAGAGATGCTTATAGATAATGGCGCAGATGTTAATGCACAAAATCATTATAGCAGTACAGCTTTGAAGTACGCAGTAGGCGGCGGCTACATCGAGATTGTAGAGATGCTGATAGCTAATGGTGGGGATGTCAATGTAAAAGCAAATGTAAACTTGATAGATTTGAGGGGGGCTGCAAACGGTAGCTACGACATCTCAGATTATAGTGCAGAAATTGATACAAAAGGAAAAGCTTTATTACGTGCAGTATCTGAAGGCAACACTGAAACTTTAGAGATGCTGATAGATAATGGTGCGGATGTTAATGTAAAAGATAATGGAAGATGGACAGCTTTGATGTACGCAGCAGCTTATGGCTACACTGAGATTGCAGAGATGCTGATAGATAATGGTGCGGATGTTAATAAAAAAACAAATTTAATTGGTACTACAGCTTTGATGATCGCATCAGGCGGTGGCTATACCGAGATTGTAGAGATGCTTATAGATAATGGTGCGGATGTCAATGCAGAACAATATGGAAAATGGACAGCTTTGATGATTGCATCAGGCGGTGGCTATACCGAGATTGTAGAGATGCTGATAGATAATGGTGCGGATGTCAATGCAATAAGCCGTGACTGCGGTACAGCTTTGAAGTATGCATCAGCTGGTGGCTACACTGAGATTGCAGAGATGCTTATAGATAATGGTGCGGATGTTAATGCAAAAGAAGTCTGGGCAGCTTTGACAATTGCATCAGGCCTTGGCTATACCGAGATTGCAGAGATGCTTATAGATAATGGTGCGGATGTTAATAAAAAAACAAATTTTATTGACGGTATATCTTTGAATTATTCTGTATTTGATGGCTACATTGAAACTGAAGGGATTCAGATAGTATATGGTTATACAAATGAAGACTGGACAGCTTTGATGTACGCGGCAGCTGGTGGCTACACTGAGATTGTAGAGATGCTGATAGATAATGGTACAGTTGTTAATTTGAAAGCAGATAATGGCAGTACAGCTTCGATGATTGCGATAGAGAAAGGCTACACCGAGATTGTAAATATACTTAAGGAAGCAGGTGCCCAAGAATAGCGGGACACCAAAGTTAATAATTTAATTTTTTAAATTCTCTCAGTTCCTTTAAAATCTGGTTCGAAATTGTAATACTTGGGGCTACCATATAAGAAGTTTTGAAGTATAAAAAGAACATATATCTTTAACCTTGATTATTCTGGCTCCTGATTCTTTCTAAGGCCTCTTTCTAGTTAGAAAATCAAAAAGTAGTCTGGAATTATCTTTTGAATTCCTTAAAATTATTTTCTGCCATTTCTTGGGTAATGAATCAAATATATCAGTAATCTTTTTTTGTTGCGTTTTACTTTGTAATAAGAATTCTCCGATTTCTTTTGCAGATGACAAATCTCTTTTTTGCTTTTCTTTGTTTAGTCTTCTTTCTTGAATTATAAATTTATGAAACACATAAGCTGCCGGTTCGGGAAGAACAACTATCATATCTTCATATTTTACTTTTATCGTATGCTGTTGAAGAAGATTAAGGAACCTCAGCCCTTGAGCATTGATGTGTAATTTGGGTATTTGATATGGCTTATTTCCTTTACCTCTTCCAAGATCTGCAATTAAAAACTCTAATTCAAGTTCTGGATGAACATATTTTGTATGCCCAGTTAAATAGTTATTAGAAGGAATAAAATCTAAACTATTTAGGATTTCAGGTACATTCACATCTTTTCTTATTTTCGGTGGATTTGGAATAAGAAAGTCAATATCCAATGTTCTTAATAGTGGTATTTCTGGAGCATTTGAAAAATAAAATCTGTAAAAATAATGGCACCAACTTCCAATAAGAATAATATCTTCCAGAACACCTTCACCATAAAGCAAATTGAGAGTTTTGAAAAATAAGTTACCTTTTCTTTTCATGAGACATCTTTTCCAACTTTATAATATTGTTTTTAGCCTGAATGTATAGTTTTCTAAGCCTTCTTCTTTCCTCTATTTTAAGCTTAATCTGAGAAATTTCTTCTTTATCTAATTTACCTAAATATTTAAAAATACTTTTTTTCCTCTCTCTATAATTAAGATAATAGTATATATGCCCCTTTATCTCCTTTTTTATCAGACTTCCTTTTGGAAATTTAATTAATTTACTCTCATAACTTTTTTTAAGGTTCTCTAACCTGCTTAATTCTTCTTTTAATATTCCATTTAGAATTTCCATATTTTACTCCTGAGTTACCAGATAAACTAGTAAACCTAAATTATTGTCTGGTAACATCCTATTGATTAGGTTACCAGACAAATACTTAATTATTATGATATGTCTGGTAACTTTTGTCAAGGACTGGGCTAATTTTATTTGATCAATATACCACAAAAGGATTTAGTCTATCTGGTATCGGAAATCATAGATCGACATTATTTGTAATATAAGACTCGCCTGAGCAAATGGGTCATTTAGTTAAAAAATATATCTTCTATTTCATTCAACTTCTTCAAAATTTGGTTCGAAATTTCAATACTTGGGGCTCCTATAAGTAGCTAAATTATATAAAATAGATTAAATATATATAGTACTTTCCAAAAAACTTCTCTATAACCGGAATAATTATCTTTATTAAAATAGATAAATGTGATATATATATCTATATATCTACATTTATCAATATATATATATTTAAAGTAAATAAAAGATAGGGAGATGGTAAAAATGGAAATTAAAGTAGTAGGCCCTGGCTGTACAAACTGTAAAAATCTATTAGAGGTAGTCAAGCGAGCTGTTAAAGAACTAGATCTTGTAATAGAGGTTGAGCATGTAACTGATGTTCAAAAAATGGTTGAGATGGATATTATGCAGACTCCTGCACTTGCAATCAACGACAAGGTTGTACTTTCAGGTTTTGTGCCTGATATAAAAACTGTAAAAAATAAAATAAAAGAAAACGAGTAGACAAGTTATGAGCATATTTTATCCTGTTGAGCTGCTTGCTGACTGGCTTACTTTCGATGTTTTTCACCTTGCGGGTAAAAAGCTACTGGCATCAGCGGTAAACTTTTTTATATACGACACCATAAAGATATTTATCCTGCTTGCAGTAATTATTTTTATAGTATCTATAATCAGGACATTTCTATCACCTGAAAGGATAAGAGGGATACTTTCCCGCAGAAATAAGTATGTTGGTAATTTTCTTGCTGCGGTTCTGGGAATAATTACTCCATTTTGCTCATGCAGTGCTATTCCCCTATTTTTGGGATTTATGGAAGCAGGTATACCTTTGGGAACGACATTTTCCTTTCTTGTTTCTTCTCCCATGATAAATGAGGTCGCCCTTGTTTTGCTTTTGGGTTCTTTCGGTTGGAAGGTAGCTTTAATCTATATAGGCAGCGGACTTGTTATTGCAATACTTTCAGGTATTTTAATTGGTAGACTTAAGGTCGAGAACCTGGTCGAAGATTTTGTTTTTAAAAACAAATTAAATCCATCTAGAAACGGCTTAAAGATGCATTGGAAAGATAGGCTAAATTATGCAAAAAGCTACACGGGTCAGATTATCAAAAAAGTATGGTATTTTATTTTAATAGGTATAGGTATCGGTGCTTTCATACATGGTTATATACCGGTAGATTTTTTAGCCCAGTATGCCGGTGCTGATAAATGGTATGGTGTTATTGTCGCAACAATAATTGGAATCCCTCTTTATTCAAATGCAGCAGGGGTAATCCCTCTGGTAAGTGCACTTGCAGAAAAAGGTGTTGCTATTGGTACAACTCTGTCTTTTATGATGGCAGTTACTGCACTATCACTGCCTGAATTTTTAATCTTAAAAAGAGTGATGAAAACAAAACTAATTTTGATATTTGCCGGGATAGTCGGTGCTGGTATTATAATTACAGGTTATATATTTAATTTAATTTTATAAGATGCTTGATTTAAAGTAATGGGGCACAAATGGAAAGAATTATTAAAATTTTAAAAGCTGTTTCTGATGAGAATAGGCTAAGGATAATTTGCCTTATTTTTCATAAAAGTGGGTTATGTGTATGTGAAATAACTGAAGTCATAGGTCTTTCCCAGTCCACCGTATCAACACATTTAAAAAAGTTACAGGAAGCAGGACTGATAACTTATTCCAAAGATGGACTCTGGATTAATTATTACTTCAATAAAAATTTGGAAAAAAATTTATTGAATCCTATAAGTTTACTAATGATTCAGTTAAAAGACGATAAAAAGATAAAAGAAGATTTTAAAAAAGCTGAAAAAGTTTCAAGACTTGAGATCTGTAAAAGCATTAAAGCTAGTTAATGATTTAAGAGCACCCATTTAAAGAAATTAAAATCAAATCAATAATAAAAATTAATAAATACTGAGGCCTAATAAAATCAACTGTACAGTTGAATCAATATAATCCTGATTATTTAAAGAGAATAGTAATTAGATTAATATAATAATTTTTTTATTTTATTTATTTCCTCCATAATTTGGTTCGAAATTCTGTAACTTGGGTCTACCAGTTTTAGTATTTCTTTATTTAAACTCATAGGTTGACTCATTTCTTTTTAGGACTCTAAGAATAATTACTCTATTGTCTTTGTCAAAAACATCATAGATTATTCTATAAGAGAAAAATCTTATTCTGTAAGTATTTTGAAATCTCTTTATTTTCCTTACTCCAGGTGGTCTTGGTTCTATTGATAAATTATCAATTATACTTACAAGTTCATTGAAGTTTGGTAATTTACTCTTAAGTTTCTTAAAATCTCTTTCAGCAGCTGGTGATATTTCTACTAAATAGTTTTCCATAATAGGTTATTTAAGACTTTTCTTTACTTCATTCCAGGATTTTGTACCACTTTTTTTTATTTCCTCCTGGCTCTCTTTTATTAATGGAGTAAGTTCTATGTCTTCGTGGCTTTCTATCCATTCCACTATTGCCTCAGAAACAATATCACTGGCATTAATATTCCTCTTTGCTGCTTCTACTTTTAGATGCGTATATATATTCTCATCTCTAAATACAACTGTCATTCTTTTACTCATTTTTTGCCTCCATAAACGTATACACGTTTGCACGCTTAAACATATAATACCAGATTTTAAACTTTTCACCAAATATGAGGATTATAAATGGTTTACGGAGGTGAAGTATTAAATTTATGAATTATTCTGTAATTACCTTGGTTTAAAATTATCTCCTTTACTTGTTGAGAAGCCCCGCAATATAGACTATAATTACCCCTATTTACAATAAAGGAGATTTCTATAGTATAAATATGCCCGGATTTCATATCAGGGAGCTTGGTGAATACAGACCTGGTTCCTTTAACAGTTTAAACTTAAACAAGTTAAAAGAGTTTGTGATCGTCCCCTATTTTATAGAATGGTACGCAAGCAGGGAGTCAAAGAAAGTATACCCCCTGTTTATCCAGGAAATTGAATCTTTAAATCCCACATCTTTTAGGCTGCCCGGAATAATCGGCAGGAATCCCTTTTTTGACCATGCCCAGATCAAATTCTTCATTGCTTATGACGACGGCAGGCCTGTGGGAAGAGTGATGTCATTTATAGACTATAACTATAACGAAAAATACAATGAGAATTTTGGATGGATCGGCCTGTTTGAGTCTATTGAGAACAGAGACGCGGCAGGGGTGCTTATTGACAGCGCAGTTGATTATTTAAAGGGATATGGATGTAGCAAGATAATGGGTCCAGCCAAGTTCAATGCTGGAGGAGAGGTAGGTCTCCTTATAGACGGGTTTGAAAACAAACCTTATTTTATGGAGCCCTATAATGCCCCATATTATAAAGACTTCTTTGAGGGGTACGGTTTTAGAAAGGAAAACGACTGGTACAGCATAATAACCGACAGTGTTGTCAGTAAAAATTATATGGACAGGATCGAAAGGGTCATGCTTAAGATCTCCAATAAAAAAGGAAGAAATTTTGACGGGGTAAATATAAGGTGTGCTGATTTTAAAGATTACAGAAGTGAGATCATAAGAATAAGAGAGCTATATAATGACATCTGGGATACCGATAAGCACCCCCAGCAGGTGAGACTGACCGATGCGGAATTCAATTATCTGGCAATGGGCATAAAGGCAATATCTATGGAAGAGCTGATATTTATAGTAGAAAAACATGGGGAGCCCATAGGAGTATCGGTAAATTTCCCGGATATAAATGAGATTATCTATGATTTTGACAATGGGCAGCAGCACCAGCCTTCAAGACGGTTCCTGAGCAGGCGGGACATGACCAGGGATATCAGGATCTTTAATCTGGTGCGCAGGAAACTCAAGACAAAGGGATACACAAGGTTCCGGTCACTGATCCTGGGTATCAAAAAGGAATACAGGAGAAATGCAATAGAAGCCAAGATATATTCAAAGATAAGCACGGATGCGGTAGACCTCGGATTTAAGCATGCTTCGGGCTCACAGCTTGCAGATATAAATCTGGATATTGTAAATCCTATTTCCAGGCTCGGTAAGGTCGCTTTTACCTGGCGGGTCTACAGTCTGGATGTTTAAAAGATATTCTATAATTACCCCATTGCTGATAAAATAATGCATAAAATATAAGTGATTTATCGGAGGTATTATTTTGGCCAGATGGAGTGCGGGAAAGATAGTAGGGATCACATTCTTATGCATTTTTGTACTGCTTTTGTTTTCCGGAGGCTGCTATTTGGCAGGACTTCTTAGCAGCACCTTTGGCAGGACTTCTTACAGCTTAGGGGATTCTATTTATGAGATCCGCCTGGAAGGAGTGATCTCCGCGGAGAAATATTCAGGCCTTTTGATGGAGGAGACAGTTACTCCTGAGGAAATAATAAGCCAGCTGGATGAAGCCGAAAGCAATCCCGACGTAAAGGCGATTTTGATCAGGGTCAACAGCCCAGGAGGCAGTGCCGCTGCTTCCCAGGAGATATATGAAGAGCTTAAAAAAGTGGAAAAGCCGGTGGTCGTATCGGTCAGTGAGACCTGTGCTTCCGGAGCCTATTATATATCGGCAGCTGCCGACAGTATAATCGCCAACCGCTCCTCTTCAGTAGGAAGTATCGGGGTAATAATGCAGATCCCTAATTTTGAAGGTTTGTTTGAACAACTGGGGATAGAATATGTAACCATAAAGCAGGGTGAGTTTAAGGATGTTGGAAGCCCTGACAGGCCTATTACCGAAGAAGAAGCAAGTATGCTTGAAGCGCAGCTTAAAGAGATCTACGAGCAGTTTATTTCCGATGTAGCCGATTCCAGAGGTATGGAAATAAGCGAGGTAAGGGAGCTGGCCACGGGATGGGTCTATTTGGGGACAGAAGCCCTGGATCTGGGCCTTATTGACCAGATCGGCAACTACAAGGATGCAATAGAAGCAGCAGCAGAGCTGGGAGGGATCAAGGGCGAACCGGTTGTAATAAAACAGGAATACAGCTATTCGCTTATGGATCTGATCTTTGATTATTACTTGAATTTGTTAGTAAATAGAATATTTTAAAGTGATTTTAACCGGTATAGCTGAATAGCTGATTTTGTTGACACTCCTGTTCCTGCTGTTATAATACTACAAGTTTTTTATTTTTTAAAAATGATTAATAATATAATTGGTAAAATAAAAAAAGCTGAAAAGAAGGCAGAAAAAGTCATTGCCTCATCAAAAAAGAAATCCAAAGAGACCATAGAAGAATCATACCGCAGTGCAACAGAAATTCTAAAGGAAGCTGAAAAGGAAGTTAAAACTATGTCGGCAGAAGCCGAAGACAGGGCAAAAAGTGATGCGGCAGGAGAAGCTGAAAAACTGGAGAAAGAATATAAAAACAGGTTGGCACAAATAAAGAGTATTTCTGAGACCAACCGGGAAAAAGCAATAAAAAAAATAGTTCAGAGGATTATTATTTAATGTCAGTTGCTAAATTAAGTAAACTTTTTATTATTTCGCATAAATCTGATACAGAAGCCGTTCTTAAAAAATTACAGGAAATCCCTATCACCATAGAAGTACAGCCGTATACTGAAAAGATCGAGCTGGAGATGCCGGTTTCGGATACGATCCCGCTGTATGATACCAAGGTCAAAAGAGCTTTGAATATTCTTGATGATCATAAAAGTGAAAAATTAAAGAAGATCGCCTCAAAAGCAGGAAAACTGGTGGTAAAAAAGAGTGAATATAAGCGGATCATAGAAAATGTTGATTTTGAAGAAATAGTGGGCAGTATTATAGATATTGAAGAAGAAATAGAGAGCCTGGATTCGAGAGCGGCCGATTTGGAACTGAAGGTCCGCTTGCTTAATGAATGGTCCTTTTACAGAGGTAATATTGAAGATATATCAGCAGGTGATACCTATACTGTAAGACTGGGAGAGATCAAATGCGAAAAGTGCGACTTTGCCCAGATCGCAAAAGAACTGGATGAAAAGAAAATATCCTATGAGAAATTATATAAAAAAGGTGATATTGATTATGTAGTTCTGGCCTATCATAACAATTATAAAGACGATGCAGAAGAGTATTTAACGGGCGTCTCATTTGAAGAGCCGGAACTGTCCGGTTACAGGGGTACAATAGAAGAAAACCTAAACAGGAGCCATAAAATTATCGGCCGGGACAGAAAGAGAAAGAAACGGCTGGTTTCTGAAATAAGGAATATGATTGGTGAGTATGAGAGGCCGCTTACCATTTATCTTGATTACATTGAGAATAATCTTGATATACAGAACGCAATAAAATCCGGATTTTCAACTGAATATGTTTCTTTTCATACTGCATGGGTAAAAAAGTCAGATAAGAAAAAGGTAATTGATGTAATAAAGAGTTTTAAATCTACAAGAGTGGTGGAAGTAAAGCCGGCCAAGGGTGAAAGTATACCGATTGTTTTAGAAAACAAGCCTCTTTTTGAGCCGTTTGAAATAATAGTCGACCTTTACGGGGTCCCCAGATATTTTGAGATCGATCCCACTCCTTTTGTCTCACTGTTCTTTGCTATGTTTTTCGGTCTGTGCCTGACTGATGCAGGTTACGGAGTCATACTGGCCGCACTTACCCTGATCTTTGCTTTCAGGATGAGAAGCATGAAGAAATTCCTTATGCTTATCTTTTTTGGAGCTATATTTACCATATTTGCAGGGGTTTTATTTAACGGCTGGTTCGGTGACCTGCCGAAGTATTTGGGCATCGACGCTTTTTTTGAAAGACTTGCCATCCTTGGAGACCCGATAAATACTGACCAGGGGTCTATGAACTTTTTTAGGCTGGCTCTTATTTTGGGAGTGGTACATGTTATTTTCGGGCTTTGTATAAAAATATATGACTGCCTGAAAAGAAAGGACTGGGGAGGGGCATTTTTTGACGGGCTTTCCTGGATAGTAATAATCCTTCCCCTTATCATAATGCTGCTTTCAACTCAGATGGCAGTAGATCTGCAGCTTGTCTCACAGCCTATTTTTTCAAGCGGCATATCAAAGTTCCTTATCTGGCCGGTGGTATTAGGCGCTGTGGTGATTATTTTTTTCAGTGCAAGGGATGAAAAGAGCTGGGGGTTTAGGATATTTATAGGATTTTTAAACCTGACAATAGTCAACGGGCTGACTTCGTTCTTAGGGGATTTTCTTTCATATATAAGACTTATGGCTCTGGGATTGGTCACGGCGGGGATCGGAGTGGCTGTAAATAAAATAGCATTCCAGTTTCTATCAATCCCGGTCGCAGGTATTGTATTATTAATATTAGTCCTGGTATTCGGACATCTGTTCAATATAGGGATAAATATCCTTGGAGGTTTTGTTCACACACTGAGGCTTCAATACGTGGAGTTCTTCCCCAAATTCTATGTGGGCGGGGGAAGACCGATCAAAACTTTAATGGATAAGCATAAATATATAACAATAGTCGATTAGGAAAATAGGAGGAAAAATGTCAGATTTATCACTTGGTATAATAATGGCAACATTTGGCGCAGGGCTGGCGATCATAATGGCCGGAATCGGTTCAATAGTAGGGATAGGTTATCCAGGAAGGGCCGCTGCAGGAGTCCTTTCAGAGGATCCTACAAAGTTCGGAAGGTTGTTTCTGCTTGTGGTGCTTCCGGGTACGCAGGGATTTTACGGGTTTGTTGCTGCGTTTCTGATCATTGGAAACATTGCAAACGTAACAAATTTGACTCAGGGCCTGCAGTTGTTCTTTGCTGCTCTGCCGGTTGCGTTTACCGGCCTGTTTTCGGGTATATATCAGGGGAAGGTATGTGCTGCGGGAGTGAATCTGGTAGCAAAGAAACCCAGAGAGGGGCTGAAAGGCGTTATTTTTGCGGCAATGGTAGAGACTTATGCTGTGCTGGGGTTACTTATAACTTTCTTCCTCAATAACGCAATTGAATTTTAACAGGTGAGCAGAATATGGCAGAGTTAGACAATGTTTCCAAAAAGATCCTGGAAGATGCAGCAGCGGAAAAAGAAAAGATACTGGCTGAAGCCAGGGGTAAGGCGTCAGCAATAGTAGAGGAAGCTGAAAAGAAGGCAGAGGAGATCAAACAGGAAGGGAAACTTAAGGCGAAGGAAAAATATCAGGAAGTTTTTGATGTGGAAGTGACCAGGGCAAAAACCGAATTAAATCAGAAAGTGATTAACTATAAGATAGATCTGATCGATGATGTCATCGCTGAAGCTAAAAAGAGGCTCTCGGATCTGGATAAGAAAGAATATGAGAGGTTTTTAAGAAAGACTCTTAAAGAATTGAAAGTGAAAAACGGCAGTTACCAGATAGGGAGCCAGGAAAAAAGTATTAACGGCAAAATGATAGAATCAATGGCAAAATTAAAAAAAGCGGGCGGGAAGCCGGATTTCAAAAAGGGGATCAAGATAATCAAAGGAAAAGCCCAGTATAATATAACAGCAGACAGCCTTATCGATCCCAATATCGAAGATATCAGAATGGAAACGGCTTTTAATCTATTTGGTGAGGAGAAGTAAGAGTAAATGTATCTTGATTATGATATTGGAGATGACAGCTATTATCTTTTTACCTGTGCAGAGCTGCAGTCCAGGCAGATAGAGTTTCTGGGAAAAGATAAATTAGAAAGAATGCTGAAATCCAAAAACCGGGAAGACTTTTTCGGAGTTTTAAGAGATACGGTTTATTCTAAATATATAAGTGATATTGAGAGTTCCGGAAGCTTTGAAAATGCTGTATTAGAGGAATATAAAATAATGGTGAATTATCTGAGCGAAAGACTGAGGCCGGAGCACCAGCCGGTAAAGGATTTGCTTTTTTTAGAACTGAATATACATAACCTGAAAGTGATTGTTAAATCTGTAACTGGCGATATGGATCTGGAAGAACTTTTCATTCCCCTGTTTTATTCTTATGCAGAAATGAAAGATGCGGCTGCAACTGAAAATTATGAAGTGGTCGGCCAGTCTGTGTTCAGAATACTTAAGTACGTGATAGAACTTGCCAAAAACCAGAAAGATCACAGGCTTATGGAGTTGGAGCTTGAGAAATTTTATTTAGAGCAGGTTTCAGAATCGGTAAAAGGCCTGAGGAGCAGGATGATCGCAGATTATTTAAGACATGTTATAGATATAATGAATATCAAAAATATCTGCAGGAGCAAGTACCTCAAAGAGGATTTAAAATTTGACAGTTTCCTGTATGGAAACGGATTTTTATCTAAGGAATCAATGACTGGCTTCAAGGATGAGGGACTGGAAGTCTTTATAAAGGAGATGGGACGTACGGATTATGCAGATATAGCGGCCAGAGGAGCTCATGCCCTGCAGCAGGAGGGAACCTTTTCCTCTTTTGAAAAAAATGAAGATTTGTTTTATATCGATTTTTTTGAACCCGTAAATTACTCGGTTTCAAATCTGGAAAAGATATTTCAATTCTTTTTGACAAAGAAGATGGAACTAAGTTATTTGAATGTCATATTTACCGGTGTCTTATATGGTATTGATGAAAGCAGGATAAGAAGTAAGGTAGGAGTCTAAATGGATACAAAAATTGCTGCATTTGGTGAAAGTGACATTATGTTAATATTTAAGGCGGCAGGTATTGAGGTTTTTCCGGTTGCTGCCGGTGCCAGCGATACAGCTGAAATAGAAAAAAAGCTAAGGGAACTGGTAAAAGAGGGTTACGGGATCATCTTTATGACTGAGACTATTGCATTAAAATTGGACAGTCTGATCAGAGGATATGCAGATAAGATGACGCCGTCAATAGTAGTGATCCCGGGGCTGGGGAAAAGAAATGATTATGCAGTCAGAAGATTAAGAAGAGCAATAATAAAAGCAGTCGGTGTGGATATAATGTCAGAAAAGAAGGAGAGCATAAGTGAAAGGTAAAGGTAAGATAGTAAAGGTAGCAGGTCCGCTTGTAGTTGCTGAAAATATGGCAGGTTCAAAGATGTTCGATGTTGTTTATGTTTCCGATAAGAAGTTGATGGGCGAGATAATAGAGCTTAAGAAAGATCTTGCTTCTATCCAGGTCTATGAAGAAACGGGGGGCATCGGTGTCGGAGAGCCGGTATATACTTCAGGTGAACCACTGACTGTTGAGCTGGGGCCCGGCGTCATAGAGTCTATTTATGATGGGATCCAGAGGCCCCTTGATGAGATATATAGAAAGACCGGTAACTTTATTACCAGGGGTGTTTCCCAGTCAGCGTTAAACAGAGACAGGAAGTGGAAATTTAAGCCAATGGTAAAAAAGGGTGATAAGGTGACAAGCGGAGATTTTCTGGGCTTTGTCAATGAGACGGAGATAATAAAACATTATATCATGGTCCCTAACGGGATAAGCGGAGAGGTAAAATCAATTGAAAAAGGCGAGTTTAAGGTCACCGATACCGTAGCAGTAATCAAAAGCAGGGACGGCGACAGGAAGGTGACTATGATACAGAAGTGGCCGGTAAGAAAGCCCAGGCCGTATCTGATCAAGATGAGTCCGGATATGCCCTTATTTACCGGTCAGAGGGTGATAGATATGTTCTTCCCCATTGCAAAGGGCGGTACTGCGTGTGTTCCAGGCCCTTTTGGCTCGGGCAAGACCGTTATTCAGCATCAGCTGGCAAAATGGGTCGATGCCGAGATCATTGTTTACGTGGGATGCGGGGAAAGAGGAAACGAGATGACGGATGTTCTTATGGAATTCCCTGAATTGATCGATCCCAAGTCCGGAGTCCCTTTGATGAAAAGAACTGTGCTTATTGCTAATACCTCAAATATGCCTGTTGCGGCCAGGGAAACATCCGTTTATACGGGCATAACAATTGCCGAATATTTCAGGGATATGGGTTATTCGGTGGCGCTGATGGCAGATTCAACTTCAAGATGGGCGGAAGCTATGAGAGAGATTTCCGGTAGGCTGGAAGAGATGCCAGGAGAGGAAGGATATCCGGCGTATCTGGGATCAAGGATTGCTACATTTTATGAAAGGGCAGGAATGGTAAAATGTCTGTCAAGTGATAAAAACAGATTGGGAGCTCTTTCAGTGATCGGTGCGGTGTCACCTCCCGGAGGTGACCTTTCCGACCCGGTGGTTCAGGCTACATTAAGGGTGGTAAAAGTCTTCTGGTCTCTTGAAGCTCACCTTGCCTACAGCAGGCATTTCCCGGCAATATCATGGCTGAACTCCTACTCTCTTTATATTGATAATATAAGGGACTACGTTACTAAAAATATAAAGGAAGATTATTTTGACCTGCAGGCGGAAGCAATGAGGATCCTTGAAAAGGAATCGGAGCTTGAGGAGATTGTACGCCTGGTAGGAGTCGATTCGCTGTCGGGTTCAGACAGGGTGATACTGCTCACGGCCAGAATGTTAAGGGAAGACTTCCTGCATCAGATCGCCTATCATGAAGCAGACACTTATTCATCAATAGAAAAGCAGTATAAGATGATGGATACCATTATTTATTTCTACGAGCAGGCATCTAGTTGTTTGAAGTTAAATGCTGATATTAAGGATATAGAAAATATGAAGGTCAGGGAAAAGATAGCCAGGATGAAATATATAAAAAAAGAGAATATAGAAGATATTGATAAGATAAAAGAAGATATAGATAAAGAATTTTCTTCAATAACAGAGGGGTAGGAATGTTAAAAGAATATAAAAGCATTTCCAATATATCAGGACCTCTACTTAATGTAGAGGGTGTCGAGGGAGTCAAGTATGAAGAGCTGGTTGATATAAAACTTGATGACGGGTCAGTTAGAAGCGGCAGGGTGCTTGAGGTAGATAGGGATAATGCGCTGGTACAGGTATTTGAAGGTACGACTGGAATAGATTCAGAGAATACCAGGGTCAGTTTTTTGGGTAGGGGCGCTCATATGTACCTTTCTCCTGATATACTTGGTAAAGTCTTCACCGGCCTCGGAAAGCCCAAGACTGAGAAAGATAAAATCATTCCCGAAAAGAGCCTGGATATAAATGGCGCTCCTATAAATCCGTATGCCAGGGATTATCCCAATGAGTTTATTCAGACCGGAATATCATCCATAGACGGCCTGAACACCCTGGTAAGGGGGCAAAAGCTGCCTATATTTTCAGGAGCAGGGCTTCCTCACAACAGAATAGCGGCCCAGATAGCAAGACAGGCCACAGTTCTGGGGAAGAAAGAGGAATTTGCGGTAGTCTTTATTGCCATAGGGATCACTTTTGAAGAATCCGAGTATTTTATCAGCGATTTTAAGAAAACCGGCGCCATAAGCAAGGCAGTCATGATATTAAACCTTGCCGATGATCCTTCAATTGAAAGGATCGCGACTCCCAGGGTAGGACTCACCTGTGCCGAATATCTTGCTTTTGAAAAGGACATGCATGTGCTGGTGATTTTAACTGATATGACTAATTACTGTGAAGCTCTAAAAGAAGTCTCCGCCGCCAGAAAAGAAATCCCTGGAAGAAGGGGTTATCCCGGATATTTATATACCGATCTGGCCACTATTTATGAGAGAGCCGGCAGGATCAAGGGAAAGAAGGGATCGATAACCCAGATACCAATACTTACCATGCCGGAAGATGATAAGACCCACCCCATTCCTGACCTTACGGGTTATATAACCGAGGGGCAGATAATACTGTCAAGATCACTTCACAAGAAAAAACTATCTCCTCCTGTTGACGTACTGCCTTCTCTTTCAAGGCTTAAAGATAAGGGGATCGGCAAGGGAAAGACAAGAGAAGACCATGCGGATATGTTTAACCAGCTGTATGCGGCATATGCAAGAGGGAAGGATGTAGAGGAGCTGGCAACCATACTTGGAGAAGCAGCGCTTACTGATATGGACAGGCTGTATCTTAAATTTGCAGAAGATTTTGAAAATGAATATATTTCCCAGGGGGAATACGAAAATAGGAGCATAACCCATACGCTTGACCTGGGATGGAAACTGCTTACCATATTTCCAAGAGAAGAGCTAAAAAGGATCAGGACAGAATACCTGGATAAATACCTGGTAAAATTTAAAAAGGAAAAAGAAAAATAAAAGGGTAATAAAATGCTGATGGGTGTCAATGCGACCAGAATGGAACTTCTTCGCTTAAAAAAGAGGTTAAATCTGGCTCGTAGGGGGCATAAGCTCCTTAAAGATAAGAGAGATGAACTTATGAGGCAGCTGCTTGCCATAATAGATGAGGTCAAAGAGCTCCGGCTGTCAATAGAAAAGGAATTTCAATCCGTACTGGAAAGATTTGTGGCTGCAAAAGCAGCACTGGGTTCATCACAGACAAAGCAGGAGCTGTTGCTTCCGGTAAAAAAGATTTCAGTTTCCATGAGCCGGAAAAATATTATGAGCGTCCGTGTGCCCTCTTATTCCCAGGAAGTCAGCGGCGGTATCATCCCATATGGTTATATTAATACATCCGGAGAAATGGATATTGCTCTGACAGATTTTGATAAGTCCATAGAGAACCTGCTTAATCTGGCTGAAAAGGAAAAGACAGTACAACTCATGGCCATAGAGATCGAAGAGACCAGGAGAAGGGTAAATGCCCTTGAGCACAAGTTGATCCCCGGATTGGATGAGACTATAAAATTCATAACCATGAAACTTGAAGAAAATGAGCGGTCCAATACAGTAAGACTTATGAGGGTAAAGGATATTGTAAGAAGCCACTGAAAAAGACCTATTCTGTGGTATAAACCGGAAAGTCTCCCGCAAGTTTTTTAACTTTTTTACTGATTTCTTTAAGTTTGGTATTATTTTCCCTGTTTTTAAGAGCTGACGTGATGAGCTCCCCGATTTTATGCATCTCGACTGTACCCATTCCCTGAGTAGTGACGGCTGCTGTTCCTAATCTTATTCCACTGGTTATTATAGGTTTTAATTTATCAAAGGGGATCACGTTTTTATTGGTTATTATCCCGACAGAGCTTAATGTTTGCGAAGCATCCAAACCAGTCAGGTCCTTGTTTGTCAGATCTATAAGGAATAGATGATTGTCGGTCCCGCCTGATACGATCCTAAAGCCTTCGTTCTTCATATGATCACAGAGAGCTTTGCAGTTTTCAATAATACGCTTTCCATAATCTTTGAACGAATCCTGCAGGGCTTCCCTGAAAGCCACTGCTTTCGCAGCTATTATGTGCATCAGAGGGCCTCCCTGTACCCCGGGAAAAACTGATTTGTTTATAAGTCTTGCATATTTCTTATCCGCAATGATAAGTCCGCCCCTTGGTCCTCTTAAAGTCTTATGGGTGGTGGCAGTGGTAAAGTCTGCTACATTAACAGAGCTGGGATGATGACCGCCTACAATAAGCCCCGCAATGTGTGCCGTGTCGGCCATCAGGTATGCACTTACTTCATCAGCTATTTCCCTGAATTTTTTAAATTCAATTATTCTTGAATAGGAGCTTGCTCCTGCAATTATAAGTTTGGGTCTGACAGTTTTTGCTATTTCCCTTATGCTTTCATAATCCAGCATTTCTGTTTCTGGATCAATGTTATAAGTATGTATTTCATAGTATCTTCCGCTTAAGTTCTGTTTATGTCCATGAGAAAGGTGGCCGCCGTCTTTTAGACTCATGCTTAGTATCCTGTCCCCGCAGTTTAAGATTCCCAGAAAAATTGCCATGTTGGCATTAACGCCGCTGTGGGGCTGAACATTACTGTAATTGGAGCCGAAGAGCTTGTTGGCCCTGTCTATAGCTAATTGTTCTATCTCATCAATGTGCTTGCAGCCTTCATAATACCTGAATCCCGGATAACCTTCTGCGTACTTATTGGTGAACACAGACCCCATGGTCCTTAGGACTTCCTGCGAGGCAAAATTCTCAGAAGCTATCAGGATCAGCTGGTTCTTCTGACGTTCGAGTTCTTTTTTTATTATCTCTTTTACCTCTAAGTCTATATCTCTGCTCAGGGTGTGGTTTTCATGTTTTTTTGGTTCAGCCATCACAGTTCTGGCTCCTTTCTTCAATATCCTTTATTTTTTTGATCCTTTTTAGATGGCGTTCCTCCATGCTTTCGGGAGTGTTCAAAAAGACCTTTACTATTTCAAGACATTCATCCAGTGTCAGGAGTCGTTTCCCCAGGGATAATACATTTGCATGATTGTGGCTGCGGGCAAGCATTGCAGTTTCCTTATTCCAGCAGACGGCAGATCTGATGCCTTTTATTTTATTGGCCACTATATCCATTCCGATTCCGCTTCCGCATAGAAATATGGCCATATCGGCTTCCCCGCAGGCTACGATTTTTGAACCCTTTTCTGCAAAATCGGGGTAATCAGTGCTTTCACCACTGTCAGCCCCGATATCCTCGACTGAGTGGCCCATAGATTTTACAAATCCTATTATTTTAGATTTATATTGGAATCCTGCATGATCCGAACCTACAACTATTTTCATAAGTCACCCTATCTTTATAGAAACTGCCAGCGTCTACCCGGCATAATAAAACATGAAACTCTGTAATATTATATTCCAATTAACAGGATAATCAAAAGTTTATTGGAAATTATTATTTAAAATTTCTTTAAATTTTACTGCACCCTCTCTTACCAGAAAAGGAACCCTGCCGGTTACGTCAATTATAGTTGATTCTTCTCCGGCAAGTGGAGAGGAACATTCCACTATCAGGTCCACCTTTTTTATAATGGCATCAGGAATATCCTTTACTTTTTTAGGATAGCTTTTTACTCCTGAAATAGTGGCACTGGTAGACACGATGGGGCCGCAGATGCTTATTATATCTCTCAGGAATCCGGAACCCGCAAGCCTTAGGGCGATATTGGAGCTGCCGCAAGTTACAAAATTTTCGAGAGAACTGTTCCTTTTAAATATCAGGGTAAGAGGTCTTGGTTTTTTAATATCCCAGAATTTTTCTATTATCTTTTCTGCTGTCCGGTTTATACCGGAAGCAAGTTTTTTAAGGTCGTCTTTACCTGAGATCAATATTATAAGAGGTATATTTTTGTCTCTTTTTTTTATTTTGTATATTTTTTCAATAGAATTTTTGCTGTCATATCTACAGCTTAAGCCGTAGATAGTGCTGGCAGGCAGAATTGCTATCTTGCCTTCTGATATTATTTTAGCAATTTTTTTTAAATCAGACTTGCCAGCTTTATCAGGATTATTAATCTTTATTGTGATCATAGAAAAATAAAAAAGTTACTTGTTTTCAGTATATAATATTTTTTTTATTAAAGAAATCAAAGCAGGTCTGATTTTCTCTTTCTATATAAAATACTTGGCATTTTAATAAATAAGACTTACTATATTTTTTGTAGAGTATAATGTTCAAAAAAAGAATTGGATACTTAATTTTGTAAATTAAAAATATACTAAAAAAATGGTAATAACACGCCCGACCTGGGATGAATATTTTGCAGCAATTACCAGGCAGGTTGCAACAAGATCCACATGTCTTAGAAGAAAAGTAGGAGCTATAATCGTAAAGGATAAAAGGATCCTTACGACCGGCTATAATGGAGCCCCTATGGGGGTAAGAAATTGCCTGGATATTGGGACATGCCTTAGAGAAGAACTGGGAGTGCCTTCAGGTGAAAGGCAGGAGATCTGCCGGGGCCTGCATGCCGAGCAGAATGCTATTATTCAGGCTTCCTATCACGGAGTCCAGATAAAGGGTGCAGTGATTTACTGTACTAACCAGCCTTGCGTCTTATGTGCAAAAATGATAATAAACTGCGGGATCAGAAAGATATACTATTTTGAAGATTATCCTGATGAGCTTGCAATGGAGCTTCTTGTTGAAGCAGGAGTTGAATCAATAAGGCTTGATTTTTAGTTGGGAACTAACCCGGCAGGTGTCTGTTAACAAGACAGCTTTTGTTTTGTAATTCACCTTTATTTGTTATAATATCCTGTACTTTTTTAATAGAAGATTTTTTTTGTTTTATGGATAAATTCATTATAAACGGCGGGAAGACCCTGTCCGGAAAAGTTAAAATAAGCGGGGCCAAGAATTCTGCATTGAAATTAATAGCTGCATCAATACTGGCTGACGATAAGACCATACTTAGAAATATACCCAAGATTGAAGATGTCAATATTATGATAGAGGTGCTCAGAACACTCGGTGCCGGTGTAGATGTAGATCTGGAAAATAAGGCTATTGAGATAGACCCAGGGACTATTAACAGCTATGAAGCACCTTATGAGATAGTAAGAAAGATGAGGGCATCAATACTGGTTGCGGGACCGCTCTTGAGCAAATTCGGCAGGGTAAAGGTTGCTATCCCGGGCGGGTGTAATATTGGTTCAAGACAGATAGACCTCCATCTTAAGGGTTTTGAGGATATGGGGGCAAAGTATTCGGTAGAGCACGGTTATATTAACTGCATAGTTGACAGCGGTGATGACGGAATAAAACTTTCAGGTGCCGTAGTAACTCTGGATTTTCCTTCAAGAGGAGCCACAGAGAACATAATAATGGCGGGAAGTCTGGCCAGCGGAAAGACAGTAATAAACAACGCAGCCAGGGAACCTGAAATAGCGGACCTGGTAAATTTTTTAAATGCCATGGGAGCGGATATACAGGGTTCCGGAACGGGATGTATTGTAATTAAGGGAGTTAAAAAACTGAAAGGAACAGATTACGAGGTAATGCCCGACAGTATTGAAGCCGGCACTTTTATAACCGCAGCAGGCCTATGCGGTGATGGGGTTGAGATTGAAAATGCAAGACTGGAGAATCTTGAGACATTTTATTCCAAGTTAAAAGAAATCGGGGTAAATATTTCAATTATTGATAAAAATAATATTAAGGTAGAGTCACCTAAAAAAATGTACCGGCCTATAAATGTAAGCACTCTTCCCTATCCTGGTTTTCCCACTGATCTGCAGCCTATAATCACTGTTCTTTTGTCAATTGTCCCCGGCGTTTCAATAGTTACTGAAAATGTATTTGAAAACAGGTTTATGTATGTCGATGAATTAAACAGAATGGGAGCCAATATAAAAATTGACGGGCACCATGCCGTGATAAACGGAGTTGAAAAACTTTCCGGAGCACCGGTCACCTCATTTGATCTTCGTGCCGGAGCGGCTGTGGTACTTGCGGCACTTGCAGCAGAGGGGACTACTGAGGTGAGCAATATATATCATATCCGGAGAGGCTATGAAGATTTTGAAGAAAAATTAAGCAGTCTTGGTGCAGATATTAAGAAAGTGAATTGACATAAGGGTCAATCCAGCTTAAATGAGATTTTATGGTAAGGTTTGATATCTAAATCAGTAAGGATGAGAAAGAATATAAAAAAGCCAAAAAACAAGGTCAAAAAAAGCAGCAGTAGAAGAGGATTTAACAGATTACCTTTATACTTGAGAGTAATAATAATAGTCTTATCTTCTATAGTTGTTATCGGCGGTCTGGGCGCAGGCAGTATATTTCTTTATATTAATTCAATAAATAAGACTATAAATTCAATTAACACATCAGAAGTGGAAAACATACTTGCCCCCATTGAGTCTCCCCAGGAACCGGTTACAATCCTAATATTAGGACTGGATACCAGAGATACCTTAAATGACAGGGGCAGGGCAGATATAATAATGATGCTTTACCTGGATCCCGAAGAAATAACCGGCAGCCTCCTTTCCATACCCAGGGATACACTGGTAGATATACCTGGTCACGGGGAGGATAAAATCAATGCTGCATATGCATATGGCGGAGAAGAACTGATGATAAAGACCATAAATTCTTTTTTGGGAGCAGAAATAAACCATTACGTGACTATGGATTTTGAAGGATTTATACAACTGATAGATGCTCTCGGAGGTGTTGATATTAACATTGAAAGACCTCTGGTCGATCCAAAAAGCGGCGCCAACTTTTCAGCCGGCAACCATCATCTGACCGGAGAGCAGGCTCTGTCATATACCAGAAGCAGGTCTACTGAACTCGGTGACATTGGAAGAATACAGCGCCAGCAGCAGTTGTTCAAAGAGCTGTTAAAACAAAAATTGGATGTAAGATATTTATCCAGTGTTCCATATTATTTTAATATTTTGATGGATAATACCAGAACGGACCTGGATGTTTTGACTATCTTAAGCTATTCGAAAGCAATCCTTTCCTTCAGTTCGGAAAATTTTGAGACTTCTATTATACCTTCCCGCTCGGATTGGATAAAAGAAGGTACCATAAGCGTTCAGATCCCGGATATTGAAGAAGCAAGAGCGATGTGGCAGAGAATTATAAATGGGGAACCTGCAAGCAGATATAATGCAGAATATGCAGAGGTTGATGAAATACCAGATTCTATGACTGTGGGAACTGAGTATAAGTTCAAGGTCAGGGTCAAAAATACTGGAAATTTGACCTGGAACATGAATGGAGTCAGCCCGGTCTATCTGGGTTATCACTGGATAGATTTTAACAGCAGGGAAGTAGCAGTCTTTGATGGTAAAAGAAGTATTATAAGCCAAGACGGCATAAATGTGGGAGAAGAAACAGTGTTCGATCTTGATGTCATATCTCCATCAGAACCGGGCGAATATATACTGCAGATCGATCTGGTCCATGAGGGCGTTACCTGGTTTTCTTTCCAGGGAGTACCGTCTCTGGAAAAATTTATAACTGTGGATATATCTTATTCTGCTCAATATGATGATGAAGGTTCTACACCGAATTCTTTAGAACCCGGCCAGGAATTTGAGGCACAGGTCACCGTAGGAAACAGCGGTTTTTTAAAGTGGAGCATTGAAGGCAAAAATAAGGTGCGCCTTGGGACTCACTGGATAAACAGAGATACGGGAGAGGTGGTCATCTGGGACGGTGACAGGGGGTTGCTTTCAGAAGATGTCACTCATGATGAAGAGACAGCTGTAGAAATAAATATGAAAGCACCTGACGCGCCCGGTAGATATATATTGCAATATGATATGGTATATGAAGGAGTTGCCTGGTTTTCCGAGAAGGGAGTGATCCCGCTGGAAGTAAATGTAGATGTCGGTAATGTCGTCGATAAGAGCGTAGCTGCACAGACACATGTTATGCTTTTGAACGGCAACGGCATAAGCGGGTCTGCATCTAAAGTAAGTGATTATTTGAAAGACCAGGGATTTAAAGTGCTGGGGCTTTATAATGCAGACAGTTATAATTATAAAAAAACTGTAATATACTATAGCGAGGAAAATAAAAACAAGGCAGAGCAACTGACAATACTGTTTTCGAGTTATAAGATGGAAGAAATTCCGTCAGGTGTCTTTAAACAAGAATATAATAAAGATGCCGAGGTAGCCGTAATAGTAGGTAAGGATTATTTGAAGAACATTGAGTAAGTAATAAAGTACCAGGATAGCAATGGATATAATAAAAATAAAGAATAACACAATACAGATACTATTTGATATAGTTATATTCTTTTCATCATTTACTATATCTTTTTTTTTAAGAGGGCAGCTGCAGCAGGGCCTCCTGCCGGAATATACCGATTATTTTATTGAATATATTCTGATAATAATTGCAGTAAAGCTTTTAAGCTTCATTTTGTTTGGCATATACAGAAAAATCTGGAAATATGCCAGTCTTAGAGATTTTCTTACTATCGTGCTTTCACTGGCTTCAAGTTCTGCGGTTATGGTAGTGATTTTTTATATAATAGAAGCACCGTATTTCCCAAGGAGTATACTTGTCATAGATTTCCTCCTTTCCATCATCCTGATCGTGGGCTCGAGATTTTCGGTAAGGATGTTTAACGAGATAGAGTTCGGGAGGATCAATGTCCGTAAAAAAAGAACACTGATCGTAGGCGCCGGCGATGCCGGTGAGTTAATAGTAAGAGAAATAACGAGGCAGAGGGACAGCGAATATATTCCGGTGGGATTTTTAGATGATGATAAGGCAAAGATCGGGCGCCAGATTCATGGTATAAAAGTTTTCGGCAGAACTGATGAGATCAAAAAGTATATTAATAAGCTGGCTGTTGATGAAATAATAATAGCAATCCCTTCGGCCAGCGGTTCAGTAAGGAAAAATATCACTTTTAAGGCAAAGGAAGCAGGTGTAATATGTAAGACCCTCCCGACTCTTTATGAGATAATAGATGGAAAAGCACATCTCTATCAATTAAGAGATATCCGCATAGAAGATATATTGGGAAGGAAGCCGGTAGAGATCAATTACAGCCAGCTTTTAGGGCAGCTTGAAGGAAAGCCCATTCTTATAACCGGTGCCGGAGGATCCATTGGATCTGAACTCTGCAGACAGGTAATAAAATTTAAACCGTCAAGTCTGATCCTTGTAGATCATTCCGAAAATAACATTTTTCTTATAGAGCAGGAACTCTCTACAAAGCTTGATTACTATCATTCTGTCCCGATTGTTACAGATATAAGGGATATTACCAGTATCAAGGGTATATTTAAAAAATATAAACCTGAGATTGTATTTCATGCCGCTGCATATAAACATGTACCGCTTATGCAGTTAAACCCTGAAGCTGCACTCCGGAATAACTTTCTGGGTACCAAAGCTCTGGTAAAATTATCTGTTTCCAGCGGAGTTAAAAAGTTCGTGATGCTTTCTACGGACAAGGCGGTCAAACCAAGCAATATAATGGGAATATCAAAATTGCTTTCTGAAAAATACCTGCAGTTGCTGTCAAAGGTAAAGAGTACAAGTTTTATAATAGTAAGATTTGGAAATGTGCTCGGGAGCGAGGGTAGTGTGGTACCCATATTCCGCAAACAGATAGAGAACGGTGGCCCTGTGATCGTCACACATCCAAATATGACCAGATTTTTTATGACTATAACTGAAGCATCACAGCTGGTTATACAGGCGTGTGTGATGGGCAGTGGCGGAGAGATATATGTTCTTGATATGGGGAAACCCATAAGTATTTTGGAACTGGCTAAAAATATGATAAAACTTTATGGACTGGAGCCGGGAAAAGATATAAAGATTAATTTTTCGGGGGTAAGAAGGGGAGAGAAGTTTGCAGAAGAATTAGCTGATAGTAATGAGAAACTCAAGCCTACAAAATTCTCTCCAATATTCATGGCTGAAAATAAAAAAGAGCAGGATAAGGAAAAGATGTTAAATCTGTTGTTTAACATTGAAAAGGAGATCCAGCTCTTGGATTATAAAAATTTATTTAAAGATCTTAAAAAGGTCGTCCCCAATTTTAATGAAAAGAAGATGTGGTCCAAGTTATAGAAAAATGGCTGGCAGGTCTTTTAGTTTATGATTTACAGGATTACAAAAAGATTTCTGGATATAATATTTTCAATTGTTTTAATAATACTTTTCATCCCTCTATGGGTGATCATTCCGGTTATGATAAAAATAGATTCTCCGGGTAGAGTAATATTTAAACAGAAGAGGGTGGGGCTGGGCAGCAGTTATTTTACCATTTACAAATTCAGAACTATGAAGGAGGGCACTCCTGATATACCTACCGACAGGTTAAAAAACCAGAGTACGCTGAACACCAGAGTCGGGACATTCTTGAGAAGGTCAAGTATAGATGAGATCCCCCAGCTTATAAATATACTGAAGGGGGAATTGAGCTTTGTAGGTCCCAGGCCTGCATTGTATAATCAGGTCCTGCTTATAAAACTAAGGAAGGAAAAAGGCGTAGACAGCGCCAGGCCGGGAGTGACCGGACTTGCCCAGATAAGCGGGAGAGATGCGCTTTCGATACCTGAAAAGGTAAAATATGACCAGTTGTATATCAAGGATGCTTCACTTCTGTTTGATATAAAGATATTTATGGCTACGGTTAAAGCAGTGATCACCGGAAGGGGTGCCAATTAGTTTTGGGCCTCCAGTTTTTTTATCAGTTTTTCTATGCCTTTTTCAAAACTCACTGGTGAGAAACCAAAATCTTCTCTGGCTTTCTGGTAGGAATATGCCTTATTCACCCCCATTCTTGCTATCTGATCGGCAGTCAACAGTGGATTTCTTGAGACCCCGGCATATAAAGAAATCAATAATTTGGAAAGTCTTAGGGGGAGTTTTATTACTCTGAATCTCTTTTTTAATTTTTCTTTTACGATTTCTAGCATGCAATTATATTTTAAGGGTTCTTTTCCTGCTATGTTATAGGTTTTTTTATAGGTCTTTTTATTATTGATGATGCTTGAAACAGAGCCGGCTACGTCTTCTATATATATAGGCTGGATAAGGTTATTCCCGCTTCCGAAAGTCATAAAAAAACCTTTATCTTTTATAAATTTTATCATTTTTGAGAAGTTAGGGTCATCTTCTGACCCATATATCATAGATGGCCTGAGGATTGTATAATCAAGTCCGGATTTTTTTATCAGGTTTTCAGATTTTATTTTTTGGCTTTTGATCCTGCTTTCAAGTGGGATCAAAACAGTAGTGGAGCTGATAAAAATGACCCTTTTGAGCCCTGCACGGGCTGCTGTTTTTAGAAATGTCTCAAGGAGATATGTATGCTCCAGATCCATTATATATATCACGCTTTTAGCTTTTTTTATGGCGGTTATTATTGAATCACTGCTTTCAAGAGTCCCGGTGCTGAAATCAATATTTTTACCTGTCGACTTTGCAATGCCCAAAAGAGCAGCCCTGCTGCTGGACGGCCGTACCAGGCAGTTTACCTTATAATTTTTTACCAGCAGTGCTTTTAAGACTTCCGGTCCTAAAAAACCTGTTGCTCCGATCAGTAAAACCATCTTTACTCCTTAGACTGCACCATTTTTTTATGATTATCATATCGAGTAATAGTAAGTACTATAAAAGTTCGGTTATTATATATTTTAAAATTTTTATATCAGTATATCAAAACAGTCAAATCCTCTGGGAACTACAACCTCAAAATGCTTTCTATCCAAAGTAAGAATTTTATTTACCTTAAGCCGTTCAGCTATAGATATGATAGAAGCGTCTACATAACCGATGTTTAAAGTGTCATATTTTTTCAGTATCTCTACGATCCTTATGATGTCTTCATCTTTTAGGATTTCCAGATGAAAACTTTTATTGACTTCTTGAAGTAGTTTTATTTCAAAGTAAGGTCCTAATCTTGTATTAATGAGATAACATAATTCTGGTATAACAGTTGAAGGCAGAAAATAATAAATTCTATCATTTTTTAGAAAAAAGTCTTTGACTAAGTTATGATTTATATCGCCTTTATCAATCAATGAATATATCGCACTTGCATCTAAGATAATCTGCAATTTCTCATCCTCCTGTTTTTTATCAGCCTTTGCCAAATCCCTTTAAGTATTCATCTTTTTTATTTGCAATATCCGAGCCGCCACTATCACCAATACCAATTATGCCTATTTCACTCTTGGGGACCTTTTTAGCCACATAGTCGCTGACTGCTTCCCTTATAAGAAGAGAAGTGGATTTATGGGAAAGTTTTGAAAGGCTTTTAAGTTTTAACATAGTAGCCTTATCTAGAAGTATCGATGTTCTTTCTTTTTCCATTAAAATCGCCTCATTATTTTAGTAATTTTATCAGGATTCTTAAAGCTGCATAAGTGCCTGATATTAATAATATTATGCATATTAATAATATTAATATTTTAATTCTGATGTGTCAATCCTTCTTTATAATCTCTTAGTAAAAAATATTTTTGTCTGTACACAGTTGTATACTTATATGAAAATCATACTCTTCTGCAGGTGCATGAGGGTTAAATTATATAAAATTTATGATATTATCTTATAAATTTTTAAATGACGAGACTGTAAGAAGAGGAGAAATGGAAGTAATATGGATTATTTATATCTGCGTGATGGCTTCAGCGGTAATTGCAGTTTTATACTTGTACGCATTCAGGTATGAACCGTTTAATTTCAAGCTGTCGGATGTAGATATATTTGTAAAAGATAAACTGATGGACAAGACTGGCGTGAATAGACCAGCTAAACCTATCCTGACCATTCTGCATCTCTCTGATTTTCACCTGCGGGAGAATTCAAAAGGAAAAAGATTATTTAAATTTGTAAGGAGCCTAAGCAGGCTGAATGTGGATTTTATTTTAATTACCGGCGATCTCCTGGAGAGTGATAAAAATATCGGCTATCTTGTTGAGATGCTTTCTCCTTTAAGAGCAAAATATGGGAAATATGCTGTTTTTGGCGTACACGACCACTACTATAAAACGGTAGCGGAGTTTTTAAAAAATATTTTTAAGAAAAAAAGGAAATATAAAAAGGAAAATGACGTTTCCTACATAATAAAAAAGCTAAACGATATCGGTATAGAAGTTTTGGTAAACCAGGTAAGAAAAATCAGCATAAAAGGCAGTGATGTAAGTAATGTAGAGATCATAGGTCTTGATGATCCTATAATCAAAAAAACTGACATAGCAAAGGCTTTTTCATATATCGGACCAATAAAGAAGTCAAAACCTCTGAAAAGATCTGATTACCTGAAGAAGTACAGAGACACATTTAAATTGAGAGAATCCAAAATACATGAGTTAAATAATAACAGTTTACTGCGGATAATACTGCTGCATACCCCTGATTCCGCATCAATAATAGATCTGGCCGCTAAGGGCTCGGATATCATATTAAGCGGTCATACCCATGGAGGTCAGGTCAGATTACCGCTGATAGGAGCGATAATCTCGGGCTGCAATATAAAGACAAAATTTGCTTCAGGCCTTTTTTATTTTAAAAAATTTGTTCTTTACGTATCAAGAGGGCTGGGAGAGGGAAGATATTCACAATTTAGATTTTACTGTCAGCCGGAGGCAAGTCTGATCAGGATTTATAACATCCGGTAATATGTTAAAATGGAGCCGATGTGCTTTAAACTGTCCTCTGGTTTAAAAGCTTGCCGCAGTTTTATATAATATTTAGTCAAGATATTGTTTAAAGGGAATAATAGTTATGGCTAAAATAAAGGGGGGCTGTCCCGGACAGGATACAGCCTTTCTGAAAGATTTTAAAACTAATATAGTGCCTTGTCCCAAGTGCGGGCATGAGATCGAGTTTTTTGCTGACGAAATAAAGGTAAAATGTCCCAGATGCAGCGCAAATGTATTTAAGGTAGATCCTCAGGTGATAGAATACCGGGACGGCAGATTGGTCTTCAGCGGAATAGATAAAAGCTGTCTTGATTGGTGCGGAGGGTGTCTTAACAAAAAGGATTACAGGGATATAGAAGAAAATAGGAAAAGGATTGAAAAAAAGAAAGAAGACCTGAAAGAATTAATTGATTCGGTCAGTAAAAAAGAAAGAGATGTAGTCGATTTCTTTATAGAAGCTTTTAATAAAAGTATAAATAATCCCAGGTTAATCGATGAAAAGATATTTCAATTACTTCAGAAGGAAAATCCCGGTTTTTTTGTAAGAGCAAGAAATTATTACTTAAATTTTATTAATCAGTAAATTATGAAAAAAAAGGGATCAAATCCCATTTTAAAGTTTACAATCATTATAATCCTTATAGCAGTGGCTGGTTTTCTGATCTTTTACAGTATTGACAATCCTGGTTTCTGGAAAAATAAATTTTCTTCTATTTTCAGCGGTGGAGAAAGCGGGGAGACAATAACCAGCCCGGAGGACACTGGTGAGGGACAGTCAGGGAATACTACCGGGGAATCTGTAACCCTGGAGGAATTCGGTGAAAATGGTACCGGGGATTCAGCGGTAGCCGGGACAGGAGATGAAGGAGGTTCGGAGGATAACAGCAGTAGCCTCTCTATATGGCAGAAAATAATTGATTTTTTCAGGAGGGATGAAAATAATGAAGCAGGGGAAGAAAGTTACCCGGGAAAGCTGGAATTGAATTTTTATTTTTCCAGCTTGGAAGAGGAGAAGAAATTAGTTTCTGAAAAAAGGACTATAATTGCTGGTGATTCGAAAACGGCAGTCAGAAATGCTGTTACCGAGCTGCTGAAAGGGCCGGAAAAGTCATATCATTTTCCAGTGATACCGGCAGGAACGAAACTCATCGATGTAGAGACCAATAAAAACATAGCAGAGATCGATCTATCTCAGGAATTTTTAAATGAAAGTCTGGACAGCAGGATTTTAGATGAATATATAATTTACTCTATCGTAAATACACTTACTGAGATTCCCGAAATAGAGGGAGTTATTTTTTATATAGAAGGAATAAGGATCAAAGTATATGGAAATATAGACCTGTCTATCCCTGCTATCAGAAATAAAGAGTATTTAGAAGAGCAGTAGCCTGACAGCGAGATGGAAGAAGTTCTATATTTGATTTTCAATAAGAAGGGAAAAAATATATAATACAAATCTAAAAATGTTATAAAGGAGATTGGCTTGAAAGTACTGATTACCGGAGGAGCAGGTTTTATAGGTTCAAATGTGGCTGACGGGCTATTGGAAAAGAATTACCAGGTGGTCATAGTCGATGACCTTTCCAATGGAAAAGAAGAAAACATACCCAAAAAAGCAAAATTCTATAAGATTGATATCAGAGATAAGGAAATACAGAAAATATTTAAGGAAGAAAAACCTGATATTGTAATACATAATGCTGCCCAGTTGAGTGTAAGAGTGTCAGTAGAAGATCCGATGATGGACGCAGATATAAATATAATGGGTGGTCTTAACGTTATTAACAACTGCCATATTTACAATGTAAGTAAGATAATATTTGCATCCAGCGGGGGTACAGTATACGGGGAACAGGAATATTTCCCTGCAGACGAAAAACATCCAACCAGTCCCATATCGCCTTACGGAGTGGCCAAGCTTGCTACGGAAAAATATTTATATTGTTATTATAATAATTACGGCTTGAATTATGTATCATTAAGATATGGCAATATATATGGACCCAGGCAGGACCCTTACGGAGAGGCGGGAGTAGTAGCGATATTTTCAAAAAAGATACTGGAAGATAAAAACCCTACTATTAATGGAGACGGACTACAGACCCGAGATTATGTCTATGTAAGGGATGCGGTTGATATAAATTTAAAGGCTATAGAAAGTGATTTTACAGGAGTGGTAAATGTAGGAACAGGAAAGGAAACTAATGTGGTCAGGCTGTTAAATATCTTAAAGGAAGCATCGGGTAAAAAGGACATTGAAGAGATCCACGGTCCTCCAAAAGAAGGGGAGCAGCGGAGAAGCAAGCTTTCTTACAGGATGGCAGAAGAAATGCTTGGCTGGAAGCCGGCGGTGTCCATAGAAGAAGGGCTGAAGCTGACCTATGATTGGTTTAAAAATAATTAGAACGCAACTTCTAATAATATATTGCCATTTATTAAGAAATTTTTTATTAAAAAGGTTCCTTTTGAAATTTTAAATGGAAAAACCGTATTGAATATTTTCCAGCTCGCTGAACTTTTTAGAGACTATAAATGATTCTTTTATGCCAAGTTCAGCAGTAATTCTTAACAGCTTATTTAGATCTTGCCTGGAAGGATTTATTTTTACTTCAATAGCGGTATTCCTATTAAGAATAAAATCAATTCCAACTCCGCTTTTCCTCTGATAATAATTGATTTCTCCTTTTATTCTTAAGTTCTGAAAAATATTATTTTCGAACAGTGCCCCTTCATCTAACTTAGTAAAATTATTTACCAGCCCACAATCACAGATGTAAACTTTTGGCATTTTTCTTATTTCTATATCTTTCCCTTTGCTAAAAGGCTTTATGGTTTTTATTAAGTATGTGTCTTCTAAGAAAGAAATATACTGGTAAAGTGTCGGGCGGGAGATTGAAAGCTCCCTGGATAATTTTTGAATATCTAGTTTTGAACCGACTCTCTGCATCAACAGTAATATCAAGTCTCTAATTTTATTATTTCTCTTGAAATCTCCTATTCTTAATACTTCTAATTGGAAATAAGAAGTAAAAATATCTTCTAATGATCTTCTCTTTCCATCAGTATTTTTTTTTAGGACAACTTCCGGAAAACCGCCAAACAGCAGGTACTCTTCATAAAGATTAGAAATAGTATCAAAGACGGATTTTTTCAAAGTCTTTAAATTATCGGGTAGTTTTATGCTGCTTCCCTTAAATAAAAGGAATTCTTTGAAATTTAAAGGGAAAAGTTCAAAAATATATTTTCTGCCAGCCAGAGATTCAGTAAAAAAATTTTTTAAATAATAAACTGCAGAGCCGGTAAGAAAACATTTAATCTGGTAGTGGTCAATTAGATATTTGACAACTGATGGTATTTTTTTTAACAGTTGGATTTCATCTAGAAACAGATAGGACTTTTTAGTAAAGTCTAAGCCCAAAAATTCAAGTGTGGACTTTATTGTTTCATAATTTTCCTCTTCAAAATATTTTTGATTTAAAGGATTCTCTAAATCCAAGAAGATCTTATTATCAGAATCAATTTTATCATATATAAATCTGATTAAACTTGTCTTGCCTACTCTCCTCATCCCGGTTATAACAATTGCTTCAGGAGAGTCTATATATTTTATTATTTGATTAAATAATAATCTTTCCTTTAACATATACTCTGGATAAATATAGTACTATTTGTTAAATACTAATTTACATATAGTGATATTATTTGTCAAGTATAATTTAAATATACTGTTTTTATACTAATTATTTTTATTGAAATAGGCAATTGAAATTATCAATTTTCACATTATCCATTAAAAATAAAAATCCTTTATTATTTGGGTCCTAATAGACAAAACCTTCAATAGTTTGTAAAGTATAATCTAATTAATAATGATAATAATATGAAAGATTATAAAAATTCTCTAAAATTAAATCTGAAAAGCAAGAGAATAGAGGAAAATAATTGTCATTTATGCCTAATAATAATAAAAATAGTTATATTATCTTTCTAAAGCAGGTAAACGGGTAGGAAATGGATAAAAGTAAAAAAAGAAAAGTGCTTAATATAGTCCCTACTCCTTTTTTTGCCGACAGAGGGTGCCATATGAGAATACTGGGTGAGATGAAGGCGCTGGCAAAATACGGGTATCAAAATATTATAGTCACCTATCACAACGGCAGGGATCTTGAGGGCCTTGATATCAGGAGGATAATAAATATTCCCTGGTACAAAAAGCTTGAAGCGGGACCATCCATCCATAAATTCTATATAGACCTTATACTGTTCTTTAAGGCTGCGGCTGTATATATCAGGGAAAAACCGGACATAATATACGGGCATCTTCATGAAGGTGCATTTGTGGGAGGCCTTATAAAATATCTTTTGACCTGGGGAAAGATCCCTCTGGCTTTCGATGTCCAGGGAAGCCTTACTTCAGAGCTTGATACTTTTAACTGGATCAAGGGAAGGAAGCCCATCAGGTGGTTTTTTCATACACTGGAGAGGTTTATCTGCAGGATGCCGGATTTTTTTATATGCAGCTCGGTGTCCAATGGAGATATCATAAAGAATAGATTTAAAATAGACCCGGACAGGGTAAGGGTAGTAATAGACGGGGTACATACTGATTTTTTCAGTAAAAATCCCCAGGAAGGATTCAAGCAGAAACTTGGAATACCTGAAGATGCACCTGTTATAATATTTACCGGAGCGCTTCTGGCAGCTAAAGGCGTCTGGAATTTGATCTCGTCAATCCCCCTGGTATTAAAGAAGGTAGGGGGTGTCCATTTCCTGATTGTTGGTTATCCTGTAGAGGAAGCATCCAAAAAGGCCAAGGAGCTGGGAGTAGAAAAAAACGTTCATTTTACCGGAATGGTAGATTATTTCAAGCTCCCTGATTACTTACTGGTAAGCGATGTAGCAGTAGAGCCTAAAGTCGATAAGGCAGGTGAAGCCAGCGGAAAGGTTATAAACTACATGGGTGCGGGACTTCCAGTAGTTTGTTTTGAGGGTAAAAATAACCGCAGGTTCTTAGGCGAAGGCGGAATATATGCTGCTGATGACAGGGTTGAAAATCTTGCGGAGAAGATGATATGGGCCGTTAAAAATTCTAAAGAAGCTGAGAAGCTGGGGGAGTTAAATAAAAAAAGAGTTGAAAAAGTATTTTCCTGGAACAACAGCATAAAGGACACGGTCGAGGCTTTTGAAAAATTGATATCCAAGTGATTTTATTAGATTTTTAAGTATTTAGTTATATTGTAAGAAAATATCTTTATTGATATTATACTTCAATATTATGATATAAATTTACTGCATTAGTTTAAGCGTAAGGAAAAAATATGAAGGTTTGTGTCATAGGGGTTGGATATGTGGGCCTGGTCACCGGTGTCTGCCTGGCTGAAATCGGTAATACAGTTTTTTGTGTGGATAAGGATGAAAAAAAGATAGAGATACTTAAAAAAGGCCGGGTGCCCATATATGAAGAAGGCCTTGAGGAACTGATAAAGAAAAACAGTAAAAACGGTAATCTGATATTTAATAGTGATATAAGTAACGCTATCAGGAAGAGCGATATTATATTTATATGTGTAGGTACTCCGCCTCTGCCGTCAGGGAAGTCTGATCTTTCAGCTATTGATGAGGTGGCAAGATTGATCGGCAAATCGATTAACGGGTATAAGATCATTTCAAATAAAAGCACTGTCCCGATCGGTACGGCAAAAAGGATCAAGAAGATAATCAGTGAAAACCAGGGCAGCGGTAATAATTATGATTTTGATATAGTATCCAATCCCGAATTCTTGAAGGAAGGTGAAGCTGTAAAGGATGCCTTCTTTCCGGAAAGGCTGGTAATAGGATCTAAAAGTAAAAAGGCAATAGAAATCATAAAAGAGCTTTATAAGCCCATAATAAATCAGGACTTTGATTACGCTGTAAATAATACTCACAGGAAAGAAAAAGTACCGGTTCTGATCACCGATTCAACCAGTTCGGAACTAATAAAATATTCTTCTAATGCATTTCTTGCTACCAAGATCTCATTTGTCAATGAGATCGCCAACATATGTGAGAGGGTAGGCGCAAATATTCTGGATGTAACATACGGCATGGGTCTGGACAGCAGAATCGGGGCCGGTTTCATGAAAGCTGGGATCGGCTGGGGAGGCTCATGCTTTCCAAAGGATGTCAGGGCATTAAGCCATACTGCAGAGGAATACGGCTCAACTGCGAATATTCTAAATTCAGTAATACAGGTCAACAACCACCAGAGATTTAAAGTAATACAAAAAGCTATGGATATACTCGGTATTATTGATGATAAGATAATCGGTGTTTTGGGGCTTTCTTTCAAACCCAATACAAATGATACAAGAGAAGCACCTTCTATTACTATAATCAACAAGTTTCTGGAACTCGGCGCAGAAGTAAGAGTTTATGACCCTGTGGTAAAAGAATATCCTAAAGATATGGATGAGGGGGCTGTTATGGCGAAAAGTGCCTATGAGGCGTTGGAAGGGGCTGATCTTATGGTTCTGGTGACGGATTGGGATGAATTTAGCGGTTTAGATTTTAAAAAGGTAAAAAAATCAATGGCCAGCTGTAATATCATTGACGGCAGAAATGTATTGGACAGGCAAAAACTCCAGGAGATGGGTTTTAATTATACCGGTATTGGATATTAATCAACAAAAACGGGTTAGGAGGCTTGTTTTGATTGACGGGGTTAAAATAAAAAAATTAAAGGTTATACCTGATGAAAGAGGCAGGTTGATGGAGATGCTGCGTTCCGATGATGATCTTTTTGTAAAATTTGGTCAGGCTTATATGACTACCGCATATCCGGGCGCAGTCAAAGGGTGGCATTATCACAAAAAACAGATAGACAGTTTTGTGGTGGTCAAGGGGATGATGAAAGTTGTCTTATATGACAGCCGCAAGGGCTCACCGACCTACAAGGAGGTCAATGAATTTTTCATGGGAGAGCATAATCCGATGCTTCTTCAAATACCTCAATATGTCTTTCACGGTTTTAAATGTATAAGCGATAATGAAGCTGTATGTATTAACTTGCCCACTGAAGTTTATAACTATGATGAACCTGATGAGTTCAGAGAAGACCCACATAGCCCAAATATACCTTACAGCTGGGAAAGAAAAGACGGATAGGAGAATAAATTGGCAGACAGGAAGTTTAAAACCCTGCTTGTAACCGGGGGTGCGGGGTTCATCGGAAGCAACTTTATACATCATATTGCAGAAAACTATACGGGATACAGGATAATAAATCTTGATAAGCTGACTTATGCCGGAAACCTGGAAAATTTAAGGGATATGGAAGGTAATCCCAATTATGAATTTATAAAGGGCGATATAGCGGACAGGCAACTTGTAGATAATATTTTCAAATCTAATATTATAGATGCGGTGGTAAATTTTGCTGCTGAGTCTCATGTCGATAGATCAATAGAGGATCCCGGCATATTTATTCAGACTGATATTTATGGTACCTATGTTTTGCTTGAAGCCATAAGGGAATATGACGGCGGGATCTTTCTCCAGATAAGCACAGATGAAGTCTATGGCTCCATAGAATTCGGCTCTTCAAAAGAAAGCGATATACTGAAGCCCAACAGCCCTTATTCTGCTTCCAAAGCCGGAGCAGAGATGATTGTGAGATCTTTTTATAAGACATACGGTGTTCCAATAATCATCACCAGGACCTCGAATAACTTCGGGCCATATCAGCACCCCGAAAAATTAATCCCGTTATTCATAACTGATTTAATAGACGATAAAAAAGTGCCTCTTTACGGGGATGGTATGAATATAAGGGATTGGATCTATGTGAATGATAACTGTGCTGCGCTGGACCTGATCCTTCACAATGGGGAAATCGGTGAGATATATAATATCGGTGCGGGAAATGAGAAGCCGAATATATGGATTACCTGGAAGATCCTGGAGCTGCTTGGTAAAACTGAAGATATGATAAAACCGGTGCAGGACAGGCTTGGCCATGACAGGAGATATTCCCTGGACTGTTCAAAATTAAAAAAAGAGCTGGGGTGGGTAACGCAGTATAATCTTGAACAGGCGCTTAAAATGACGGTCAAATGGTATATGGATAATGAAAACTGGTGGAGGCCTATTAAAGGAAAAAATATATAGGCTGTTGATACTTACCTGTTTTAACTATTAAATTTAATAAAATTAACAAATTTCTCCTGCTATAATCCCGGGTTATAGATTTTTTAAAAATTAATCACACATCTAAGTTTCTTATTGATATTTTATAACAAAAAGTTATACTATTGGTAGTAATGGAGGTATAAATATTATGTCTAATATAAAAACTGCAGTATCAATCAGAGAATCTCTATTTAAAGAAGCTGAAGCTCTAGCAAAGAAGTTAGAGATTTCACGGAGTAAGTTATTTGCAGCGGCACTTGAATATTTTATAAGACAGCAAGAAAATAGAGAACTTTTAAAGAAAATAAATGAAGTCTATAGCCGCCGGACACTTAGTTCTGATGAAAAGAGTTACAAAAAGAAAATGAGAGATTACCAAAGGCAGTTATTGGAGGATAAATGGTAATTAAACAGGGGAATATTTTTTGGGTAGATTTAGGAAGAACTTCTGGATCCGAACCTGGTTATAGACATCCGCATGTTGTTATTCAAAATAATTTGTTTAATAAAAGCTTAATTAACACGGTTGTTGTTTGTGTACTGACTTCAAATTTAAAAAGGGCGGAAGAACCGGGAAATGTTCTTCTTTATCCAGGTGAAGCTAATCTTCCCATGCAAAGTGTTGTGAATGTATCTCAGATTTATACAGTAGATAAGAAAGATTTAGTAGAGAAGATTGGCTCATTATCTACCAAAAGAATAAATGAAATATTAGACGGCGTTCATCTTTTGTTAGATAAACGTGACGTTGAGGAGTAAAAATCAACATTTGATAAGAATACGATAGGTTTGTTGTTATGAAATACGAGATGAGACATGCTAAAAAGCCGGACAATAAAAGTAAGGTAAAATTCAGCAAAAAAAAGATCATAGCAATTACATTAGGTTCTATAGCGGGAATAGCAGTTATTGTACTATGTGTTTTATACTTTCAGGTGATCTTTAGCTTTATAAATTCAAAGATAGATGCTCTTTCTAACTGGTTTTCAGGGATTAGTGCCGTTGAAGACTCGGAGATTTCCGATGAATCCGTAGAGACAGCAGTTGGAGATGACAGTACACAGGATAATATGGAAGAATTACCGGAGGAGTCAGAAGAAGAGCCCGAAGAAGAGGAGGAAGAGGAAGAAAAAACAGCGCCGACCATTAAGCTTGAGATATATCAAAATGCTACTCTTGAAGGCGGTGTATGTTACTGGAGAATAAGAGCCGTTGTCACCGGAGATCCTGCCCCTGAAATAGAGTGGAATAAAGATGACAGCCTGGGTTTTTTTGGAGACGCAATTGCCCAGGTCAATCTAAATGACAGCGGCGAGACATTCACTCTTGTTGCAACTGCGTCTAATTCTGAAGGCACTGCAACAGATTCAATAGATCTAAGCTGGGAGTGTAACAGCAAGCCACAAATAAAAGGCATTTCACTTTCAGAAGATGTTTTATATGTAGGAGAGCAATACCAGGTTTTTGTCGATGTCTCAGATGCGGATAATGATGTCCTTTCTTTTAGCTGGAGTGTAACCGGAGGATCCATTGTCGACAGTACTGCAAATCCGATTGAATGGAACACGCCCGATGCTCCCGATGATTACCAGGTTTCAGTCGTTGTAAATGATGGACATGGAAATACTGCAGAGAGTTCGGTAGCAGTATATGTGGGAGAGGTGACTGTGGAACATAATCCTGAAAATATAACCATTCCAAAGAAAGCAGGAGAGGGCGGCTATATTGAATTTGGAGGAGGTACTCATATAGGCGGCGATATCTATGCCGGTGATTCGGATGATGACAGACCATGCGGCGGATTTATCAGTTTTGACATATCAGACCTGGGGGGAAGTATAGTCGAGTCGGCTTCCCTTACATTAAGCGGTGCTTCCATATCCGGAGATCCCTTGGAATTTCTTAAAAAGTTAAATATAAATGTATTGGATTGGGGGGCGGAACCCATCACTCAAAGTGATTTTGAATCGGTCGGTATCTTTGTGGAAAGTTATGATTATCCAGGTATTACCTGCAATGTCTCCAAACTAAAAGAGGAGTTGCAGAGGGCTATAAATGAAGGAAAATCAAGATTTCAGATCAGAGTCCGTTTCAGCGGACCTTATACTGATGGTGATGGTCAGGCTGACAGCTGGAGGTACTCACAGACCAATGTGGTCTTAAATGCAACTATAGTCCGGTAAGGGATAATTGTCTTGACATTATTTATTATTTATGCAATTATTCTCTACACAATATTCTTAATAAAAATGTAGAAATAAATATAGTAATTTAACTGTAAAAAAATGATTTATACGCAGCAATGATGAAGAAAGACTTTCATAGAAAGTATGATATTTTTTTTGTAAGAAAAGCAGTATTGGCACCTGTCTTATTCTTCCTTATAATAATCTTTTTATTTACCTTTTCCTGTGGTGTCGACAGTAATCCAGCGACAGCATCAGTTGACAGTGCATCTAATAATCAAACAGAAGG
>CAZLOE010000006.1:0-57462 GCA_964561115.1 uncultured Actinomycetota bacterium
GGATCAAAAAAGAAGAAGAATAGAATCATCGTGACTGACAGGGCGAACTAATGTTTGCTATAAATATGTTTTTCTGTTATAATTCCATCGGTTTAATTTTTTAATTATTTATTATTTGATTATGCTTGAAAACATAAGCAGCAGACAAGAAAAAATATTAAAGTTTATAAATAAAAAAATAAAAGAATCAGGATATCCTCCATCTGTAAGAGAAATAGCCAAAGCGGTAAATTTAAGTTCTTCAGCAACAGTCCACTCCCATCTGAAAAAGCTTGAAGAGAAAGGGTATCTAAAAAGAAATCCCTCCAAACCGCGTGCCATTTCCCTGTTGTCCCGTAAAGGAGACGGTTCTGTTGACACCGGTATAAACAACTTGGTATATGTACCGGTAGTAGGAAGAATAGCAGCCGGAAGGCCTATACTGGCAGAAGAAAACATAGATGACTATTTTCCGCTGACCCCAGATTTTGTAAAGGGCAAAAAAGAAGTTTTCATACTACATGTAAGAGGAGACAGCATGGTCAATGCAGGCATACTTGATAGAGATTACATTGTGGTAAGAAAGCAGGATACAGCGATTAATGGTGAGATAATAGTGGCTTTACTGGAAGATGAAGCAACGGTTAAAAGATTTTTTAAAACCAATAAAAAAATAAAACTGATGCCCGATAATGATTATATGGAGCCTATAGTGGTAAATGATGTCAAAATACTTGGAAAGGTAATAGGGGTCATTAGAAAATACTTCTAACTTATATTAGCTTTACTGCTATCGCTTTCCCGGTACAAATATTTAGCTAAAACAGAAGAATATCTTGAACTAACATTTAAATTAAGCACAGTACTGTCTTCAAGATCTTTCCTATCCAGGACCTGGCAATTATTATAAATAAAATATATAAGCCTGCTTTCAACATAAGGTATCCTTACCACTATATTTATATAATGCTTCTCAATAAACTTTTTTATTCTTGAGTAGAGTTCTGAGATACCTTTTTTCTTTTGAGCAGATATGAACACTACATTTTTATACTTTATTTTTAATTTTTCTATATAGGCATTGCTTACCTTATCAATTTTATTAAATACTAATATCACAGGCTTATTCCATACACCGATTTCCTTTAACACTTTCCTTACACTATAAATATTATTTTCGTAATAAGGATTGCTTATATCTACGATAAGCAGTAAAAGATCCGATCTTCTGACCTCTTCCAGAGTGGACTTAAAAGATGCTATTAATTGATGGGGTAGTTTTTCAATAAAGCCTACCGTATCTGAAATTAGAACTTCTAAATTTGAAAATATGTTTATCTTTCTGATAGTAGAATCTAAGGTGGAAAAAAGCCTGTCTTCTACATAAGCATCTGCGTCTGTAGTGGAATTAAGAAGTGTGGTTTTGCCGCTGTTTGTATAGCCCACCAGAGCAATTTGAAATATTTCTCTTTCTTCCCTCTGTTTTCTCTGTGTATCTCTCTGTATGCCTATTCTATCTATTTTCTTTTTAAGCATACTTATTCTATTCCTTATTTTTCTTCTGTCTACTTCCAGTTTGGTCTCTCCAGGTCCCCTGGTACCGATTCCTCCTCCCAATCTCGACAGCTCAATACCTCTGCCTGTCAATCTGGGAAGAATATAATTTAACTGGGCCAGTTCTACCTGCAGCTTTCCTTCGCTGCTATGTGCCCTCTGTGCAAAAATATCAAGGATCAGTGCAGTCCTGTCCAGTACCTTTATATTAAGTTTAGTCTGAAGATTCCTCTGCTGAGTCGGTGTTATTTCATCATCAAATATCACCAGCTCTAAATCATTTTCGTCTACAATATTTTTAATCTGTTCCAGTTTACCTGTGTTTATGAAATACTTTGTATTGGGCTTGATTTGCTTGAAGTAAATTGCTTCTTCAACATTGGCACCTGCACTGACGGCTAAATTCTTTAACTCTTCTATATGCTCTTTTCTATGATCATAGTATATCGAGTGTTTTAATTTGATCCTTTTAAAGTTTTCAAAATCAATTAAAACCAGGAGGACTTTTTCTCTTTTCATAAATTATTTAAATTATTTAACTCCTTTATAATACATCCTTGATCCGGTTTAAAGCCTCTTCCAGTCTGTTGTCTTCTATGGTCAATGAAATCCTGAAAAACCCTTCTCCATATTCTCCAAAGGCTGTTCCGGGTGTGACTACTACATTTGCTTTTTCTAAAAGCATTTTTGAAAATGATTCAGATGTAGAACCATCTGGGACTTCAGACCATACATATATGGTAGCATCGGAATCATAGTATTCGATTCCAATATCGTCCAGTACTCTTTTTACCATCCCTCTTCTCTTTTTGTAAATCTGGTTATTGATGTCCGAACTCCTTTCAAAATTTTTAAAAGCTTCTGCTCCAGCATACTGAATCGCGTTAAAAATTCCTGAGTCAACATTTGTCTTATATTTACCAATGCTTTCTATTACTTCCTTATTTCCTACTGCATAACCTATTCTCCATCCGGTCATATTGAAAGTCTTGGAAAGTGAGTTTAACTCTATTCCCACATTCTTTGATCCTTCTGCATTAAGGAAACTTGGCGGTCTGTCCTTTCCTGAATATATATCCGAATAGGGGTTATCATGGCAGACGATAATATTGTTTTTTTCTGCAAATTCAGCTACTTTTTCAAAAAATTTTATATCGCATGTTGCAGTTGTCGGATTATTGGGATAATTGATATATAAAACCTTGGCCTTGCCGGCTACATCTGCATTAATTTCATCAACATCAAAAAGGAAATCGTTTTCTTTTTTTAGTGGTACTATATAAGGCCTGCCTCCTGCAAAAATGGTACTTATTTTATATACCAAGTATGCAGGGTCTGTTATAATCACATAATCATCTTTGTTAATAAAGGTATATGCTACATCGGATATACCTTCCTTAGATCCTAAAAGCGGAATGACTTCCCTATCAGGGTCAAGGACCACGTTAAATCTTTCAAGGTAAAAATCAGCTATTACTTCTTTCAATATCTTTAAACCGTAACTTGAAGGATATCTGTGATTCTCCGGATTTTTTGCTTCTCTGCAGAGAGCCTTGATGATCTCTTCCGGTGTCGGCATATCAGGATCACCTATACCCAGACTTATTACATCCAATCCCTGATTTTTCTTTTTCTCTATTATTTTACTTATTTCTGCAAATGTATATGGTGATAAAAGTCTTAATCTTTCTGATTCTTTAAACTGCATCAGTCTCCTTTCATTTTCAGCTATACTATTCCCTGTATCTTTTAGTTACAAATAATATATCCCATCAAAATTATGATTTACTCTTCCCTCAAGGTAAATACTGGATTCTGCAGGATTCCATATCACATCCAACTTTCCTCCCAATAGATTAACAGATATTTTATGATCCATTTCTTTTTTCGTTTTAATAGCGCATATTCCTGCAGCGCAGACTCCAGTCCCGCATGCCAGAGTCTCTCCCACTCCCCTTTCCCATACTCTTACATCCAATTCTTTTCTATTTTTGATTCTTACAAACTCTACATTTGTTTTACGGGGGAAAATTTCAAGATTCTCTATCTTAAGACCCCAGCTTTTTACATTATAATCCTTTAAATCCATGTTTTCGTCTAAAAAAATGACACAGTGAGGATTCCCCATAGAGACACAGTTGATATAGAATGTTTTTTGTTCTACTTTTATTTTATAGTCAAAGACCTCTGACCGGTCTTTTATTTCTACCGGAATACTCTCGGGACTGAATTCGGGTACCCCCATATTAACTCTAATATTCCCAGCATTACCGCCTTCAATGTCTATTGATAACGCTTTTTCACCTGCTAGTGTTTCTATGGTCAAATCTCTTCTTTTTATTAAATCTTTATCATAGGCAAATGCTGCCATACACCTTATACCATTTCCGCACATTTCCGCAGCAGAACCGTCCCGGTTGTAATAATCCATCCTTAAATCAGATTTTAACGATCTCCTTATTATTATCAGACCATCTGCACCTATGCCGAAATGCCTGTCACACATTTTTATTGTCTGATTTTTTGATAGATTTATTCGACTTTTGACTGCATCAATTATTATAAAATCATTTCCCTGACCGTTAAATTTAGAAAATTTTATTTTTTTCATATTGAAATACTCTTATCCAATAATTTAAAAATTTCTAAGATCAGCTTAAAAATGTTATCATAATTGTTTACTCTTATCCAATTAATTTTTGTCTCTGACCTGAACCAGGTCATCTGCTTTTTGGCAAGTCTTCTGGTATCTATGGTTACTTCATCAATACATTCATCTAAGCTTATTTCTCCATTTAAGTACCTTACTACCTCTTTATATCCTACAGCCTGTAATAAACTGTTGCAGTTCTTATATCCTTTCTTTATCAAATTCTGCACTTCATTTACCAGTCCTTTTTCGAACATGCTGTTAACCCTTTTTTTTATACACTCATAAAGACCTGACCTTTCCATTTCAAGTCCAAAAATTACAGAGTCATATTCTTGTTCTGGTTCTTTCCATGCATTTTGAAATTCTGAAAAAGGGATGCCTGTTATTTGGTATACTTCAAGTGCCCTTATTATTCTCCTGTGATCGTTTTCACTTATTTTTTGGGCATAATCTTTATCTATTTTTTTAAGTTTCCGGTAGTATTTTTCTATGCCCTCTTTTTTTATACCTTCTTTTAACTTTTTTCTTATTGGTCCCCGTCCAATTGGTAACTTGTCCATATTTCTTATTACTGCCCTCATATACATTCCAGACCCACCTACCATAAGAGGAATCTTTTCTTTTTGGGAAAAGTCTTTTTCAATTATATTTCTGCATATATCTTTAAACTCCACCACGCTTAAGCTGTGATCAGGCTCAAATATATCAGTCATAAACTGCTTGACGCCGTATTTTATAGAATCATACTTATCGGTACCGATATCCATACCCCTGTAAACCTGCATTGAGTCTATGGATATGATATCCGTATGGATCAATTTTGCCATGATAATACCCAATTTACTCTTGCCGGTGCATGTTGGTCCGCAGATGACGATCACCTTTTTTGACATTGACAGGTCTCTGCATAATCTATACAGATCAATATGGTTATCCTTTAATTTATTTTTTATTACCTTAAGATTGGAATTTTTTATAATATTCATCTTTGTAATATCTTTCATAAATATTACTCCTTAAATAAATCACCTGTGACATAAAAAGACCTTGCCCCTGTAATAATAACAGGGACGATCTTCCCAATAAGATTTTTACCGCCCTTAAAATTGACTACAGTATTATTTTCCATTCTTCCCTCCAGCATGTTAAGTCCTTTTTTACTATTACCTTCAACTAATACTTCAAACTTTTTACCAACTATCTTTTTATTCTCGTCAAAAGATATTTTCTGCTGAATTTCGATTAATTCCCTGAACCACTTTTTCTTATCATCTAATTGCATGCAGTCATTCATTTTAAATGCTTTTGTACCTTCCCTTGGCGAGTAGATGAATGTAAACGCCCTGTTATACCTTATACTTTTAATCATATCAAGAGTCTTCATAAAATCGGATCTTTCCTCCCCTGGAAACCCTACTATGATATCTGTTGTTATTGCACAATGTGGTATTTTTCTTCTTATATTAGATATGATATTAAAATAGTATTTTCTGGTATAAGAACGGTTCATTTTCTTAAGTATTTTGTCTGAACCGGATTGTAACGGCAGGTGAATATGTTTTACCAGATTATCTCTGCTTTTTATCATATCAATAATATCTAAAGAAAAATCTTTGGGGTGTGAGGTCATAAATCTTATCCTTTTTAGTCCTTTTATGTCAGATATTTTTTCCAGCAATCCGGAGAAACTGTATTTCCCATTCAGATCGTTTCCATAAGAGTTTACATTCTGCCCCAGGAGCATTATTTCTATAACACCCTTGATAACAAGATCTTTTACATTTTCTATGATTTTTACTTCTTCTATGGATTTTTCTCTTCCCCTTACAAATGGGACTATGCAGTATGAGCAGTAATTGTCACACCCTATGCTTATGGGAACATATGCTTTAAAAATCTTCTCTCTTTTTACTTTGAAAATACCAGGGTCAAAGCCTTCTTCATGTATGGAACATATACTTTTATCTGTCTTTAAACGTTTTTTTATTAACTGTGGAAGTTCAGCGATATTGTGTGTCCCAAAAACGATGTCAACGAAAGGAAAATCTTTTAATATCTTTTCCCTGATGCTTTGAGAAATACAACCTCCTATACAGATCAAAACATCATTTTTTTTGTACTTTAGATTTTTAAGATTTCCTATATGTCCGTATAATCTATTTTTAGCCTTTTCTCTTACTGCGCAGGTATTCAACATGATCAGATCGGAATCTTCAATATTATATGTCCTGCTGTAACCTTCCTTTTCAATCAGATACATCATTCTTTCAGAATCATTTTCGTTCATCTGACATCCGAAAGTTTTTATATATGCTTTCATAGCATTAAAACTTATTATTTAAAAAAAAGGAATTTTAAAAAATAAAAGTGATTATCTGGAAAATAAAATATCATTTAGATTCGACTGTGATAACTATGGCAGTCTTTACTTCACCATTTACTTCAATATCTTTAAAATATGGTATACATATCAATTCCTGTCCTGTTGGCGCTATAAAACCTCTAGCTATAGCAATTCCTTTGACTGCCTGATTTAACGCTCCTGCTCCTATAGTTTGAATCTTTACCCTGCTGCTGCTCCTGATCATACCTGCTATTGCACCTGCTACCGAATTGGGCTTGGATTTTGATGAAACCTTTAGTAACTTAATATTTTCGTCCATATTATTTTTTTACTATTTTATTTTTTATTCTTTTTGCTTCAATTCGATCAATAATTTTATTATATTATTTGCCTTCTTATATTCTATGTTTTTGCCTGTGGTGACAAAATACTTATCACCTAACTCTTTTACCTTATCCTCTACGGCTTTAATTATACATCTTATCTCTTCATCTTTAAACCTGCTTGCCAGTTTGTTCTCATCATAAAGAACAATCTTTTTATCCGTTTTTACAATAGTATCCGTTGGATTTTCCTTTGAGCTGCCTGCTCTACCCTTTAAATAACCATTTAAATCAATTTTTAAGGGATCAAGTGATTTTATTTCATTATAAACGACCCTCTGTATCCCCCTCTGGGATATATCCATATTAAATATGTTTCTTGAAATGTAATCCATCAAGTTATAATTATCGGTAAGAATGGGTATTTCTGTTACCTTGATATTAGTATTTTGGATAAAATTTTTTAATTTCTCCCACCTATCAAACTTTGGATAATCAGAATTCTTTTTTTCTTTGGCAAAAATCTCCCTCATTGTAGATAATATCTGTGTGGGGGTACCATAATAAAAATCTATACCCTTATTTTGAAGCTGGAATTCAATTATTGTTTTAAGTATATTGTTTACCCCTCCTATGATATTTAAATCGCCGTCCATTTTTATTATTTGGGGCATTATGGATTGGTCCTTTTTTTCCGGGATCTTTGACAGATCTATATCTACATAAAATGACGCACCCTTTGATGTATCAGAAAAAACTATTTTTACCTCTTCAGTGTTTAGTTTTATTGAGAACAAGGCCATTCCCCTGCCGTGAAATCCATAAGGGTCTTTTATTCCATTTTCCAGCTTTGACGTGACCCTGGACTCAAAGATAATGTCCTGCAGTTTGGGAGGTATTCCTTTACCGTCATCTATAAAATAGATCTTTCTTCTTTTATCTTCAATTTTCTTTGTGCCTATAAAAATATTCCTGCTACCGGCATCTCTGCTGTTCCTAAGAAGTTCCACCACTATATCTTCTACACAGCTTATGTCCTGAAGAGCCTGCCTTCTTTCGGCCTCAGAAATCTTCAATCTCACGTACCCATTCCCGAGGTCTTCTTCAATATTTAATGTATCCTTTATTTTTAATTCAGATAAAAGCTTGCTTATATCGGCATTATTTTGCATAATCAATTGCTCTGCTTTCCCTGATCACGGTAACTTTTATCTGTCCGGGATATTCCATTTCTTTCTCTATCTCTCTTGCTATTTCCTTAGACAGCATTATTGACATATTTTCATCAACTTCTTCAGGTTTTACCATTACTCTTATTTCTCTCCCGGCCTGGATGGCGTAGGCCTTTTCTATCCCCTTAAATTTAGTTGCTATTTTTTCCAGGCTCTCCAGCCTCTTTACGTAACTCTCCAGTGTCTCTCTTCTTGCACCCGGTCTTCCGCCTGAAATCTGATCTGCAGCCTGTATTATGACATCCAGTATTGATTTTGGTTCAACTTCATTATGATGTGACTCAATGGCATGACAAATCTCTTCATCTTCATTTAATCTTCTTGCAAGCTCTGCTCCTATAATAGCATGTGACCCTTCTATATCATGAGTAAGGGCTTTACCTATATCATGCAGCAGCCCGGCCCTTTTTGCTTTTTTGGAGTTCATACCCAGCTCTGAAGCGATCATGCCAGCTATATAAGCAACTTCTTTTGAATGTAGCAATACATTTTGACCGTAGCTTGTCCTGTATTTTAATCTACCAAGTACTTTTACTATTCCCGGATTTAACTCTGATATTCCTGTATCGAAAACAGCCTGCTCTCCTTCAAGTTTGATCTCATTGCTGATAATCTTACTTGCTTTTTCATACATTTCTTCGATTCTTGCAGGATGGATTCTTCCGTCCGTTATTAAATTCTCAAGGGTGACCCTTGCGATCTCTCTTCTTACAGGGTCGAATGAAGACAGTATTACAGCCTCGGGTGTATCGTCAACAATTATATTTATACCGGTTAAGTTTTCAAAAACTCTTATATTCCTTCCCTCTCTCCCTATTATTCGCCCTTTCATTTCATCATTGGGAAGATTTACCACGGATACTGTGGTCTCGCTGACATGGTCCATAGCACATCTCTGTATTGCCTGGGAAATTATCTTTTTAGCCATGCTATCAGCATCTTCCTTTAACTTCGCCTCAATGTTCCTTATCTCCTTTGCAGATTCATATTTTGCCTCATCTTCTATTTTCTTCATCAGTATTGCTTTTGCTTCTTCTTTGGTAAGCTCCCCTATAGCCTCAAGCCTAAGTATTTCTTTTTCCAGTATTTCATCCAATTTATTAGTCTTTTTATTAAATTCTTCTCTTTTTTGATTTACAATCTGTTCTTTTTTATCCAAGTAATAAGCTTTTTTCTCAATAGAGTCTTCATGGCTCAGCAGTCGGTCCTCTTTCTTTTTAAGCTCAAATTTCTGTTTTTTAGTCTCTTCTTCGTTTCTGGCCTTTAAATTTTGAACTTCTTCTTTGCCTTCAAGAAGTGCTTCTTTCCTGATGTTCTGTGCTTCCTTTTTGGCATTATTCAACATAAGGTCTGCTTTTTGCTCTGCCGAACTTAGTTTTGAATCTATTATGTACTTTCTAAAGAAGAACCCTATGAAAAACCCTATTATAGCTGCAATTCCTATCAATAGAATCCTTATTAATAAATCCATTTTATAAACCTTCCTTCCAAATAAAAAAGTCGAGTCAATTATTACTCGACCGATAAATTAATTTGCACTAATTAATTTTAAATAAAATATTTTAATATCAGATTTAACCAAATTTATTAAAATTACAATATTTTTTCATTTTAAAAATGCTGCCCTATTTATATCTGATCAACATCTTTTTAAAATAATTACTAACTTACCTCCAGTTTTTTTTATTTTACAAAAATTATCATTAGCAATTTATTAAACAATTTGAATTATTCTTATAGTTAAAAACCTGCTTCCTTCTGTTTTATAACAATATAATCTTTTTATCGCTAATAATATTTACTTTTACTAGTGCAAATTATTCTATAAATCAAGTAATTTTCAATAAAAATATCAATTGATTTTATTTTAACGATAGCATTAATTTAAGTCAATACATATTAGTCTTTTACTACTATTTTCCTGAAGTGCCTTTTACCTCTTTGAATTACCCTATTGTTAATATAGTTTAAATCAAATTCCATATTAGGATCATCAACTTTTATATCCCCGACTTTAATTCCTCCCTGGGCAATAAGTCTCCTGGCTTCACTTTTTGATCCTGCAAGTCCTGAATCTACCAGTATCTCTATTAAAAAGACTTTATTTCTCTTTATCTTGCTGGAATCAATTGTATATTCTGACACATTTTCAGGAGCTTTCTTTTTCTTAAATATCAAGTCAAAATTTTCCTCTGCTTCTTCAGCATCTTTTCTGCTGTAGAGGTTTTCTATTATTATTTTAGCCAGTTTTCTTTTTGCAACAGATGGATTCAGCTTCTGCTTTTTTATACCGTCTTCAATTTCTCTTATCTTATTGCTGTCCAGTGTTGTAAGCAGCCTGTAATAATCGATCATTATGCTGTCAGGTATAGACATGACCTTTCCAAAGATCTCCTGCGGCGGTTCATCCACTCCTATGTAGTTTCCAAGGCTCTTACTCATTTTTTCAATACCGTCAGTACCTACCAGAATTGGCATTGTTATAGCTATCTGAGGTCTCTGTGAAAATTCTTTCTGAAGCTCTCTTCCCATTAACAGATTAAATCGCTGATCGGTTCCTCCCAATTCTACATCTGATTTTATTGCGACAGAATCATATGCCTGCATTACCGGGTAAAGAAATTCCATAATCGCTATGGGGGTATTTCCCTTGAACCTCTTTTTGAAATCATCTCTTTCGAGCATCCTTGCAACAGTGAATTTTGATGTAAGATTTAGGACATCTTCAAACTTTATGATTTTGAGCCACTTTGAATTTTTGACTACTTCAGTTTTTTGGGGATCAAGTATTTTAAAGGCCTGTTTCATATAAGTCTTTGCATTCTTGTCTATTAGTTCTGCAGACAGCTGAGGTCTTAATACAGATCTCCCTGAAGGGTCTCCTATTCTTGCAGTATAATCTCCTATTATAAGAACAGCCTTATGCCCCAGATTCTGAAACTGGCGGAGTTTATTTAAAACCACTGTATGTCCGAGATGAATATCAGGAGAAGTCGGATCAAGTCCTAATTTTACTTTCAATGGCTTGTTTTTCGCTATTGATTTTTCAAGAATGGCTTTAAGTTCCTTTTCAATCAATATATCTTCGGTTCCCGATGCTATAGTTTCTATCTGTTTTTTTAAATTTTTCTCTATCATATTGACTTTTATTAAATATTATTAAAAAATTAAAAACTTCCAATTAAATATTTTTACTTGAAAATTAAAATAAATATTAACATAACTGGTCATATATATTAAGACCATGTTGTTATTTAATTAAATTTTATATAAAATTTCTTAGGTTAAAATTATTTAAAAACAAACATTTAAAAATGAGCTCCAATCGCAGAGAATTAAGCGGGTGCCTTAAAGTCCTTATATTTTTTATATCCTCACTACTGGTGCTGGTTTTAGCAACAGGTGGTATTTTAGTCCTTTACTATTTAAACTCGCTTCCGACACTTGAAGAACTTACTCCTTCACCTATTGCCCAGACCTCTAAAGTCTACTCTCTGGACGGCAGCCTGATAACTGAATTCCATTCCGGGGAAAACCGGGAGATAATCTCATTTCATGAAATGTCACAGTATATAAAAGATGCCATTGTAGCAGTTGAGGATAAAAGGTTTTACGAACATCGGGGCGTTGATTATAAAAGGATTATAGGAGCTTTTATAGCAGATATAAAGGCTGGTGATCTATCTCAGGGCGGCAGTACCATCACTCAGCAGTATGTAAAGAATGTCTATTTTACCCCTGAAAAGACATTCAGAAGAAAACTAAACGAAGCTTTGATAGCAGTACAGCTGGAAAGAAACTATACCAAAGATAAGATACTCGAAATGTATTTAAACACCATTTGTTTCGGTTCCGGAGCTTACGGGATACAAAAAGCATCAAAAATATACTTAGGCATTGATGCAAGCGAATTATCACTTTCCCAAGCAGCACTTCTGGCAGGACTTGTAAGGACTCCGGAATTATATTCACCCTTCAATGATATTGAAAAGTCAAAAATAAGAAGGGACCTTGTTCTTCAACTTATGTATGATCAGGGATTTATCAATACAGACCAATATCTTGATGCCCTGGCCGAACCTGTAGTAATAAATGAAAATCCTACTGTTGATTCTGAAATATACAGCAGCAGGACAGCTCCCTATTTTATAGATTACGTCAAGCAGAGATTATATGAAAAGAAATTCAAAGATTATGATGTGTTCAAAGGAGGGTTGCGAATATATACAACCCTTGATACGGATATGCAGGAAAAAGCGGAAGATACCATAAAGACAATCTTTCCTGAAGATCCAGGGCCATCTTATTCTTTAATAAGTGTCGATCCTGACAATGGTTATATTTATGCTCTTATCGGCGGAAAAGATTACAACATCAGTAAATTCAATATCGCTATCCAAGGAAAAAGACAGCCGGGATCTGTTTTTAAGACATTAGTCCTTATAGAATCAATACTGCAGAATTTTTCTCCAAATAATACCTTCAATCCCAATGGCCCCATTACCATAGATATGGAAGAGGGTCCCGACTGGCAGGTTCATAATTACAATAATCAGACATTCGGAGAAGAAGAAATGACTGTAGTAGATGCCACAGTACAATCGGTAAATGTAGTCTATGCCCAGTTGATGATGAAGGTCGGGGCAGAGAATGTAGAGAGCTTATGCAGTGACATGGAAATCTATGATATAGGCAGTAATCCTGCAATTGCTATAGGCGGACTTGAGACAGGAATAACTCCTCTTGACCTGAGCAAAGTTTTTTCAACGCTTGCCTCCGGCGGTATATACCGCCAGCCGGTATGCATTTTAAAAATAACTGATTACCAGGGAAACGTATTATACGAGTATGACCCGGATAATAATGAGTCTGAACACAGAGTACTTGAAGAACCTGTTTCATACTATATAACCCAGATACTTAAAAAAGTCATAGAGAGCGGAACAGGCAGAGGAGCTGATATCGGAAGGCCTTCGGCAGGTAAAACCGGAACTACTGAAAACAATGTAGACGCCTGGTTTGCCGGCTATACTCCCGACCTTGTTACGGTGGTATGGATGGGTCATCCGGAAGCAAGTCAGCCCATGGAACCTATAAATGGCAGAGTTGTAGTAGGAGGAACCTATCCTGCAGATATATGGCGTGAATTTATGAGTTCTGCTCTTGAAAACATACCTGTATCCGACTTTAAAAAGCCTGACAAAGAACTGATAGATGTTGAAATCTGTGCAGATTCCGGTTTACTTACAACATTCTGGTGTCCTGAAGAGTCCATTGAATGGCAAATATTTATTGAAGGAGAAGAACCTGAGGATATCTGTAATGTGCATAATAAAGTCGAAGTGCCTGATGTAATAGGAAAAAGTTTTGAAGATGCAAAAAAGATACTTGAAGACTTATATTTTGTAGTCGAGGAAACCTATGGATTTAATGAAATATATAATAAGAATATCGTTTTTAAACAAAATCCTGAATCAGGTGAAGTAATTGAATCGCTCACCGGTGAGAAATTAAATATTATTTTATATATCAGTAAAGGCAAGGAAACTTTTAATATGCCTGATCTTGTGGGGCTAGATCTTGATGATGCAGAAGAGATAATAGAAGATTTCGGATTGATACTCTCCAGCACTGTATATGACTTCAGTAATGAACAGCCAGCTGATATAATATTCGACCAGAACCCCGTTCCGGGTTCAAAAGTATCTAAATCAGATACGGTAACTCTGTATATAAGCAAGGGCGAAAATCCCCAGTCAACCGTTCCTGATGTTCTGCAGATGACTGAAGAAGAGGCAATCGAAGAATTAAAAGCACAGGGTTTTGAAATAATAAGTGTCTACTATGAAGAAAGTACAGAAGAAAAAGACTTAGTATTTTCCCAGACGCCTGTAGCGGGTACTCTTTATGAAAAAACACAGGAGGTAATAATTAAAATAAGCCTGGGAGTAAAAGTGCCTAATGTCATTGATATGACCAGGGAAGAAGCTGAGCTCGAGTTAAGTGAATTGGGATTTGAAGTTGAAATACTTCCTGATGAAGAAACTTATGGTAAAGTCATAGGCCAGACCCCTGAAGCAGATGAATACTTAAATTACGGCTCTATTGTGACTATAGAGATAATGGAAGAAGAAGAGGAAGAGGAAGAAGAAATTTAACAATGATTTTATATCTATTCTACCCCGCGCATCAGGTGGCCTTTTGAATAATCCTTAAATAGCCTATCATCTTTTAGACAACTTATAAAATCACTATATTTTTTCTTATCCTTTTTTTTCACCATATCAATTGCTTCCCTGTATATCTTTATTATTTTTAAAAATTCTTTTTCTTTAAAAAATCTTCTATCCAATATAATATTATTTAATCCGCTTTCAAAAATTTTATCAATATCAAACACAGTACAAAAATTCTTTGAATTAAATATTATTATATTTTCATTATAATCAGAACCCACGGGAAACCTGTATCCCTTCAAATCTTCTACAAAGCAGCTTGATGTATCTTTACTGGTCATAAAGCTTAACTTGTATCTGGAATTCATCACAGGAAAATATCCATGCCCAAAAATGGAAAATTCAATGTCGTCACAGTATAGATTTCTATAATTTGATGCAAGTTTTTTTATTTCATTAAGATTTAATTCTGGAGAAAACTCTACTCCTTTTAGGATAATACCTCCGGAAAGAAAATTTTTAAAAAACAATATCGACAGACTGTTGAAAAGATTGAAATTGAAGCTTAAATATAAATCAATTTTGGTTTTCCTTTTTATACCTATTTCAGCTAAAAATTTTATTATTCCAGGATTTGATACTTTAAAACTGTTTATTTTAGAATCCAGAAATTTTAATATCTTATTTTTCAATGGATTAAAATCGCCATTATATATAACAGAAGGTGTATTTACAGATACTTTTATATTTTTAAGTTCATTATAACTTCTTAAAATTTTAAATTCCTCATCTTCCCGGCCTTTATTACTCATAAGTCTATCAAAATCACTGTAAATAATATGATAGGCACCTTCTCTTACAGCAGACTCTATATTCTTATAGTCATATATATAAACAGAAATAGAAAAATTATTGTTTTCAGGCTTTTTACCTTTTATATCATCTACCTGTACAAATTTTTTAATATAATTGTTTATTTCCTTGTTAAACAAGCTTCTTTCTTCAATATTGGATTTTTTCTCTTTTTTTGATCTATATTTATTCAAACTGCTTTCAAACAGATGCTTTGCCTCGTCATTTAATTTCCTGTCAAAATATTTAAATACCCTGTCCTTTTTAACAATGCTGCATTTTTTATTTAATTCTATTTCGTATTTATATTTATTGTTTTCTTCTTTTATTAAGTTAAAGTCTCTTATATTTATCCGGCTGTTGCCTTTTTTGGTCCAGATTTCAATAATATCACCCCTGTTTATTTTCCAGCTGCTTTTTATAAAAATAGAATTCTTATTATCATTTAAATCTACTTTATAAACACGCCCCAAAAAATTTCCTATACTGCCTGATTTTTTAACCGATATTATATTTTTGGGGTACTTCTCCTTTAAATATCCAGGCCCCAGCTCCCTTGAAAATATCTGTGTTATCTTATAAAAGTCAGCATCATCGACTTTATAATCTGAAGGGTTGTAGTAATAAAGGTCTATGTATTTTCTATAAATCCCTGTAACCAGCCCAACATATTCAGGTGACTTCATTCTCCCTTCTATTTTTAGCGCATCCACTCCTGCTGTTATTATAGATGGCAGCAGTTCAAGTACGCAGAGGTCTTCTTTGCTGAACAAGTAACTTCCGTCAGTTATAATATAATTTATTTTGTTATTTTCTTTCTCTGCAAGTCTATATTTCATCCTGCAAGGCTGACTGCACCTGCCCCGGTTTCCGCTTCTTCCTCCTACAAAAGAGCTAAAATAACAGCTGCCTGAATATGAGTAACACTGAGATCCATGACCAAATACTTCAATCTCCAATAATTTTCCAGTACATAAATCTTTTATTTCATCAAGGGTCATTTCTCTGGCCAGGATAGCCCTTTTAAATCCAAGCTCTTTTAATAATTTTAATGAATAAATATTATGGATATTCATTTGGGTGCTTGCATGAACCGGAGTTTCTTTGTATAAGTCTTTTATTAGTTTATATATACCGTAATCCTGCACTATAATCCCATCAGAGCATACACAGGTATATTTATTCAAGAATTCTATTACATCTCTGATTTCTTCATCTTTTATCAGAGTGTTTAAGGTTAGATATACTTTTACCTTATTTCTGTGAGAGAAATCTACTGCTCTTTTTAGCTGTTTCATATCGAAATTTTCAGCATAAGCTCTGGCACCAAATTTCTTGTAACCAAGATAAATAGAATCAGCACCGGCATTGACAGCAGCTACCAATTGCTCCCATCCTCCTGCCGGTGCTGTTAATTCTATTTTATGAACGGCATTATTCATTTATATATTTGATTATCTTTTCAAAACTGGGTGTTCTTACATTTAATTCCTTGATCTTCTTGCTATAACTTTCTAACCTTTTCTTTCCAGATGATATATTTAGAATAACATTGCTTTTTTCTGTACCGCAATCTATTTTTTTACTGGATATGCATGATTCTATATTTAACTTGCTGTAAACATCATCTTTAAAATAAGGTGAAAATCCCTTTAGTTCTTCCAGGCTTAGATCACCAAATGCTATTTTTTTATCAATACAGAATCTAACTATTTTACCCACGATCTCATGCGATTTTCTAAAGCTCTCACCTTTAGTTACAAGATAATCTGCCATATCGGTAGCTTCCATAAAACCTTCTTTTAAAGCTTTGTTTATCTTTTCAATATTAAATTTTATTTTATCAATAAGTTTTGAAAATACTTCAATACTTGTAATAGTTTCCGTATAAGCATTAAACAGTATTTTCTTATCTTCCTGAAGATCCCTATTATAGGTAGAAGGCAGTCCCTTAAGTAAAATCAAAAACTGTACAAGATTACCAATAACAATAGAACTTTTACCCCTTACCAGCTCCAGTACATCCGGATTTTTTTTCTGAGGCATTATACTGCTTCCGGTACAAAAATCTTCTTCTATCTCAATAAATGAAAATTCTGAACTATTGTATATTACAAGATCCTCACTGAACCTGCTTAAGTGCAGCATTATCTTGGTACAGGAAAATATAAAATCTATCATGAAGTCCCTGCTCCCTACTATATCCATACTGTTAGACTCGAGATTGTTAAATACCAGTAATTCCTTAAGTATTTTCCTATCCAGATCATATCCACTCCCTGCGCAGGCCGCAGCTCCCAGCGGCAAATAGTCGCTGTTTTCGAAATTCATAATAAGATTATCTGTGTCACGGTTAAATTTTTTAAAAAAAGACATAAAATAATGTGATAATAATACAGGTTGAGCTTTCTGCATATGGGTATATGCAGGAATAACAATATCTATTTTGTCTTCTGCATTTTTTATAATATTTTTTTGAAGGATAAGAATCTCACTTAGAATATTTAAAACAGCATCTTTAATAAATAATTTTTCATCCAGTACAATCTGGTCATTCCTGCTTCTTCCAGTATGAATCTTTTCAGCAATACTGCCCACTATCTTTCCCAGTTCATTTTCAATCAGACTGTGTATATCTTCGTACTGGCTCCCGTCAATACTGTCTTTCTCAAGATTTTTTTTGATTTTTTTAAGCCCGTTAAAGATCCTTTTTATTTCACCATCAGATATAACTCCTATCTTATTAAGACATACTACATGAGCAGCAGTTCCTATTAGATCATAGATATACAGTTTTTTATCTATATCTAATGAACAGGTATAACTTTCAACTGACTCATCAGTGTTTTTTTCTATTCTTCCCTTCCAGATTTTATTTTCCATTGATTCTTCCTTTTCTACCTAATATTTCATATGGATAACCCCATAATTTAATAAAACTTTCAGAATGCTTAGGGTCAAACTTATCACCCTTATCATAAGTAGCAAGATCTATATCATACAGAGAATATTCTGATTTCCTGCCCACAACTTTAAAACTTTTTTTATCAAGTTTTACTTTTACAGTACCGGTCACGAACTTCTGGCTTTTATCCATAAATGCATATAAGCATTCTCTGAGCGGTGTAAACCAAAGTCCGTAATAGACCAATTCGGCCATCTTCTCCTCAAGTAGAGATTTATAATGCATAAGCTCCCTGTCAAGCACTAGCGATTCCATCTGCCCATGCGCTTCTATAAGCACTTCTGCTGCTGGTGCTTCATATATTTCCCTTGATTTTATTCCAACCAGCCTGTTTTCAACTATATCAATTCTACCTATGCCATAAGACCCTGCTATTTCATTTAACTTTTTTATCAACTTGAATGGCTGTATGATCTTACCATTTATTGATACAGGTATTCCTTTTTTAAATCCTATTTCTATATATTCTGAATCGCTGCTTTTTTTGATCACTTTTGTCCATTTATAAATTTCATCAGGAGGTTCTTTCCAGGGATCTTCGATCACACCGCACTCAATGCTCCTACCCCATAGGTTTTCGTCAATACTGTAGGGACTTTTTTTAGTGACATTTAATTTAATGTTATATTTCTTTGCATATTCAATACCCTCTTCCCTTGAAATACCCCACTCTCTCTGAGGGGCGATTATTTTAAAATCCGGTGCAAGACTCCTTATTGCAACATCAAACCTGACCTGATCATTGCCTTTAGCTGTACAGCCGTGTGCCACTGCTCCTGCATTTTCCCTTTTGGCTACCTCTACCAATTTTTTGGCTATAAGAGGCCTTGCCAGCGCTGTTGCAAGTGTATATTTTTTTTCATATTTTAGGTTTGTTTTTATGGATGGAAAAATAAAATCATTTATAAATTCATCCCTGGCATCGATTATTACGGATTTTACTGCACCAATATCCATAGCTCTCTTGGAAGCTTCTTTTAAATCATCAGGCTGACCGCAGTCTACCAGTACGGCTATTACATCCATATTATATTTTTCTTTAAGCCATTTTATGGAGATTGAAGTATCTAGACCTCCCGAATAAGCCAGTACCATTTTCTTACTCATTTTTAAGATCCTTCCTTAATAATTTTTAAATCAGAATTTATCCTGCATAAATTTTATTAACTTTTCTGCATTTTCATTATTATCTGCAATACAAATGATTGTGTCATCACCTGCAACTGTGCCCAATATTTCCACAAAATTCATACCGTCAATCACTGCAGCTGTCCCCTGAGCCTCACCTGGATAAGTCTTGATCACAATCACATTATTAGCTCTCCTGGCTGATATTACACTATCTCTGAACTTTGAACTAAATTTCTCAGGGGTAAAAATTTTTCCATCTTTTATCATATTCTCAGCCGAATAATATTCTTCCTGCTTATAGTTCCTGGCCTTTACCAGCCTCAAGTGATTTATGTCCCTTGAAACAGTTGCCTGTGTGACACGGTATCCTTTTTTTCTTAGCTCGTTTAACAACTCTTCCTGAGAAGAGATTTTTTTATTATTAATTATTTCTTTTATTTTTCTTAATCTTTCAACTCGGCTCATATTATCATCTTCTTTCTGATAATTATTACAACTCCTCAGAATTTAAATAGACCTGCCGCTGAATAAATAAACCAGTAACCCTTTCTGGGCATATAGGCGGTTTTCTGCCTGCATGAGAACTATTGAATTTTCACTTTCAAGAACTTCAGATGTGATTTCCTGGCCCCTGTGCGCAGGCAGGCAATGCATTATTTTAACCTCTTTTTTTGCATGTTTTATTAACTCATTATTAACCTGAAATTTCTCCAGTTCTTTAATTTTTTGCTTGTTTACTTTATCTCCCATACTCAGCCACACATCAGTATATAATACATCAGAATCTTTTACTGCTTTTGCCGGATCGAACACAAAATCAACGCTGCTGCTGCCCTTGTTGTTTTTTATGTATTCCATCATTTCTGCCGTCGGCAAGTAATTTTCAGGACAGCCTATGGTTATTCCAATACCCATCTTAAGAAACCCTATTATAAGACTGTTTGTCATATTATTGCAGTCTCCAACGTAGGTAAATTTTAATTCTTTTTTAAGCACTCCTAATTCCTTCAGGGTAAGCAGGTCCGAAAGTACTTGGCAGGGATGATAGCTATCGGTAAGACCATTTATGACAGGTATGTCACCGTACTCTGCAAGACATTCTACAGTCTCCTGTTTGAATGTCCTTATCACCACTCCATCAAGATATATTGACAGGATCTTTGCAGTATCCTGGTATGTTTCCCCCCTGCCTAACTGTAAAGTTTTAGAATCCAGATAAACTGAATTTCCCCCCAGTTGATCTATGCCTACTTCAAATGACAGCCTGGTCCTTGTTGAATGCTTATCAAAAAGGAGTGCTATATTTTTACCATCAAGTACTCTGCTGTATTTTTTCTTATTCTTTTTTATCTTTTCTGACAGGTCGAGTATATTCTCGATCTCAATTTTAGAATAATCTTTAAGAGTCAGAAAATTTTTTTTATCTTTTTTAGTCATCTTTAAGCTCCTTGATATAAGCATCAAGCCATTTTATAAGTATCCTTATATTATCTTTTGTTATTATAAGAGTCGGTAAAAACCTTAAAGTATAACTTGATACTTTATTTATGACTAATTTATCGGCAAGAGCTTTGCTTACCAAGTCTTCGGTCACAGGTTTATAAAATTCCATTCCTATCATAAGGCCCATCCCTCTTACTTCCTTTATTATTTTATATTTCTTTTTCAGTGACATCAGTTTTTTTATAAAATACTTCCCTAAGTCTTTAGACCTTTCAAATAATTTTTTCTCCATAAGATAATCAATGACAGACAGCCCAGCTGAACAGGAAGCAGCGTTTCCGCCAAAAGTAGAACCATGGGTCCCCGGACCAAAACTTTGGCTTATTTTATCAGTTGATATAACCGCACCTATCGGCATACCTCCTCCAAGACTTTTTGCCACTGTAAGGATATCAGGATAAACATTAAAATTCTGGTAAGCAAACATAGCCCCTGTTCTTGCAAAACCGGTCTGTATCTCATCAAAGATCAGAAGAATATCATTCTTTTTACAGACATCGCTAAGGCTATCGATAAACTTTTTATCTGCAGGGTAAACACCACTTTCACCCTGTACAGGTTCGATCATGATAGCACAGGTTTTTTCATTTATAAGATTGTTAACAGAATCAATATCATTGAATACAGCATATTTAAAACCTCCAAGCAGGGGCTCGAAATAATTTTGTTTGTCCGGCTGCGAAGTAGCCGACAACGCACCCATTGTCCTACCATGAAAGGCTCTTTTAAAAGTTATTATTTCATACCTTGAAGAACTAAAATTATCAGCCGAATATTTCCTTGCCAGCTTTATAGCTGCTTCAATAGCCTCAGTACCACTGTTGGCAAAAAATACTTTTTCTCCAAATCCTGTTATTTGGCATAGTTTCTTTGCCAGCAGTACCTGCGGCTGGTTAAAATAAACATTTGATGGCTGAATAATTTTACCAACCTGTTTTTTTAGTTCATTTACCACAAATTTATTGCTGTGCCCTACATTAAGACAGCCGTAACCTCCCAGAAAATCGAGATACTTACTACCTTCAGCATCCCACAGATACTGCATCTTAGCCTTTACAAATACTATAGGAAAACGGCTGTAAGTAGGCATCAAATATTTATTTCCCAAATCAAATATTTCTTTGTTCTTACCTTTACTCATTTGACCTCCTTGCTTGTTATCATAGTTCCAATACCTTTATCAGTAAATATTTCTACCAGTAATGAGTGTTTTTTAGTACCGTTCAATATATGAGTCCTTTCCGCTCCAGATTTCAAAGCATCAATACATGCCGTTACCTTTGGTATCATGCCGGAGCTTATTTTCCCTGATTTGATCATCTTTAAGCATTTAGACGAGGTTAATTTGGATATTAATTTATTACCGCTTTCAGTTTTTTCCATAATCCCGTCTACATCCGTAAGCAATATCATTTTCTTTGCACCAAGCGATACCGTTATTTCTGATGCACAGGTATCTGCATTTATATTATATATGTTCCCCTTTTCATCCACCCCCAGTGTTGCGATGACCGGAATATAATTCCCGTCAAGAATCCCGGTCAAAAACTCACAATCAATACTGTCTATCTCCCCTACAAATCCTAAATCTATTATCTTTCCATCTTTCCTATATTCCTTTTTGTGGCATTTTATAAAACTGGAATCATTACCAGATACACCTATTGCCATATTGCCGTGCTTGTTTAAAAAAGAAACTATTTTTGTGTTTATACTTCCTATGAGTACCATCTTTACAATCTCAATTGAATCTTTATCCGTGACCCTAAGACCATCTACAAATTTAGGTTCTATACCTTTTTCTTGAGAAAGCTGATTTATCTGCTTGCCTCCACCGTGTACCAGGACGACTTTTATTCCTACATACTTCATAAGAATCAGATCATCCAGCACTTGCTGTATTATTTGGTCATTTTCCATCATACTTCCGCCAATTTTAACAACTACTATCTGATCAAAGTATTCTTTTATATATGGCAGCGATTCTTGCAGTACCTCTACTTTATTCATATATAAATTATTTCCTTCTTTTTTCATCTTGCTAACCTCTATGAATAATAAATTAAGTCAAGTCCTGTATAATGCATTGATCCTTACATAATCAAAAGAAAGATCTGCTGTTAATACCCTAAATCCATCTTTCCCGTCATTCATATCAACAGTGAATTTTATTTCTTTTTGTTTCATAAGTTTTTCAGTATACTTGCTGTCAAAATCTTTTATAATTCCGTTTTTTACAATTAGAACATCTGAGATATATATATTTACCTTATCAGGGTTGAAATCACAGTCAGCTGAACCCAGGGCCGCATTTATCCTGCCCAAGTTTAGATCTTTACCAAACACTGCCGTCTTAACCAAGTTGGAGTTTGCTACTATATAAGCAAGCTTTTTTGAATCACTTTTATTTTTTGCATTTATGACATTTATTTCAATTAATTTAGTTGCCCCCTCGCCATCCAGGACTAATTTCTTTGACAGGTCTTTCATCACAAATGACAGTGCTCCTGCAAATTCATTATAATATTTATCCTTTTTACTGTTTATTTTAATACCGCTTTCACCATTAGATATTACTATCAGCGTATCATTTGTGCTCTGACACCCGTCTATAGTAATACTGTTAAAACTGCTTTCAGCTTCCTCTAATATTATACTGTCAAGTAATTCTGGTGATATACCTATATTTGTAGTTATAAATGAAAGTAAAGTCGCCATATTAGGTTCTATCATTCCCGAACCTTTTGCTATACCTGCTATTATTATGTCTCTGCTGCCCTTAGTTTTTATTTTTACAGCGATTTCCTTGGTCTTTAAGTCAGTTGTTAATATAGCTGCAGCAGCGCTATGACCGCCTTTGATGCTTAAGCTAACAGCACATTCCTTGATCCCTTTTTTTATATTTTCCATCGGTAATTGTTTTCCTGTCACTCCTGTCGAGGCAACAACTATATTATCTTTTTTTAATTCAAGACAATAACCTGCAATCTCAACTGTCTTCAGCGCATTTTCATATCCCTTCTTACCGGTCAGGGCATTAGCTATACCGCTGTTTACCACAACAGCTTTTATATTCCTTGTTTTTTTAAGCTGCTCTTTGGTTAAAATGACCGGGGCTGCCATAAATTTATTAACAGTAAAAATACCACTGCAGACGGTATCATGCGGTGTATATATTATACATAGATCAGGTTTCCCAGAACCTTTTATTCCGCAGTGGCATGCAGCCGCATAAAACCCAGGCACACTTGTTATAGAGCCATTTTTAATAACGCTGAAAATATTATTTTTCTTTTCAGTACTCATATATACCCCTAAATTTATTGTCATTTATTAAAAAAATCCATTTAATTCAAGGCCCTCTTTCTCATCAAAGCCCATCATTATATTCATGTTCTGTACAGCCTGGCCTGCTGCCCCTTTTAGCAGATTATCAATAGCACTGAAAATTTTCAGTGTACCAGTCCTGTAATCCAGATTTATTCCTATCATACACATATTTGTACCTGCTACATCTTTAATCTGGGGAATTTTACTGCCTAAAAACTTTATGAAAGGCTTTTCTTTACAGAAATCCTGGAATATATTAAAGATGTTGTCTTCTGCATCATACTTTTTAGATATTCCGTCTAACTTACAATAAATAGTAGTAAATATCCCCCTGCTGAGCGCCATAAGATGTGGTGTAAAACTTACTTTTATTTCTTTACCGCCAATATTTTTAATCTCTTGTTCAATCTCCCCTATATGCCTGTGACCTACGGCAGAGTAAGCATAAAAATTATTATCCAGGTTACTGAAAAGATATTCATTCTTAAGCTTTCTGCCTGCACCGCTTACTCCTGACTTTGAATCAATATAAATATCTTTTATTACCATATTACTCTTTAATACAGGCGCAAGCGCCAGCAAAATGGATACCGGATAGCATCCGGGATTGGCAATATAATTGCTTTCTTTTATTTTTTCTTTATATATCTCAGTAAGCCCATAAACAAAACCAGAAAGTTTATTCTTGCTTATATGTTCTGAACCATACCATTTTTTAAAATCGCCAGGATCTTTTATTCTGAAATCTGAACCAATATCTATTATCTTGAAATCGTACCCATTCCAGATATTCTTTAAGAACTCCATCGATTTTAAAGGAGGAAGGCATAAAAATATAATATCAATTTCTTTCAGATCTTTTTTTCCTGGCTTATCAATATAAACAAGCTCTTCATCCTTATATTCTTTAAATGCAGGAAATACCTCGCTTACCGTCTGACCTTTAAAAGTCCTCGACGTCACAAAATTAATCTTTATATATTTATGCTTGTCAAGTATTTTTATAAGCTCCAGCCCGGTAAAACCTGAACCCCCTATAATTCCTGCTTTTATTTTTTCTTTCATTATTATGACTCCTCAATAAATTAATTTGCATATTATACATTATAATTAAATATTATGCAAATTTTATATTAAATATTATTGATTATATTTAGAAATTAATAAAATCCGATTACAGTGGATATCTATTATGGTAAGTCTTTTCTATTTATCCTTTTATAAATCAAATAAGCAATTGTAAAAGAAAAAACAATTCCGAAATATAAAAGAATCAACAGATCCCCAAACCTGGCATAGAATGTCTTTTCAGGTATTAAATAAATACTCCCATATAAAACTTCTCTACTTAGAAGTTCAGACTTTGCTATTAAATTACCATCAGGAGATATTATCGCTGATATTCCGGAATTACCGCAGTGGACCAAATAACATCCGTTTTCGATAGCCCTTACTTTTGAAAAGATCAAATGATTCCAAGGCGCGATACTATCCAGCATACTTGAATCATCTGAAAGCAAGATTAAAGCTTCTGCACCATTATTTCTTATTTTTCTAGCAATTGAAGGTATGGTTGATTCATAACAGATATTTACTCCAAGTCTACCCTTACCAGGATAGATAACAGAATTATACTCCTTACCGAGGATAAGATTTATCTTTGAGAAATCAAGAAAATCAAGAAACTTAAGTACCCGGGGATAAGGCAAATACTGACTGAAGGGAACCGGGTGGATCTCATCATATTTTCCCTGGACAACAAGATTGTCATCATAAAGTAATGCAGAATTATAGTATTCACTGCAATCTTCGTTATGAATATACTGCCCTATAAGCATATAGAAGGATTCATTTTTTAAAATCTCCTCAGCCCAATCCCTAAATTCCCTATTCTCCTCCATAAAGCCCCACAGAGCGCTTTCGGAAAATATCACCAGCTCGGTATCTTCTTTAAAATAGCTGTTACCGCAATATGGCGGCGGTATTATCTCAATTCCTCTTTCCGAATATTTTTGGCCGAACAATACATTTGCCTGGACAACCGCAACTTTAATCTCGCTGTAATTCTTTTTGCTTATTACCCGGTTTAAATTATTATTAACACTCATAATACCGTATATTATAAATACTGCTAAAATTGAAAATGCTATAATAAGATATTTAAATATGACTTTTCTATTCTTTAAAGAAAAGATAATAGACTCAAAAATAACCGTATTAAATAACACCACTATAAAAGATATCCCATAAATGCCTGTATATCTTACTGCCTGCATCAAGGGAAGGAAATTATACTGGGTATATCCCAATATCCCTATGGTAAAAGCTAATAGAGTCTGGGACCTTAAGTACTCCATCAAGACCCATACTGCCGGTATTATAAATATTCTGAGATAAGGCTGATCTATTTTATGCATTATATAATAAAGAGCAATCCCAAAAACTATAAAGATTATACTTAAAAGTAATGCCATTAGCAGCCAGGTATATTTCACGGGAAGCAGTGCCATCCAGTAAGTCACCCCCAAGAAATAACCCAGACCGCATATAAAGCTGAAAAATATTGTCTGCCTTAAATTTGACTTATACACTGCAATAAAAAACGGTAAAAATGAGAACCATGCAAAAAACCCAAGGTCTTTAAAACTTAAGAATAAAAATAATGATGTAGCAGTTGAAAGAATTAATCTCTGGTAATTTTTCATTTATGAAATCAATTATTTATTAATATAAAGGATTATACAGGATTAGCTTGCCATAATGAATAAAATTAATTATAATTATTACTTTATTTTTTAAAGACTTTATTATAAAATAATGTTATAATTTTTATAATTTATTTCAATAATATTTTATATTAATATTATCATAATAAATAATTATCATTTTTATTATTAAATATTTGTATAATGTTTTGGCAAAATACTATATATAACATTAGCTTAATTGATTTTATTATTACTACAGTAATAATTTTAATTCTATTAAATTATTTTGATTTTTTAAAAAACAAATACCAGCAAATACTTTCATCGGTAGTTTTTCTTGGATGTTTGCTATGGATGATCGGAAATCTTCTTGAACTTGGTATGATCGATACCCAGGTCAAGATTTTTATGAACTACATAAAATATGTAAGTTCTGAAATCGTTATAATAGCATGGTTCATCTTCTTTATTTATTTTATCGGATATAAAAAATGGCTTTCAAAAAGAAATATTATTTTTATCAGTATTATTCCTTTTATTATGATACTTTCTGTATTTACAAACGAATACCATCATTTATTCTTTAAAAATATGAGTCTGATAACTTACAGGTCATCCCTGGTTTTAGGTATAGAAGGCGGACCTCTTTTCTGGCTTGATTTAGCTTACACAATTCTCTTAATCACTATAGCAGCAGGTTTAATAACACGGATACTTGTCAAATCATATCATATATATAAATGGCAGATTTCCGTATTTCTGGTAATAAATACAATTATTCTGGCAATTGCTTTAATAGATAAGTTTTCAATTAATATATTTCCTTATCTTAGCAAAACACCACTAGTCTTTGTTATCGGAATGACAGTATTAATATTGACACTATCTAAATCAAAGATTTCAGAGATCGTCCCTGCTGCACGTGAATTTGTTCTTGATAGTATGGAAGACGGGATTTTAATCCTGGATAATAACAGTAATATTCTGGATTTAAATTTATTTATGAAAAAAATAATGAATCCATTATCAAAGAATTATATCGGGAAATCTGTAGAAGAATTTTTACCCGGTCTTAAAAGCATAATGGAAAAACCAAACAACGGCAAAGAACTAGGAATATCAAAAAATAAAAAATTAAAAATTTTTGATGCCAAAATTTCCGATCTGCTAAATTCAAGAGAAGTAAAAATCGGGAAAGTAGTCGTATTAAGGGATATTACAACACGAAAAAACAATGAGAACAAAATAAAATATTTGTCATTTCACGACTATCTGACTGACATTTACAACAGGGCCTTTTTTGAAGAAGAACTAAGAAGATTGGACGTTAAAAGGCGTCTTCCTATGAGTATTGTTTTAGTAGATATCAATGGACTCAGGATAATAAACGATAGTTTTGGTAAAGAAATCGGAGATAAGGTCCTTATAAAACTTTCAAAAATTTTAAAAGAATGTTTCCGAAGTGAGGATATCATAGCAAGACTTGCTGGAGGCACCTTTGGTGCAATCCTGCCCTCTACTTCCATGAAGGCTACATTAAAAATAGTCAAGCGTATAAAAGATACCTGTAAAAAAAGCAGGAGAAAAATAGGTTTCACCATATCTATGGGATTCTCCACTAAAAGCAAAGAATCACAAAATATAAATGAAGTACTAAAAGAAGCAGACAGTAATATGAATAAACATAAATTGCTGGAAAGAAAGAGTTTTCATGGTTCTATTGTTTCATCTTTGGAAAGAGCTCTACTGGAAAGAGATTATGAGACAGAAGAACATGTAACACGCATGAAGAGGTATTCTTTAATTCTTGGAAAAGAACTTAAGCTTTCTGAAAACCAGCTTGATGAATTAAAGCTTCTGGCAACCCTGCATGACATAGGTAAAATATCAATACCGGACAACATTATTTTTAAACCAGGAAAATTAAACGAAATGGAATGGAAAATAGTAAAAAAACATCCTGAAATAGGTCACCGGATTGCAAAAACCACTCCGGAACTCTCAACCATAGCTGATGGAATCCTGACCCATCACGAATGGTGGGATGGCAATGGTTATCCAAGAGGTTTAAAGGAATATGAAGTATCGATAATATCAAGGATTGTTTCTATTGTTGATGCTTATGATGCTATGACAAGCGACAGGCCGTATAGAAAGGCATTAAGTAAAAAAACAGCAATAAAAGAGCTTAAAAGATGCTCGGGTACCCAATTTGACCCTGATCTTGTAGATAATTTTATTCTTTTGCTACAAAAGAATAAAATCTGATATATCAACTGCTGTAGATCTAAAAAGTGTAAGATATTGGTTTATTTCTCCCTATATACAGGTAAAGTAACTTTAAAAGTTATTTCTTTCTTACTACTATTATATACTGCTCTTATTTGGCCCTTGTGGTTCTCTACTATCTTCTTACTTATAGAGAGCCCCAACCCATAACCTTTTTTATCTTTCACGGTAGAAGTTTTATAAAATCTATCAAAAATATGCGGCAAATCTTCCTTTTTTATCAATTTATTCACATTGGTAATATCAAAAATTAACCTTTGTTTACTCCTGTCATTTCCAAGGCTGATCGTCAGGTTTTTTTGAGGTACGCTGTATTTTACAGCATTATCTATAAGGTTAAAGAATAACTGTTCTATCTGCAGCCGGCTGCCTGCTATAACAGAATCGCCTTTAATTTTTGTCTTTATATCTAAGTTTTTTGAATCGATCTGGTTTTCAAATAATTTAATAATTTTATTTAAAACCTCTTTTACATTTATTCTTACAAACTCTTTTTTACTTCCATTTTCTTCAAGTTCTGATAAGGTAAGCAGTTCCTCTGTTGTCCCGGACAGTCTTATAATCTCGCTGTTAAGTATTTCCATCGCTTCCCTGTATTCCTTTTTAGTGACATTCTTTTTCTGTTTCAATATATCTATTTTCGTCTTCATCACTGTAAGAGGAGTATTTAATTCATGTGAAACGTTCTGAATAAATTGTTTCTGGTTTTTAAAAGATGCTTCAATCTTATCCAGCATAGTGTCAAATACTCTGGCCATATTCGAAATAGGGTCTTTCCCTTTAAGATTTAATCTTAGATGGAGCCTCTTATCATCAATTTCCTTGACATTCTTAGTTATAAAATCAACTCTTCTAAGCGACCTTTTTAAAATCAAAAAACCGCCGGACACTGATACGATTATTATCAACAGCACACCCCCGGTAATGGTATAAAATATCCGCATAAAAAGCCCCGGAGATAATATGGTCAGATCAGGAGGTTTTAAGAACGGTCCAAAATCATCTTTTTCTCTCAACCTTATAACTACCCTATCTACATCTTCTATATGCTCGGCTATATTTACCATGTATTTTTCGCCCCTGAGGTTAAAGCTGTAAACAAAGTAAATAAGGAAGCCGTAGAGTATAAAGGATATTATTATTATAATAACAAACCACAATAAAATTTTGCTTCTAAGAGTCAACTTCATTTTACTGTCCTTTACTTATTGACCTTTTCGTCATCTAAAATTCTGTAACCCGATCCGTAAACAGTCTCCAGGATCCTGCTGCAATTCCCTAATTTCTTTCTCAGATTCTTGATATGTGTATCTACAATATTAGTAAAAATATCTACATTTCTGTCCCAGGCATGTTCAAGTATCTGATTTCTGCTTATAATCTGACCTTTACATCTTAAAAGATATTCTAAAACCATAAATTCTTTCTTGGTAAGATTTATTTTCTTTTCTCCGGCAAATACCTGCTCTTTGTCCAGATCCATCTTTAAATCAGAGGCAGTCAACAGATTTCCCTTATTCTTCGAAGATCTTCTAAGCAGGGCTCTTATTCTGGCAATAAGTTCTGAAAATTCAAATGGTTTGGTAATATAATCATCGGCACCGCAATTCAAGCCATCCACAATATTTCCTATCTGCTTTTTTGCAGTCAGCATCAATATAAAGCTTTGTAATTTTTCTTTCCTGAGCTTCCTGCATAAATCTTCTCCCTTCGTATCAGGAAGCATAAGGTCTAATATGATAACATCATAATCATAATCCTTGATAAGTTCATATCCCTTACTACCTGTATATGCCACATCCACTGTAAACTTATGTTGCTCAAGTCCTGTTTTGATATTATCAGCCACTGACTTTTCATCTTCGATTATTAAGATTTTCATATTTAATATTTATTAAATAAATATTCCACAATAAGTATAAAAAGTTAAAGTTATTCGTGCCTTAGTGATTCAATAGGATTGAGTCTTGCAGCACGCATAGCAGGAAATATCCCAAATATTAAACCTATAGCAGTAGAAAAAGAAAGGGCAAGTACTATCGGTGATAAGGTGATAAGTGAGTTTAAATCAGTAAAAGTACCAAGCAACCAGGTTATAAGGCCTGCAAGTCCCAATCCGATTATGCCTCCGGATAGGCTTAAAACAATGCTTTCAGTTAAAAATTGAATTAGAATATCCCTGTTCTTGGCGCCAATAGCTTTTCTTATACCGATTTCCCTGGTCCTTTCTGTAACTGATACAAACATGATGTTCATAATACCTATTCCACCTACTAAAAGTGAAATAGCAGCTATACTCGCAAGGGTTATTACCAGAATATCGGTAATAGTGCTTGCTACTTCAAGCAGTTGTGAGGAACTGCTGACTTCAAAATCATTACTCTCTCCCGGCAGGATATAGTGCTGTACCCTCATTATGGATTTTACCTCAGATATTGCCTGATCTATGACTTCTTCACTTTCTACTCTGGCCTGGATCTGGTTTATAGTATCCATACCATATAATTTATTCTGAGCTGTAGTTATAGGCATATAAACAGAATTATCTGGACTTATGCCAAAAGTATATCCCACTGATTTTAGGGTTCCCATCACTGTAAAATTATTTCCATTTATTTTTACCTTTTCTCCTATAGGATTTGCTTTACCAAAATAATCAGTTACTACATTATAGCCAAGAACAACTACATTCGATGAATTTGAAATATCACTAGCTGTAAAAAAGCTTCCTTTATCTAATTCATAATCTATAAATTCTAAATATTCTTCTGAAGTCGCAGTTATACTTGCATTTCCGCTAACACTCATATAAGAAAAATCTGTACCACCAATGGTCAATATCGGTATTACTTCTTCGAGATATTCTGCTTTTTCTTTTAAAGCATATACATCCTCTATATAAAGTTCTCCAGCTACTATCTTCTCATCTTCTTCGTCATCCAACATATTACTCATAAATCCTCTTTCAGGGCCCTGCCCCTCGCCTGACCCCACTCTTACTTCCAGGCCTCCGGACTGTCCTATATTTGATTCTATACCGGTCTGATCATCCCTGGTTGATATTTGTTCTCTTTCTGGAGTTTCCCTTCCCGGAGTAATTGTTATGACATTTGTACCCATACTTTGAATATTTTCGGTTATGGAAGCTTCCGCTCCCGCTCCTACAGACATAACTGCCACTACAGAACCGACTCCTATTATGATTCCCAGCATGGTCAAAAAAGACCTCAACTTGTTCAAACCAAGAGACTTGAAGGCAATCTTTATATTTTCAAATATCCTTTTCACTTTAAATTATTTCCCTTTATACTGTTTATTTTATCTTCCAGTTTTGGCATATCCCTAAGCTTTATTTTAGCATCAATAGGATCCTTGATCTTTTCTTCTCCAGTTATAAAACCGTCTTTTAAATATATTATTCTACCGGCATGTCTTGCCAGTTCAATCTCATGGGTCACAAACAGAATAGTCTTACCCTGCCTGTTTAGTTCCTGAAAAATAGCCATTATTTCTTCACCGGTCCTGGAATCAAGATTACCGGTCGGCTCATCAGCAAGTATAATAGTGGGATCGTTTACCAGAGCCCTGGCAAGAGCAACTCTCTGCCTCTGGCCTCCTGAAAGTTCACTTGGTCTGTGCTTTACCCATTCAGTCAGCCCTACTGAATCGATCACACCGTTTATTAATTCCCTTCTTGTCTTAAATATCCTTCCTCTGGAATAGATCAAGGGAAGCTCCACATTCCCGATGATATTGGTCCTCGGCAGCAGGTTAAAAGTCTGAAACACAAATCCTACCTTTTTATTTCTTATCTCTGCCAGCTCATTATCATTTAATTTGGATATATCCACATCATCAAGAAGATAAGATCCTGAAGAAGGAGTATCGAGACATCCTATTATGTTCATAAGAGTAGATTTACCCGAACCTGATGGTCCCATAATAGATAAAAATTCACCGCTGCTCACTTCAAGATCAATTCCTTTTAATGCAGTTACTTTTATGCTCCCGATTCTATATATCTTTACTACATTTTTGATATCTATAATTTTTTTATCCATAATTCCTAACCCCTTATTTTATAATCATATTCTTGAAGTAATTATTTTATCTCCTTCTTTTAACCCTGAAATTACCTCTATATAATAGTAATCATTTATGCCTGTAGTGACCTCCACTTTTTTTATAAGCTCCCCTGTCCCTTCCCTTGGCTCCTGAACAGATACTAATAGGTCTACATAACTTTCCCCCTTTTCCTTATACACGGATTGAATCGGTACAAGTAATACATTATCTGCTTTTTCAGTTACAATATCAACATTGGTCGAAAACCCGTAAAAAATTTCAATATCTTCATCATTATTAAAACTTACCACTACTTCAAAAGATACTATATTACCTTCTTCAACAGAAATAGGAATTATCTTCTCAATCTGACCTATAAACTCGGTATCGGGATAAGCATCCAAAGTAATATAAGCTTCATCTCCTTCTAAAATCTTTGCTATATCAGTTTCTCCTACAGTAGTCTTTACCGAAAAATCATCGGCAATGATTGAGACTGAATTACTACCGCTGTTTTGATTGCCGACTTTAAAATCTGATGACAAAACAATACCGTCATAAGGAGCACTGATCATATAATTTGTTGTAATATCTTCTTTTGCCGACTCCAGATTCATTTTAGCAAGTTCTAATTGTATCTCAGCCTGTCTTATATTATTCTTTGTGTTTTCTATCTGAAGCTCGGCATTCTGAGCACTGCTCAGATTATTCCAGTATGTTGAAGATTGGCTAAGAAGAGATTGGCTATAAGAAGACTCCGATTGAGACGTAGATGATTTGTTTGACTCTTTAGTAGATTCAACCTGTGCCTCTGCTGATTCAACATTTGATTCATATTGCTTCATCTGCATATCTGTAGTCGTCGGGTCATTTTTTGCTATCTGCAGCTGCTCTTCTGCGTTTTCCAGTGCACGTAAGGCACTTTTATATGCCAGTGATGCATTGCTGTTGGCGCCTTCCAGTGATTTAAGCGCACTTTCAGTTGATTCTTCTGCCTTTTTTGTATTTATTTCTGAAATCTGTATGGCAATATGATTTTCATCCAGTGCTTTTTGGTAATTATGTTTAGAGGTTTTTAGGGATATCTCTGACAACTCTATATCTTTTTCAGCTTCTGTTATTCTGAGCAATCCATCGGAATTGTCCAATTCTACCAAGGTATCACCCTTTTTAAATTCATCTCCTTTTTCTAAAACTGCTACTATTTCCCCGGAACCCTGCAGGGTATAAGTATTTTGGACATTTGAATCTACTGAACCGGTGGCAGATATGAGCTGAAGGATATTTCCTCTCTGTACTTCGAATATTTCCATATCCTGAGCAGTCATATCTTCACTGGGCCCTGCAAAAGGTCCTATTCCCATGCATGATACGGAGATTATGGAAAACAAAAATACAGCTGCTACAGATACTATAGAAATAATAACTTTTCTTTTATTTTTAATCATAGATTCCCCTTTTTTATTTTTTAGGGGAATTATATTAAAAAAAAATGAAGAAATTTTGGAGTTTTTTTATAATTTCATTTTGTAGCCATCGAAAGCTACATTCACATCTATATTATCATCTGCGTATGATTCCAGCCTGCTCTTCAGTTCACCGCTGTCCATAGTGACTATCTGCTTGCCACAGTGAGTTATTACCAATCTTCCAATATCATATTTCTTACACCACCCTATTATGGTTTTAACTCTTGTATGGCCAAATAACCTGCCGTCTTTTCTTCTGACCATATTTACATTAAGACTTGATCCATCAGCTATGAGTAGATCAATATCATTTAATACTATTCTCTTGTCTTGCTGAAAATCAACAATATCAGGTGCATATATAAAAGCCTTATCTCCTTTTATCCTATACCCTACTGCCGGGCATCGTAATGAATGGATCACTTTATATGCCGTTATTTCAAGATCTTTAAGGATATAATTTCTACCAGTTTCAATAACACTGTAATTTTCAGGCTTATTTTTACTGTAGTCCAGAGTATCCCTGGTAAGATATACTGGTATATTTATTTTATTTTCTTCCTTTATAGTCCATATATAATGGTCGGGATGAGCATGGGTTATTAAAATATAACTGAAATCATTTATTTCTTTTAATAACTTAGGATTAAACTTTAATCCTAAGTCAATAAGCACATTGGTTCTTTTGTATTTGACAATCAAAGAAGAATGATATTTATGTATAGCGCTGCTTTCTTCAATCTCACCTTTTGTACCCGGAAACTCAATTATCATATTTTATTTATTCTCTAATTTTTGCATTAAATTCTCTTCCCAGTTTCTCAAGTATTCTTTTTATTATTATCTCCACTTCCGTATCCTTTAAAGTCCTCTCATCATCTCTAAACTTAAGAGAATATGCCATGCTTTTTTTATTATCCTCTATTTGTTTTCCTTTATACACATCAAAAAGCCTCACTTCTTTTAATAATTTTGTTCCGGTCTTTTTTATTTCATTTACAATATTTTCATTCTTTATTTTCTGATCTACTACTATTGCCAGATCAATATCTATTGAAGGAAAAGGTGATATTGATTTAAATCTTACTGATTTTTTTACATTCTTTACAAATTTATCAAGACTTATCTCAAAATAAAAAACATCCTGACCTATATCAGCTTCTTCTATTAATGCGGGATGAATCTTTCCGATTATTCCCATATCCAGATTGCCTATATTTATTACTCCGCTGATCCTGGGGTGGAAAAAACCGTATTCTTTCTCTTTTATCTTTAAACTTCCACTGGGATAATATGCATCACATATAGATTCCAGAACCCCTTTCAAATCAAAAAAGTCAATATCTCTTTCCTCTTCGCTCCATCCTTTTTTAACTGCTTTTCCGGACATCACTACACCAAGCATGTTCGTCTCTACAGGCAATTCTCCCTTACCGGTCTTTTCAAAAACTCTGGATATCTCAAATATTTCAATATCCTTGATGTTATGATTAATGTTATACTCAATATTTTTTATCAATCCCGGCATAAGCATATGCCTGAGCATCTTAAAATCTTCATTAATAGGGTTAATTATCTCTACATTTTTATTATATTCATCTTCCTGTAGTATTTTATATTTTTTAAGATGGTCAATTCCTACAAATGAATAGTTTATTACTTCAATAAGTCCTACATCACACAGCCTCTGCCTTATATCTTTAACCATTTTTTGATAATCACTATATTTTCCGCGCCTGTCGCTTGCTGGAGTAGGTATAGAGTCTAATTTATCGTATCCGTAAATCCTTGCTACCTCTTCTACAAGATCTATTTCCCTTTCAAGATCCTCATATCTAAAAGAAGGCACTACTGCCTGTATATTTTGCCCTTTTAATCTATTATTTATCTTTAATTTTTTTAGAATATCTGATATCAGGCCGGCATCGATTTCCTTTCCAAGAACCTCACTTACTTTTTTTACTCTTAAATTAATATTTCTTTCTCTCCCGACCTTCATATAATTATCATAGATGCATCCTTCCGATTTTAAATTGCTTATCTTCTCATATAAATCAGTGAATCTTTCAATAGCAAATACAGTAAGCAGAGGATCTATCTTTTTTTCAAACCTGTTTGAGGCTTCTGACCTAAGTCCTAATTTTTTTGATGTTCTCATTATTGAAGGTCCGTAAAAATTTGCTGATTCCAGCATGACAGTTTTTGTATTTTGATTTATTTCGGTATCTTTTCCGCCCATTATTCCTGCAATAGCCACAGCTTTTTTATATTTAGCTATTACCAATGCATCATCCTCCAGTATTCTTGTCGAGTCATCAATAGTCTTTATCTCTTCTCCCTTTCTGGCATTCCTGACAACGATTACATTAGAACTTAGCAGTTCTTTATCAAAAGCATGCAGCGGCTGTCCGGTCTCCAGCATAATATAATTAGTAAGGTCTACAATCAAATTGATAGGTCTTATATCACAAAGCATAAGTCTGTTCCTTAGCCACCGGGGTGAATTGGTACTGGGGATATTTTTAAAAATTTTAGCAGAATATCTTGGGCAGAGCTTATAATCCTCTATTTCGATTTTAAAATTGGAATCTATATTTAGTTTTTTCTTAAAATCGTAATCAGGCATTACCATTCTTGCATCAGTCAAAGCGCTTATTTCTCTTGCAATTCCTATAATACTCATACAGTCTGGGCGATTTGGTGTAATTTCAAGTTCCAGTACAGTATCATCAAGACCAACAGATTTTGATAATTTATCACCTATCTTACTGCTTTCATCAAGGATCATTATTCCTTCTGAATCAGATGATATGCCCAATTCCATTTCAGAGCACATCATTCCTTCCGATATCTGACCCCTGATTCTACTTTTTCTTATTGTCAAGTCTTTGACTTTGGACCCAGGTAATGCAACAGCTACCTTGTCTCCTTTTTTAAAATTACTTGCACCGCAGACTATTTTCAACCGCCTTGAACTGATATCTACTTCGCACAGGGATAATTTATTTGCATCAGGATGAGGCGAAAAATCAATTATCTTACCTACCACTATATCTTGGTACAAACCACTTATATAATCGATTTTTTTAACCTCGGTCCCGCTCATAGTCAGAAAATCTGAAACACTTCTGGGATCAGAAATATTAGGATTTAAAAATTCATTTAACCAGTTAATTGTTACTTTCAATATTTAAAAATCCCTTTCCTGTAAATATTTTAAAAAGTAAAGATTTTTTTCAAAACATCTTAAAAGACTGATATTGAAGGCTAAAATTGTCTGAGAAACCTCAAATCATTTTCAAAGAATAGTCTTAAATCATCGATGCCGTATTTTAACATACAAATCCTTTCTATACCCATTCCAAAAGCAAAACCGCTCACTTCTTCCGGATTATAACCCACAAAAGAATACAGCATTGGATCTACCATCCCGGCACCCAGGATCTCAAGCCATCCGGTACCTGAACATACTCTGCACCCCTTACCATTACATATATTACAGGATACATCTACCTCTGCGCTTGGTTCGGTAAAGGGGAAATAATGCGGCCTGAATCTTACTTCTCTTTCCTTTCCAAAAATCTCATGGGCAAAAGTTTCAAGTGTCCATTTAAGATTACCGAAATTTATTTCTTTATCTACTACCAGGCCTTCTATCTGAGTAAACATCGGGGTATGGGAAACATCATAATCCCTCCTATATGCCTTACCTGGCACTATTATTAATAAAGGGGGTTTATGACTCTCCATATATCTTATCTGAACGGGAGAAGTATGAGTCCTAAGTAATACATTTTCTGAAATAAAAAAGGTATCATGAAGAGATCTTGCCGGATGATCTACCGGAGTATTTAATGCTTCAAAATTATAATAATCCGTTTCTACCTCCGGCCCCTCCGCTATTTCAAATCCCATTCCTATAAAAACCTGTTCGATTTCCTCAATAACCCGGGATATAACATTTTTCTTACCCTGGTTTGCTTTTCTTCCCGGCAGAGACAGGTCTACTGTTTCTTTTCTTAGCTTATTTTCATACTCTACACTCTTAAGAGATTCTTCTTTTTTTACAATACCATATTCTATTTTTTCTCTTGTGATATTTATTCTCTTTCCGAACATCGGTTTAAGATTTTGGGGGAGGCTACCTATTTTCTTCAGTGTATTTGAAAGAAAGCTTTTTTTACCGGTAAATTTTGTCCTGACTCTCTCCAGTTCAGTTATGCTTTTTACTGCTTCCAGTTCCTCATTAAAATTACCTATTTCCAGATCTATTTTTTTTTCCAGTTCATCTATAATCTTTTTATCATCACTCATAATCTTATGCCATTTTTTTCTTAGCGATTTCCGTCAGTCTTTGAAAAGCATCAGGATCACTTATAGCCATTTCGGATAAAATTTTTCTGTTTATATCAACACTTGCCTTTTTCAAACCATTGATGAATTCATTATAAGAAATCCCATTTATTCTCGCTGCAGCATTGATTCTTGTGATCCACAGCCTTCTAAAATTCCTTTTTCTATTCTTCCTGTCCCGGTATGAGTAGCTCATAGACTTAAGCAGCTGTTCTTTTGCAATTCTGTAACTCCTGCTCTTGGAGCCATAATATCCTCGGGCCTGCTTCAATACTTTTTTATGTTTTTTCCACTTTACCTGCCCTCTTTTGACTCTGGTCATTATAATCACGTCCTTCCTTATCTGCCTAAAAGTCTCCTGACTTTCTTCCTATCGGAAGTTGCCACTTCCTGCCTTTTTTTTAAACGCCTTTTTCTATCGGCATTTTTTTTGGTAAGGATATGACTCCTGTACGCTTTTTCTCTGACAATCTTTCCACTTCCAGTAACTTTAAATCTTTTTGCCGCGCCTTTATGAGTTTTTATCTTTGGCATAATGACATCCTTCCAGATTAAATTATTTAGATATACTAAAATTTAAACCGGTGTTAAAACGGCTATAATATTATAACCGTCTAATTTAGGTTCCAGCTCCAACACACACTTGTCCTTTAACTCTTCTATTAATTCATTAAGTATTTTCATCCCAAGTTCTTTATGCACTATTTCTCTTCCCTTAAACATAATAGTTATTTTCACCCTGTAACCGCTGCTTAAGAATTTCTCTATTTGCTTTCTTTTAGTATTAAGATCGTTAGTGTCTATTTTAGGCCTTATCTTAATTTCCTTTACCACTATCTGAGACTGCTTCTTCTTCTTCATTTTCTCAGATATTTCCAGCTGATATTTATATTTTCCATAATCCATTATCTTGCAGACAGGCGGATTACTTTTGGGTGATATTTCAACCAGATCCATACCTTTATCTCCGGCAGCCTTCAATGCTTCCTCGATTGGAACTATTCCGATTTGACTGCCATCTTCTGCAATCAACCTGATATCTGGCACCCTGATTTGTTGATTTATTCTAATTCTATTTTTATAGAAGCTGCACCTCCGTATTTCTTTAAAAAAAATAGGCAGACAAATCATCTACCTATTAAATATAACCAACCAAATTAACAAGTCTTAATGACCGTCATATGGTGAGAAATAGATGATTTCTACTTTATTTATTTTATTGTTCTAACAATTTATTATTAATAATCTTGGAATTATACTAATTATTGATTATTTTGTCTACACTGCTATATCTTTATCTTCTTGGGGAACATATTCTTCTTCCCATACTTTGTCTGCTATCTTCTTATAATCACTGGCATATTTATCTAACGGTCTTGCAAGACAGCTTATTATTGTTTCTGCACCCTCGTGTGTGGGATAAGCACCAGTTTCAGCAACTATATCTCTTAATATATATGGGTTGTCAATTATACTGCAGGGCCTGAGGTGATTTTCGGTATAAGGCTGTCTTTTCCTGAATGCCATAAAGAAATCTGAAGTAAGAATATCAATAAGGCTTTTCTCTTTTATATTATCAGCAGCAAAGTGCACAAAAACGCACGGTTCGACATCTCCGTTTACATTAACATGTAAATAATTTTTGCCTCCGGCCATACAACCGTTCACCAGAGGCCCATCATTCCAGAAATCAGCTACTATTATCTTTTTTGTTTTCCTAATTTCTACAATCCTGCTTCTTCTATAATCTCTTTGTTCAGGTGTAGGCATAAGTTCCATATTAGGTTCTTTACCTATTGGGACATAATTGAAATACCAACCAATAAAGGCTCCCTTATTTATAAATAAATCAATGAATTCATCGCTGACTACCAATTCATTATTTCCCCTGGTCGCAGTCACAGAAAACCCAAACAGCACCCCGTTTTCTCTAAGAGCATCCATAGCACTCATAATCTTTTTCCAGACACCTTTACCTCTTCTTTCATCTGTTTCCTTTTCAAAACCCTCTACACTTATGCATGGGACTGCATTTCCAAGCTCAGCAAGCCTTTCTGCAGCTTCATTGTCAATCATCTGACCATTGGTATAAATCTGGAAGAATGAATCATTATGCCTTTCAAGAAAATCATAGATCTTGTCCCAGCAAAACGGTTCCCCTCCAGTTATAACAAAAAAGTAAAGTCCTATATCATTTGCTTCTTCAATTACTCTGTTGCATACATCATATGGCAGATCGTTTTTCTTAGAATACTGCCATGCATAACAGCCATAGCATCTAAGATTGCATTTCATAGTAGGGCTTATCACTAAAAGATTAGGCGGACTTATACCATATTTCTGGGCAAAATCTATCCTTTTAGGCTGTCCCTGTATCATGGCATTATTTATCAGATTCATAACTATTTTTTCTCTTACTTGAGGGGATACCTTCTCAGCTGATAATTTTAGATTAACAAGTAAATTCTCCAGAAAATCTCTCTCTTCTTTCTTCTTGAGTCTGTATACCCTTCCTTTAATCAGAGAAAGCCATCTCTCATCAGAGATCTTAGGAAGTATTTTCAATGCACTTCTTATAGCTGTCTTTGTGGTATATAATTTTACTTTTTCCTTCAGTGTCATTTTAAAAACCTCCCCTTTAAAATAATAGTCAATAAATACTATAAAAGCCTAAATAAAGCAAAAATTATTAAGAAAGTGTTGGAGTTTAATTATAGAAATATTTTCCTAAAAAATAAAGGGTAAATATGTCCGGTGTCAGTAAACTGTCTTTTTGTTTTCTATTACATTTCTGAACTCAGATATAAAATCAGCCAGTTTAATCTCTTTTATATCCCCGCCGATTTTCTTTCTTATAGTTATAGTCCCTGTTTTTTCTTCATTTTTCCCAATAATGACCATATAAGGTATTTTTTTAATCTCAGCCTGTTTTATCTTCTTGCTTAATGATTCTACCCTGTTATCAATTTCTACTCTTATATCCTCTTTTTTGATGCTTTCATACACATTTGCCCCATACTTATAGAACTTCTCAGAAATAGGCAGAATTATTACCTGGACCGGTGCCAGCCAGGGGGGCAGGTTTCCGCTGTAATGTTCTAAAAGTAAGCCTACAAATCTTTCAATGCTTCCCAGCACAGTCCTGTGAATCATAACCGGCCTGTGCCTTATATTATCTTCTCCCATATACTCGATATCGAATTTCTCCGGCATAGCAAAATCCAGCTGAATAGTGGCACACTGCCATGTTCTCTCCAGGCAATCCTGTATATGAAAATCAATCTTGGGGCCATAAAAAGCACCTTCTCCTTCATTTATTACATAATCGAGTCCCCTGCTTTCAATAGCTTCCTTCAATATGCTTTCAGCTTTCTCCCACATCTGGTCAGTGCCGATTCTCTTATCAGGCATGGTAGAAAGCTCCAGATGATATTTATCAAAACCAAAACCTTTGTAAATACGGTCGGTCAGCCCTATTACTTTGGAGACTTCTTCTTTTGCCTGATCTTCGGTGCAGAATATATGAGCATCATCCTGTATAAAACTTCTTACCCTGAACAGCCCATGTAAAACTCCTGATTTCTCATGCCTGTGTACCAGTCCCAGTTCAGCTATCCTTATGGGCAGCTCCCGGTATGAATGCTGGTTTGACTTGTAAACCAAAATAGTACCGGGACAGTTCATAGGCTTAATGGCAAAATCATTTTCATCAATCTTTACAAAATACATATTTTCTTTGTAATTATCCCAGTGGCCTGATGTTTTCCATAATTCATTGCTTAGTAAAATCGGCGTTTTTATTTCCTTATAGCCTTCCTTTTCATGTTCCTCTTTCCAGTAATCCAGGATAGTATTCATAAGCACCATCCCATTGGGGTGGAAGAAAGGAAATCCAGGCGCTTCATAATTAAAACTGAAAATGTCTAAATCCCTGCCTATTTTCCTGTGGTCACTTCTTTTTGCCAGGTCCAGTTTCTCCATATGTTCCTTTAATTCTTCGCTGCTGAAAAAGGCAGCTCCGTATATCCTTACCAGCATTTTATTTTTTTCATCGCCCCGCCAGTAAGCTCCGGCAACACTTAACAGCTTGAATGCCTTTACCTTTCCAGTCGATGGTATATGGGGACCGGAACATAGATCTGTAAAATCTCCTGAAGTGTAAATACTTACTTTATTGCCTTCTATATCATTTATCAGTTCTATCTTATAGGGATTGCCCTTGAACAGTTTTTTAGCTTTTTCCTTGCTGACCTCACTTTTTTCAAACCTATTATCTTCCTTTATTATCCTTTTCATCTCTTTTTCGATCAGCCGAAGATCTTCGGCTGATACGTTCTTTTTGGTTTCAAAATCATAATAAAAACCATCCTTGATAGATGGTCCTATGGCAAACTTTGCATCCGGGAATACCTTTTTTATTGCTTCGGCCATTATATGTGAGGTACTGTGATTTAAAATACTTATTGCCTTATCCCTGTTCTCGGAAGTAATGATGCTGAAGGATGAGTTTTCGGTCACCCTTAAGCTTAGATCCAACAAAGCACCTTTTTGGCCATCTCTTTTTTCATCAAAAACCTCAGCCGCGAGTGCCTGATCTGCAATTTTTTTATCAAGCATTCTTGCAGCTTCCAGGATGCTTGTGCCTTCCTCTATTTTAATCTTACCTAAGTTTTTTAATTCTATTTCAATCATTTTTTTACAGATTTTATTAAAATCCTTACTTATTATATATCTTTGAATGTATAGGACAAGATAATCTATTATAAAAAAATGGAGCGGAAGACGGGATTCGGACCCGCGACCCCCACCTTGGCAAGGTGATGCTCTACCAACTGAGCTACTTCCGCTCGTTTTAGCTGAATAATTATTATATTATTTTTCTTTTATCAAAACAAATATTAAATATCAGTAAAAATAAAATATCTTTTAAAATTTAAATCTTTTTTTCTTTAACCAATGTAAGGTAATATATTTTAAGGAATACCTTTTTTTATCAATTATTATCTTATATAATTACGCTAAACTTTTTTCTATAAAAATTTTTGAGTTTTATTATGAACAAAACCTACTCAGGTGATGAGCAAGCCCAAGATATAGGATATTTCCCATTTATAGACCCTGATGAAAAAACAGTTTTTACAGCTCCCTGTATTCTAGAAAACACTGTCAGCGGAATTCTTATCCTGACCAATAAAAAATTATTCTTTTATTTTTATTCCAACATAACCAGGGATAAAAAGTTTATAGCCACCTATCCCTTTATTGTTTCTGTAGATTTAAAAGAAGGTCTTATTTATTCCACACTGACCATCAGAAATAAAAGAGAAAGCTTCAAAATACAAAAGTTGAAGAAAAAAGATGCAAGAGAATTTCACAGAATCCTTAAAAAAATCATACTGAAAAATAAAAAATAAGGTAAAATAAGAAAATAAAAATCATCTGCTCATATATCTTCTTATATACTATTCATTTTCAGACAGATCAGCGATATTATAACCTTTTACGTCTATTATATTGATCCAGATACCTCTCATACCGAATTTTTTAGCTTCTTCTTTTGAATCAAAATAAATGTCTATCCTGTTGCCCTTTATCTTTCCTCCTGTATCCTCGGCTACGAATATTCCCATATCTTTTATTTCAATTCTGGTTCCCAGAGATATGACCTTAGGATCCACAGCGACCATTCCCTGCTCTATTTCCTTTCCTGTCGCTGTTATATTATTAGTACCCTGTGAAGAATCGTTGGCACTGTATCCTGAAGCCAAAAAATAATACCACTCTACTTCTTTCTCTACTTCTACGACCTCTCTGACTACTATTTCCTCAGCTTCTTCAGGATCAGCTCCTTCGGTGTAAGAAGAAAATATATTAAACCCATCATTCCTATAAAATAGGTATAATAAAGTTATAAAAAGCAAAAATACTATTAGCGCCCAAAATAATACATGTATTGCTACATTGTATTTTCTCATTTTTATATCCTTTTTTATATTGCATTTTTTACAAAATTTTAATAATTTTTTTAAAACATATCTCAATAAAGCCACACAAAACCAAGTATTATATATAAAAAACTAAAAAAATCAACCCTGAAATAATTAAACTGCTATTTTCTTCAATAGTGCATATCTGGATTACTGATAAAAATTACTGATAAAAAATGGCTAATTTTCCTATTGACCAAACATATGTTCGGTTGTAATATATAGATAAACAATTCTAAATATATACACCATAAATCTAAGGGGCAGTGCTAAATAAAATGGCTTTTTTTTCTCATCTGCATGTTCACAGTGAATACAGTCTTATGGAATCAACCATAAGCATAAAAGAGCTGGCCAGCGCCGCTGCCAAAAACGGCATGAAGGCAGTCGCCCTTACCGATAAGTATGTAATGAGCGGGGCTGTCGAGTTCTATAAAGAAGCAATCAGGAAAAACATAAAACCTATAATCGGATGTGAGATCCGGGTCATGAACAGCGGGATGATCTCCCAAATGGTGATACTTATAAAAAACATAACAGGATATGAGAATCTTTGTCAGATAATAAGCAAATCAAACATGGAAAGCAAGACTCCGACACCGTCAGTCAAAATATCGGATCTCCGAAAAAAAAGCGGAGGCCTTATAGGTCTGAGCTGCTGCAAATCCGGCGAGATTTCCCAGCTGCTGGGGCAGGAAAAGACAAAGGAAGCACTTAGAGCTGTAGAATATTACCAGGAATTATTTAGTGGAGATTTCTTTATAGAGATTCAGAGATATCCGAAAACAAAAAGTATGCTTTCCTTATCCCTGCCCTCTGAGATACTGGTCAACTTTGCCCTAAAGAACAATATCCCAATAGTGGCAACAAACAATGTCCACTACCTAAATAAGGCAGACTACGGAATATATAAATGCCTTTCCAAAATAAAAGCCATGGGGACAAAGGCCGGGTCTGATATTGAATTTATCGATAATGATGAACATTATTTTAAATCCACCGCTGAAATGGCCAGCCTTTTCTCAGATATACACCAGGCAGTATCCAATACTACAGTTATAGCAGACAGGTGCAGCCTGGAGCTTCCGCTCGGTAATATAATCTTCCCCCACTTTAAGGTTCCGGGGAGAATACCGGAGGAAGATTACCTTAAAAAGCTATGCTCCCGGGGGCTAAAATGGAGATACGGCAGCAATCCTTCCCCGGATATCCTCAGAAGGTTGAAAAAGGAGCTGGAGGTGATCATGGAAACAGGTTTCTGCGGGTACTTTCTCATAGTTGCCGATATAGCAAGATTCGCCCGCAAAAACAACATTCCCATCTGCGGAAAGGGCTCATCTGCAGGAAGCATAGTATCTTATATTCTGGGCATATCCAATGTCGATCCTGTAAAAAATAATCTTTATTTTGAAAGATTTCTTAACAGGGAAAGAAAAGAGCCCCCTGATATAGATATCGACCTGTCCCATAAGAGAAGGGCTGAAATAATCAAATATATTACACTGAAATATGGTAAAAATAATATCTCCAGGGTATGTACCTTCTCTACCCTGAAACCAAGAGCTGCGGTAAGAGAAGCGGGAAGATTTCTGGGATGCAGCAAAGAAGATGCGGACCGGATAGTAAATACATATTCCTCCTCCCTCTCCTCAGGATTCCCGGTCAGGCAGTATAAAGGGATCACCGCAAAAGACAGGGAATGTTCAGATGTAAGAGATATTCAACATAAAAAAATAACCTTTATATCAAGAAAAATTGAAAACTACGTCCGCCATACCTCCTTGCATCCTTCCGCATTTATTATATCCAGCACCGATCTGACCAAAAAAATACCCCTTACCCTGTCCCAGACCGGTGAAACCACAAGCCAGTATGATAAGGACAGCATAGAAGATCTGGGCCTCTTAAAAATAGATCTGATAAATTCTCTGAGCCTCAGTTTGCTGGAAGATACAGCCAGTATGCTTAAGGCTAAAAGAAATATAGATCTTGATATCAGGGAAATAAGATACGATGACAGTAAAACATTTGACCTCATAAAAAATGGAAAGACTCTGGGGGTTTTTCAGCTTGAAAGTTACGGCATCAGAAAACTTGCAAAAAAAATAAAGCCGTCAACATTAAACGACATTACATTTCTGATCTCTCTGTACAGACCCGGCCCCCAGCAGTCTGGAATGGTCAAAAACTTTATTGAAAGAAAATTCGGGAGAGAAAAGGCTTCCTATCTTCACCGGGATCTGGAGCCTGTTCTAAGCGAGACCTATGGAATAATACTATACCAGGAACAGGTGATGCAAATAGCGGTTAATATAGCAGGATACTCTCTGAGTGAAGCCGATAATTTAAGGAAGGCTATGACCAGACTTTCAAAAGAAGAAATGGGAAGGCAAAAAGAACGTTTTATTAAAGGGGCAGCCTGCAGAGGTTATCATATAAGAACTGCAAAAGAGATCTTTAAACTGATATCCAAATTCGCAAGTTACGGTTTTGTCAAAGCTCACGCTGCCGCCTATGCCGAACTGTCATATAAGACCTGCTATATAAAGGCACATTATCCGGCAGAACTTCTATCAACAATACTGACTGATAACTCGGGATACTACAGCAGAGCTCAATATACTGAAGAGGCAAGGCGTTTTGGCATAAAAATAAAACTTCCCGACATAAACAGCAGCGGATTTAAATTTTCCGTCGAAGACGAGGGAAAATCCATAAGAATTCCCCTTATGACCGTAAGAGAACTGGGACAAACAGGTGTCGGCTCCATAATAAGAGAAAGAAATAGAAATGGAAGATTTAAAGACTTTACTGACTTTTACTGCAGGATTTCAAAAAGCGGCTGCAGAATAGCCGGTAAAGCGATCGTGAACCTTATAAAAGTCGGAGCATTTGATTTTACAGGCCTTAAAAGAAAATATTTACTGCTCGGCTATCATTACCTGGCAAGCAGCAAAAACATTCCTGGCTGCAGCAGCCACCTCCCGCCTTGCTGTGAAGATCATCTAAAAGATTTTAACCTCCGGGAGACGCTTGAGATGGAAGAAAAAATTCTGGGATTTTGCGCCAGCAGTTCTCCCATGCAGTATTTTAAAAGCGAGCTGGAAGAATACCGCACGGTAAGAAGCAGCCTTTTCCCGGATTTTGCGGACAGTAAAGAAGATATATTCACCGCAGGGATAATAATCACCCGGAAAATCAAAAAAACCAGAGATGGAGGAAATATGCTGCTTTGCACCCTGGAAGATGAAGACGGTATGTATGAATCAGTATTTTTCCCCGATGCATATAAAAAGAATCTAAAAACAATATCAGGCCAGTCCGCGGTGATAATCAAAGGCAGGATATACTGCAAAGACGACCACATGGCCGTAATCGGTAAAAATTCTGCCAGTCTCTCCGGCTTAAAGAAAATCAGGAGCAGGGCCAGGAAAGACAGCATAAAAAACAACTTACTGGCGAAAGCAGGCGCGGCATGGGAAGTCCAGGAAAAATAATACATATAGATATGGACGCCTTCTTTGCACAAATCGAGCAAAGAGACACTCCCGAATATAAAAACAAGCCCCTGATTGTAGGCGGACCGCTAAACAGAGGGGTGATCTCCTCTGCCTCTTACGAAGCAAGAAAATATGGGCTTCATTCAGGCATGCCTCTCACACGGGCAAAAAGGCTCTGCCCTAAAGGGATCTTTGTCCCCGTGGACATGGAAAAATATCTTAAGGAATCAATACGGATAAGAAAGATATTCTTTCAATTCACTCCCCTGGTAGAGGCAATAGGCTGTGATGAAGCCTTCCTTGATATAACAGGCTGTGAAAAGCTCTTTGGCGATGAACTTGAAATAGCCAAAAAAATAAAGGGCAGGATATATGAACAGACCAATCTGACTTCCTCTGCCGGCATAGGTCCAAATAAATTTCTGGCAAAACTTGCCTCAAGCATAGATAAACCAAACGGTCTTATAGTACTTGAAAACACCAAAGAAGTCATAAAAAAAGTCAAACTCCTGCCGGTATCCTATATATGGGGAGTCGGAAGGGTCACATGCGAAGAACTTAAATCAATGGGAATCATAACTATAGGTGATCTTGCCGGAGCTCCGCTGGAAATAATCGAAAATAAGTTTGGAGAGCCAGGCAGAATCATACATAAAATGGCAAATGGATTTGATGACAGAAAAGTGACACCAAATCAGGAGCCAAAGTCAATAGGAAGAGAAATAACCTACAGCAGGGATATAGATGATCTTGGAACACTGGGATCGACACTTCTCCTCCTTTCACAAAAAATATCAAGAAACCTACGGCTGAAGAAATATAAAGGCAGAGTGATCACTTTAAAGATAAGGTTTTCCGATTTTAAAACCATCACCAGGAGGATAACTCTAAAAAAATATACTTCCAATATATTTGATATACACAAATTCTCTGTGTCTCTACTTAAAAATCTCGATCTTAACAGAAAAAAAATCAGGCTGATTGGAATTTCGGTAAGCGGCTTAAAACTAACCTCTGTGCTGGGAGATCTAATATCTACAGGCGGATCATCAGAGGATGAAAATCTTGCCGAGGCCATTGATAGAATATCGGACAGGTTTGGTGAAAATAAATTGACTATAGCAAAATTAGCAGATAAGGATGAGATAATAGATTGAATCGATTTCCCTTTCCTTCTTTACCGTAAAGCAAATCTTTCAAATCTTTCTCTTCTGGCTTTGCATATAGGACACAAAGCTGGGGGTTTCTCTCTTGCGCATAAATACCCGCATACCCTGCATCTCCATACCGGGTATCCACTTTTTGAAATCTTGTCTCCCGGTTTCTTCACCTTTTCCGCACTGCTCTGTTTTTTCTTTCTAAATCTTCTTTCCGGAATCGACTTTACTTCCTTTTTTCCCTTCAGTATCTCTTGGTCAACATAAAGAGCACAATAGCATGTTCCATATTCACCCAGATCTGGATCCCTGTAATCACAGGGGCATATTATATCCATATCTTTTTCTTTTTCACCTGAAGCCAGCCTGCAGGGGCATGCCTGGTATCCATATCTCTTCTGATTTACCAGTAATCCTCTTACCAGTTTCTTAGTTAAATCAGTGTCAGGATTAAGATGATAACCGCCTGATTCCGCCTCTTCATTTAACTTTTTATATAATCTGTCAACTTCTTCTTTACTTATTTCTTTGCTCATAATTTTATTACTTTAATTTTTCTTTTATTTTATCTTCGTCAAAACCTATTATAAAATCACTATCATCTATCACAATAGTCGGAAAGCTGCAGTCCGGATTATATTTTTTTAATTCTCCCAGTAATTCTTCCCTTTCTTTACCTTCAGTCATATCTACATCAACATAGTAATAGTCTATATTTAAATTTTTAAGAAGGTCTTTTGTCTTTCTGCACCACTGGCATGTACTTAATGCATATAAGACTATCTTTCCTTTTTGGTCTCCCTTTATATGTTTCATTTTGGATCTCATTTATAATTTTAATATTATAACATTAAAGTAAAGCTTTAAACATTTCTAATGTCAGGATTGTAGAAAAAGATAAAGAAATAACTGCTATTCCTCTTCCAAGATTTCTATAAATTTTTTCACCAGTTGAGGATCAAACTGCGAACCGCTTGATTTTTCCAGCTCTCCTATTGCTTCTTTTTTAGTCAATGTCCTCTTATAGAACCTCCCGCTCCTCATGACATCATATGCATCAGCAATAGCGGTAATACGCGAAGCTATAGGTATATCTTCACCCTTTAGTCCCTGTGGATAACCTGTCCCATCCCATCTTTCATGGTGGGTCAATATATATTCAGCAATATTGGAATATTTATATGATGATTTTGCTATATTATATCCTATCTCAGGATAACTCCTTAAAATTTTCCAGTCTTTTTCACTTAACTTGTCCCTCTTGGTAACAATATCATCGGGTATGGCTATCTTACCAAGATCGTGGAGATCAGCCAGTATAGACAGCTCATCCAGCTTGCTTTTTGGAAGTCCTATAGTGCGCCCTAATTTTAAGGCAAATTTTCTTACCCTTTTCCCGTGTTCTCTTGTCTCGTAGCTGTCTTCCATCAGTGAATCTACAAGTGAAGATATTACTGAATCAGGAATGCTTTTGGACTCGAAAAGCTTATTCTTATACATCTCATCTTTTGCATCCTTTACAATACCCTGAAAGTCCTGTTCTTTGTCCTGCTTTGTAGCCGACCCCATTGCCATTTCAAATTTTACTTTTCCTTTACTGTTTTTTTGACAGATCTCCTTGACCCTGCTCATTACTTTACGACTATAGTCTGCTGAAGTTCTGGGCAGGAGTATTGCAAACTCATCCTCTCCCCATCTTGCAATAATATCTTCTCTCCTGCAGCATTCTCTTATAGCTTTTGCAATAATCTTTAATATCTTATCGCCTTCTTCACTTCCAAAAGCATCATTTATCAACTTTAAGCCATTCACATCCCCAATGATAAAACTTAATGGAAGCTGCCTTTCAGAATCCAACCTTTTTACCTCTTCTTCAAAATAAGCTCTATTAAAAAGTCCAGTCAGTTCATCATGGAATCTTAAAAAGTTTAGTTTTTCTTCTGCTTCTTTCCTTTTAGTGATGTCGCTTATTAATATCTGAACAGCTTTGACATCTCTATTTCTTTTTATAAGACCATAAAATACTTCTCCGTAAAAAATATCCCCATCCTTGTTCTGACCACTTATCTCAAACGATATCCCTTCTTTTCCACTCAGGGCGTAAGCAAAGATCTTAAGATATCGCGGTATATCCTCTGTACTGAGAAACTTTATCTTTGTAAAATGCTTTCCTACTATTTCTTTTTCAGATTGCCCTAAGAAATTCAATACTTTTTTATTACATGATGTTATTATTCCATCCTCATTAATGTTAATTATTCCAAATGGAGCAGTATTTATTAAAGTCTCGTATTGCTCTATATTATCTTCCATAGCCTCACCCAGTTTATCCAAACTGGGCTGTGACTCTTGATAACCTTCTATTATTTGCTTTAATTTATCTATCTCCGAAATCAACTGTTTTTTTATTTTATTATTCTCTTCCATTTCTTATATTATTAGTTTTAATTTTCTTTCAATACTATTTAATTCTCTCTTAAAGTTCTCATATGCCAGATTGGATTCACTGCTGATTTCTTCAAGTTCTGCAGGTTCTGATAACAGTGAAAATTTAGTAAAGAACAATTTTTCCTTGGTAAGATGTTCCTTTTCGTAATTAAATGCATCTTTCAAAAAGCCCGGGGCTTTTATTTCTGAAAATTTCTTTAGATAATTATTGTATTGTTCTGCAATATCTATAGCATAATTTACCTTTTCTTCGAAATTAAATTTCTCTTCATCAAACTTTCTAACCAGGCTTTTTATATCTCCTGAGTACATATTAAACAGTTTATAGTAATTGCTTCTAAAATCATTGAACTGTGTTATCCTTTTTTTGCTTCTTGATTTATCCGTCAGCACAAGTGCAATACAGCCTACTGCAAGTACGACTACGACTATACTTGTTGCACCATATAATATTCCTCCTGTGAACAGATTGAAATAAACAATTCTTTCATTGGTGATTATATAAACTACCAGTACTATTATCTCAAGCAGCATTGCGGATACTACCAAGATAAAATATTTGAGTCTTATAACCTTATATCCGAAATCTTTAAATGCTTTTGGACCTTTTATTTTATTAATGACCATATTCTATTTACCCTATCTTATTAATTATTATTAATGCTTTTATATTTTTATTAATATATTAATATATTATACCATAAATTTATTTTTTTAGACTAATATAATTATAACATTTAATATATATTAGTATAAATTATTCATACTTTAAATCAACTGAGAGATGCACATGGGATCTTATAGGGTCACTTGCAGATTAAATATAGGTAATAATATATTTAAAATGTAAACATTAATATTTCCATTCAATTGCATTTAACTTATAAGCACTTATATTTATTAATACGTTATAAAGAACCAGGTTTATTAAAAGCTCAAGTACTAATATCACAGCGAAAATAATCGCATTGGATAATGAAAAATAATAACCCAGAAACATGACTCCTATTATAATTCCACTAAAAATAAATAAATATAATGCAAAAAAAATAAAATTTAATATTCCTCCTAAAAATGACACATTACTTTTTCTTGACAGTGAAGGTTTAAACACAGGAAAAAAAGTGCCTATTGAAGTACCTATTACTGAATCACCCCAGCAGAACAGGACCAGGAGCAACAGTCCGAGTATCAAGTATATTATTTCGGGCCTGTATACAAAATAAAATACAATCACTATAAACGAACCGAATAACGCAGTTACAGCTGAACTAAAAATGATTTTTGTCCTTAAAATTTTTTTAGAATGCACCGGGGAAATTTTCAGAATCCAGAATTTTAATCCCTCTCCACCAATATTATTTCCCGAAACATTTACATTAATCAGTCCTGCGATCAATAAAGGCGCAAATATAATAAAAAGATTCTCCTGTGAAATAAAGAAATTTATCCCGCCTCTCTCATTTACAGCCCTTGAAATAGTCCAAAAAAATATAAATAATATCATCACAATGGGCATAACGACCTGGAGCAGTCTTCTCATATCTCTAAAAAGTATTTTAAAATCTTTTACTATCAGATAATTTATTCCTGAAAATGATAAAAAACCAAATCTTTTTTTTCTGATCTCTTCTCTTCCTTTGAACCTTGCTCTTCTAAACTTCCTGCCTGCTACTGCCTGGGATGCACTTGACCAGCCCGAATAATATATTTTTTGAGACAGTGCAATACATATAAAAGCCAGGATTACTGCAGCAGCTACAGCAAGTATAAAATTAAGGGCAAAACTGCCGTATTCCCCATTATGAATATGGAATAATGCATTTGATCCCCAGGTAAAAGGTAAAAATTTTAAAAAAGGCCGGTCAAATACTGCTATTATATACTGTTTTATACCTTCGATATTCATAGATTCAAATTCCGGAACCACATCGCTAATGTATCTTGACAGAAGCTGTGAAGAAAGCCAGATAGTCAAGCCAAGGAGACCTCCTACTATAGCAAGTATTTCTCTGGCCCTTTTGGGATTGACATATCTCACTGCTATCATACCGAGCAGTACTCCCAGACTGGTCGGAATTGACAGAACAGAAATAAAAACAATCAACATCACAGGATAGTACACAAGAGGCATTTGTGATGTTATCCCATAAGATATCAAAATGGGAAATACCACTATAAAGAACAAATAAGAATTAGCAATCAATGCTTCTATATATTTATATGTAAATACTGTCCTGAAACTAATAGGCAGACTTAACAATAATTGAAGGTCCGTGGATGAATATAAAATATAAAGGCTTGAAGCAACACCGGTAAATATTATAAAAATAAACATCATAGCAAAGGCATAATCCAAAGCTATATCAAGTATTATACCGGCAAGTCCTCCATCTAATCTTTCAAACATAAATGAGATAAGCTTTGCGGAGTAGAAGAGGATCAAGGAGAAAATTGCCACGCCTACCAATGTACCTATTATCCTGCCGGTTCTCCTTTTAGGCTCATCTCTGGTGTACCCCAGCAGTATAATATTAAGCCTGTTTTTTAGAAGCAGTTTGAGCATATGCCAAAATCAACTTAAGGATTTTATAATGTCTATATTTTCGTCTCCTCCTGTCAATTGCAGGAAGATCTCTTCCAGATCGCCTTTTCCTTCCTTGGAAAGCTTCCTCAGCTCTTCCATATTTCCTACAGCTAAAAGCTTGCCATCCTGAATAATTCCTACGCGATCGCATATCCTTTCCGCAATTTCCAGTATATGGGTAGACATGAAAATACAATCTCCGTATTTTGCCCTGATCTTTAATATATCTTTTATTATTCTTGCACTTTTAGGGTCCAGCCCAACGGTCGGCTCATCAAAAAAAAGAACTTTTGGTGAATGTATAAGTGCTCCTGCAATAGCCACTTTCTGTTTCATTCCGTGCGAGTAGCCCTGTATCAGCTCCTCTCCCCTCTCTGACAGATCAAAGAGCTTTAAAAGTTCGTCAGTCTTCTTTTCAATCTTTGTCCTGTCAATAGAAAATAGATTCCCCATAAATCTAAGGAACTCTTTTCCGGTAAGCTTGTCATATATCTGAGGTTCTTCCGGTATAAGTCCGATATCCTCTTTTGCTCCTATAGGATCTTCCTGTATATCCTTATTCATAATAGTCACTGTTCCTGAAGTAGGTTTAAGCAGCCCGGTCATCAATTTTATCGTAGTCGTCTTCCCTGCTCCGTTCGGACCCAGAAAACCAAAAATTTCTCCTCTTCTTACCTTCAGATTTAGATCATCTACAGCAGTCAGGTCCCCAAATTTTTTTGTAAGATTAAATGTTTCAATTGCAGTCAAATTACCTGCCATAATCAATTCGCTCCCTATACTAAAAGTTTTTCTTTTATTTCTTACAATTTCTTACAAGTAAACCGAAGAATAATAATTTAACATAGTAAATAAAAAATTTATTAATTACCTAGCTTAAATCGAAGAAGATATCTTTTTTTAAACAACTCCCTGGGCAAGCATTGCACTGGCTATTTTTAAGAATCCGGCAATATTGGAACCCATAACCATATTATCCTCATCACCATATTCTTTAGCTGTAGCTCTGACATTTTTTAATATATTGTACATAATCCCTTCCAGCATTTTATTGACCTCTTCAGCAGTCCAATGAGATCTTGTACTGTTCTGACACATTTCCAATGCCGATACAGCTACCCCACCTGCATTTGCAGCTTTTCCTGGAGCATATAAAATTTTACTTTCTAAAAATACTTTTATTGCTTCAGGCATACATGGCATATTAGCTCCCTCTCCGACAGCATAACAACCATTGTTTACCAGAATTTCAGCATCCTCAGAATCTATTTCATTCTGGGTAGCGCATGGGAGAGCTATATCACACTTGATCTTCCAAATATTTTTGGGATCTTCTCCACATTTTACATTTGGGTATTTATTTTTATATTCTTTTATTCTTTGACAATTAATTTCTTTTATAGTTTTTATTTCATTTAAATCTAAACCTTCAGGATCATAAATGTAACCATTTGAATCACTCATGGCTACTACTATACCGCCTAATTCTTTTACTTTTTGATGAGCATATATAGCCACATTTCCTGAACCTGAAATAACTACCTTTGCTCCTTTTATTGACTTATCTTTTATTTCTAACATATCTTTAATAAGATATACAAGACCGTACCCGGTAGCTTCTTTTCTAAGCAGGCTTCCGCCGTAATCAATACCCTTACCTGTTAAAACGCCCTCAAATGCATTTTTTATTCTTTTATACTGGCCGTATAAATAACCTATTTCTCTTGCACCGGTACCTATATCACCTGCAGGTACATCTGTATCAGGACCGATATGTCTAAAAAGTTCCGTCATAAAACTCTGGCAAAATTTCATGACTTCTGTGTCTGATTTACCCTTGGGATCAAAATCACTACCCCCTTTTCCGCCCCCGATAGAATACCCGGTAAGGGCATTCTTGAATATCTGTTCAAACCCAAGAAATTTTATTATTCCAAGATTTACTGTGGGATGAAGCCTCAAACCACCCTTATAGGGACCTATTGCACTATTGAATTGAACCCTATACCCTCGGTTTACTTTAACTTTACCTTCATCATCGATCCAGGGGACCCTAAACATAATCTGCCTTTCAGGCTCCACAAGTCTTTCCAAAATCCCTGCTTTCTCATATTCAGGATATTTTTCAAACACAGCTTTAACTGATGAAAGCACCTCCTTGACTGCCTGGTGAAATTCAAGTTCTCCAGGATTTTTTTCTACAACATTTGAAATTATATTTTGTACGTAATCCATATAACATCTCCCTTTATTTTCCAGATAACTTATAGAATATTTATCGTTACAACTTTGCCATAAATCATTTTTAAAATCAATATTTATTGCCAGGTTCTCCGACTGAACCCAGCCTGTTGGCCCAGCTTTCAGGATAACCCCTATAATATTCCCTGCTATCCAGTTTAAATAACCTCCAGATGATAGATCTGGTAAGGGAAGGTATACCTACGACTATAAGATAAAGCCATCCTAAATATAAAGACTGCATCGAATGCCCAAATTCATGTTTTTTTGCCAAGTCTCTTTTATAATACTTTTCATTTAATATTATATATCCACCAAGTGATATACCTCCCGGGAAATCTTTTACATAAATAATCTTTAAACGCTTGTAATTCTCATATCTGACTATTCTTCTTTTTAAAAAAGCGATCATTATTACACCAAACAGCATCTGGGGAAATTCCCAGATAGCAAGAAAAATCTTTTTATACCATTTCATAGAAGCTTATTAATTACACTAACTTATTTTTTTTGAATTATAACAGATATTTTTCAAATTTCTCTTATAATTTTAGGTAATTGTGGAGGCGGCACCCGGATTCGAACCGGGGATAAAGGTTTTGCAGACCTCTGCCTT
>CAZLOE010000007.1:0-53029 GCA_964561115.1 uncultured Actinomycetota bacterium
GGATCAATATATAGTCAGCCCCGCATACGATACCGGTATTTACAGCAATTATTCCTGAATTTCTGCCCATTACTTCTATTACGAATATTCTGTCATGGGAAGATGCCGTATCTCTTATTTTTGAAATGAGATTGATTATCACATTAAGGGCAGTATCAAAACCAATACTGTAATCAGTACCCACTACATCATTATCTATAGTTGCCGGGATACCCACAACCTGGACTCCCTGCTTGTAAAGCTCATGAGAACCCCTAAATGTACCATCTCCACCTATAGCAACAGCCCTTCTATATTGTTTTTTTTCAAATTTGCTATAGCCTCTTTCTGACCTTCCCTGCATTTAAATCTCTCAGACCTTGCCGAATATAAAAAAGTGCCCCCTCGGTCAATTATTCCGCTTACTTTATTTAAAGTTAACACTTCAAAATCATTATTGATCAGCCCTTTAAAACCCTCGTAAAATCCGTATACCTCCAGATCATTATATATCGCATACCTGGTGACAGCTCTTACGGCTGCATTCATACCGCTGGCATCCCCGCCGCTGGTAATAAGTGCTATTCTTCTTTTTACTCCCACTATGGTCACTCCTTATTTTCTTCTGCTTTTTAACTCGTCAAAGACTTCTTTCAAAGTAATTTTTTTCTCTGCCATCAAGACCAGTAAATGATATAAAAGATCAGCTATCTCATAAACCGTACTTGCTTTATCCTGATGTTTTGATGCTAGGACAACTTCCATGCTCTCTTCACCGAATTTTTTTATTACTTCATCCAGTCCCTTTTTATGCAGAGAGTAAGTGTAAGAGCCAGAGACTTTATTTTTGATCCTGCTTTCAATGACATCATAAAGCTCACTTAGTATGCTCTGCCCTGAAGCACCCGCGGAAACCTTCTTAAAATCTATATCTTTATCAATATTATTAAGAGTCCTGTAAAAGCAGCTTCTATTCCCGGTGTGACAAGCATTTCCTCTCTGCTCTACACTGACCAATAAGGCATCTCCATCACAATCATATTTTATGTCCTTTATTTTCTGTATATTCCCTGATGTCTCACCCTTGTGCCAGAGTTTTTTTCTGGTCCTGCTCCAAAACCAGGTCATACCAGTTTTCAAGCTTTTTTTTAGAGACTCTCTGCTCATATAGGCTACCATAAGCACTTCACCGTTCTTATAATCCTGTATGACAGCAGTTATCAGCTCAGGGTCTTTATTCTTCTCTCTGTTATTTTTATTACTCTTTTTCATAACTTTTATAATTCCTTTTTTACCAAATATATTTAATTATAATTATTATACCTTCAGTAATAAACTCATAGTCTTACGTCTATACCTTCAGATCTTAGGTATTCCTTGGCTTCCCTTATAGTGTACCGCCCATAATGGAAAATAGACGCTACCAAGACCGCATCAGCACCGGTATACTTTATGACATCCCTCATATGCTCGAGATTTCCTGCCCCACCTGAAGCAATAACAGGTATGTTTACTGCAGATGTTATTGAACGGGTCAGTTCCAGATCATAACCATCCTTTGTACCATCTTTATCCATGCTGGTAAGGAGTATTTCTCCTGCTCCCATTTCTTCAACTTTTTTTGCCCATCTGACTGCATCTTTACCGGTAGGGATTCTTCCACCGTTAATATATACCTCCCAGAAATCCTTACTTTTATATTTTGCATCAATGGCAATTACTATACACTGGCTTCCGAAAATCTTTGAAGCCCTGCTTATAAGGGTGGGGTCCTTTACTGCAGCTGTATTTATTGAAATCTTATCCGCGCCCTTTTTTAATATTTCCCTTATCTGTTCTATGCTTCCTATGCCTCCTCCTATGATAAATGGTATAAATACCTTTTCTGCAGCTTTTCTGGCAAGATCCAGTACTGTTTTTCTTTTTTCATGGGAAGCTGTTATATCTAAAAATACTATTTCGTCAGCACCTTCACTGTCATAGAAAGCTGCCATTTCAACAGGATCCCCTGCATCTTTAAGATTTACAAAACTTACTCCTTTTACTACCCTTCCCTTATCAACATCCAGACAGGGTATTATTCTTTTTGTTATCATTATCCTAATCCTATCTTTATAGCTTTTTTTAAATCTATTTTTACTTTTTCATCATATAAAGCCTTACCTATTATTATTCCTTTGATCCCCATATCTTCTATTTCCTTCAAGCGTTTAATATCGTCAAGACTGCCTATACCTCCAGCTATTATAAAATTCATATCAGAGCTTATTAAAATTCTTTTAAGAAAGCCCAGATTGATACCTTTAAGTGTGCCGTCTCTTGATATATCGGTAATTATTATTTCATCCATACCCAATTTTTCTACTTTGGTAGTCATTTCAAATATATCGAATGAGGACTTCTTCTGCCATCCATTTTTATTTATCACTCCGTCTGCAGTATAATCCAGACTTAAAATCATCCTGCTCTTGTATTTTAAGATACTCTTCTCCAGAAAATCTATATCTTCTATAGCTCTGGTACCAAGAATAATCCTTTCAATACCAGTGTCCAGAATCATTTCTATAGTTTTAAAATTTCTAATCCCTCCGCCGTACTGCATCTTTATATCTACTTTTTCCCTTATTTCTGCTGCAGTGCGCAGGTTCTTTACACTGCCTGTCCTGGCCCCTTCCAGGTCAACAACATGCAGCCATTCCGCACCTGCTTCTTTCCATATCCTGGCAGTATCGACTGGATCATCGAAATACCTTTTTTCCGTATTAAATTTGCCCCTGGTCAATCTTACACAATGACCCTTTATTAAATCTATTGCTGGTATTATAATCATCGTCTTTATTCTATTACCATATTCCAAAAATTCTCCAGCAGCCTTAATCCGCAGCTGCTGCTCTTTTCAGGGTGGAACTGAATACCGTAAACATTACTCTTCTCAATACCTGCCGCTATTTTAATACCATAGTCAGTGACACTACTTATAATATCTTTATTTTCCGGTTTAACATAGTAGGAATGAACAAAATAAAAATTTTCGCCTTCTCTGATCCCATCTAATATTTTGCTTTCTTTCTTTAATATCTGCAATTGATTCCAGCCCATATGAGGAACTTTCACAACAGGAGGTATCTTTTCTACCGAGCCCTTGAATATACCCAGCCCCTCGTTTTTGCCATTTTCCATACTGTATTCAAAAAGGAGCTGCATCCCAAGACATATTCCTAAAAAGATCTTTTTTGATATATTCTTTTTTAAAACATCAATCAATTTCAGCTTTTCCAGATTTCTATAAGCATCTCTGTACCCTCCTACTCCTGGAAGTACAAGTGCTCCGGCATTATTGATAACCCGGGCACTGTTTGTTACCCTTACATCTGCACCAATTGTTTTAAGGGCGCTATTAACGCTGCTTATGTTTCCCATATTATAATCTATTATTACAATAAACATATCCCGCTTCATCTGCTTTAACTATACCCAAGGTTATATTTTTATTTTTGATTTATTATAAATTCTACTCAGCTAAAAACAGCTACCTTAAAGCTTATATTAAACCTTTTGTAGAAGGTATGGTACCGGTTTCCGAAATTCTGCTGGCATCATGAAGAACAATACCAAAAGCTTTAAAAATCGCTTCTATAATGTGGTGAGAGTTTATCCCCGTGTTTTTATTTATATGAAGATTTATAAAACTATTACTGACCATCGCCCTAAAAAAATCTTCTACTACTGCAGTCTCCATCCCTTCAAGTTTTTCATATTCTATGTCAACATTATACCTTAGATAAGCCCTTCCACTTATATCAATGGATACTGCCACTTCTGCTTCATCCATGGGCAGCAAAATATATCCAAATCTTTTAATTCCTTTCTTATCTTCCAGACATTTAAAAATAGCTTTTCCAATGCATATACCCACATCTTCTACCAGATGGTGACAGTCCACCTCTGTATCACCTAAGGCTCTGAGTTTCATATTAAAACTTCCGTGCCTGGTGAAACTCTCAAGAATATGATTAAAAAAAGGTATTGGAGTCTCTATGTCCGCAGTCCCGCTTCCATCCAGGTCAAATTCCATTTTTATGTCAGTTTCTTTAGTCTTTCTTGTTACTTTTGCTTTCCTTTTCATTTTTTCTTATTTATTTTATTACTTTTTTTAATTTTTTAATAAATCTACTTATTTCATCATATTTGATCCTATAACTGGTAATATTTGCAATTACCCGGGCAGTAGAAACAAAGATCTCTTCCATTTCAACCAGATCATGTTCTTTAAGGGTTTTACCCGTAGAAGTCAGGTCCAGTATCTCATCTGCAATTCCCAGGACCGGGGCAAGTTCGACCGAACCATACAATTTTATTATTTCTGCCTGTATTCCCTTTTGGTCAAAATATTTTCTAGCTATATTCGGGTAACTGGTAGCGACCTTTATAGAACCGAAATGCTTATAGTGAGCCTTTACTTTCTCAATACCATTTTTTAGCGTAGCTAAGATCAATCTGCATTTCCCGCATTTCAAATCTAAAAGCTCATACACATTGCTTTCTTTTTCCACCAGGTCATCCTTGCCAGAAAAACCTACATCACAGGCTCCATAATCAACATACACAGGGACATCCATCGGTCGTGAGATTATATACTGCATGGAATCTTTTTCAGAGTATATAATAAGTTTTCTGTCCCTGCCGGCTAAGGGATCTGTATCATATCCTGCTTTTTTCAATATTTCCAAACAGGGCTCAAATAAATATCCTTTTGGTATAGCAACTTTAAGTTCTTTTTTCATTTTAAAACTCTTTTATAAGGTCGTCTATTTTTTTAACTGTTTTAATATTTCTGTCAAGGTCAGTTACCCTAGCATTTTTAAAGTCCTTTTCAACCTCAACCACCAGATTAAACTTCTTTTCTATGGCAAAATTTTTTATATCAGGTATCTTTTCAAAACATAATTCTACGATCATATTACTGCATCTTAATCTGCAGGCCATCTTTACCAGTTCTATACTTTTTTTATCACTGGCGCAGTTAAGCAAAACCCTGTAACTTTCCTTTACTTCCGTTTTCTTTGCTGCTTTGTGTGCCAGATCAATATCAAGCGCAAAACCAGTAGCAGGTACATCCAACCCGAATTCCTTTATAAGCCCGTCGTACCTCCCTCCGCTGCCTAGTATACTGGTTACTCCGGGGCAGTAGACTTCAAATAAAAGACCCGTATAATAACTAAAATCCCTTATGATACTGAAGTCCGTTATAAGAGATTCCTGGTAACCGAGATCGCTTAGATTCCTATATATTTTCTTTAAATAACCAAGACTTTTAATCACTTTTGACTCATTTATCTCTGAAATCAATTTTGATATTTTTTTAATGTCGCTCTCAGGCTGCATTAATTTTATAAAGATGTCGGCTTTGATTTTACTTTTTTTATTTAGAAAATTCTCCAGCTCTACAAAGTTCTTAGAAGCAATTACCCTCCTGACATATTCTCTCTCCGTTAAATCATATTTAAACCAATCACACAGACCTTCAATAAATTCTACATGCCCGAGCCCGATCCTGTATTCCTGTATATTTATCCCATTCAATATATTTATCAATATAATAAGTATCTCTGTATCCGACATTACTGGATTAGATGATCCGATAAATTCCAGGCCGGCCTGATTATATACTCTCCTTATACCCTTCTGGATATCGGACTGCCTGAAAGAGTCTGCAAGATAACAGAATCTTACCGGAAGCTGCTCCCTCTTTATCCTCATACCTGTCAGTCTTGCTATCGGTATGGTCATATCACTCCTGAGTGATACCAGGCTTCCATCTATATCAAAAAAGTTTATCAGCTTGTCCTTCCAATTCTCTCCTACCCCGATAGATATGTTTTTGGTATATTCAATCACCGGAGTTCTGACTTCACCGTAGCCCCATTTCTTAAATTCACCGCTTATTATCTTTTTTATATTATTTCTCTCTTCAGATTCAGATGGAAATATATCCCTCAGTCCATAGGGTAATTTTACTATTTTATTATCTTTTTTGTTTCCAAACATATTTACCTTAAGTCAGTATATATAAAAAAAGTATTTTATCACACTACTATATTTAAAAAAAAGTATATTTTAATAATTTACTTTATCTTACTAAGTCTGTCTTTTTCACTTATAGGCTTGAAATTTTCATCAACGGCTAAATTCTTGCCCTCGAAAAACATGGTCCTTATAGTACCTTTTGCCGCTTTTACTCCACATAGATGAGGCGCATCAAGTACACCTTTTTTTATTGCTCTTGAGATCACTACAGGAGACACCAGGGGATCGATGTATTTATTATCTTTATCAAGTTTCTTTATTTTTTCAATGATTAATTTTGCGCCTCTGACTAATTCTTCTTTTCTATCTTTAACTTCCCTGTCTAATTTCATATCCGGACAGCCGTATAAATAGTTTTCCATTACCTTGCTTGCGATTTTCACACTTTCTATTATGTCTTCAGGTTTGGCAGCATGATCAGCTTCACAATATGCTACCACATGCATAATATGTGGATTCAGCTGCATCTGAAGTAAAGTTGAAGAGGCGAGCTGTCCTTTACCCTTGTCAAAATCAGTTGGATAGCTGTACAGGCCTGTCCTGGTCTGCCTGAGAGTTCTAAAACTGTCATCGTGAAGTGATTCAATCAGCTCAACCTTGGCCATCATTTTTGCCAGATCCATTGTAAATGACGTTTCTCTTGGAGTATTGAACATATACTGCGATATATATACTTTCACTCCCATCATTTTGGCATTATAAGCAGCAAGGTAAGCAGCTGCCACTGCTATCGAATCAGGTGAGTATCTTAAACTCCAATGATGTGATTCATTGACTTCTACCGGTATACCTCTTTCAGCATGCCACTTCATCACCTGCTGATTCTCAGTAATTGACTGTTCTAATTTTCTCTTGCTTCTATTATCAAGTTCGTTATACCAGCAGAGAGGAACTGCGCACCAGGCGTTTTTAATATTTTTTAAGAGGACCTCTGCCATCTTTTTAATATCATTAGTACCGCTGTAGCACCGGAGAAGAGGATAATTCCCCCTCCTTGCCGCTAGATAAATGCTTTTAAAATCATTTTCGCTTCTAATGGGGACTCCTCCTGCGCCATCCTGCCCGGAATCCATTTTCTCCGGATGAAAAAAGAATTCCTGGGTATTTTGATCTGGACCGATAGATATTATATCAAGCATTTCGCTGAGAGAGATCTTTTTTATTCCCTCCAGGGTTTCTTTTAAGGTCGGCCTTCCGAAGTGGTGTCTTATTATGGGAAAAGGCTCACGGTACTTGATCCTTTTTAAAAGATTTTGAGGGGGTACCTTCCCTTCAACCTTTACCTTCCTTTTATCCAAATAACTCTCAATTTCTTCTATGTTTTCTTCTCCTGTAAAAATGATTTTAAAGATTCCGATTTTTTTTGCCACCTCGGCTACCGGTTTGGTGCATCCCAATATAAATTCTACCTTACTACCAGTTATTTTTTTTACTATTTTTTCCTTTAACTCTTTAAACAGGGGTAGAGCACTCTCAGGAGAAAGGCGGTAACTTACAGCTACTATATCCGGATTAGATTTTTCCAACTCTTCCTTTAATTTATCAATACCAAGAGCAGAACCTAAAAATTTAGTATCATATCCATGACTCTGGGCTAAATTTAAAAAATTCAATATCCCGGCAATATGAACACAGCTTCCTACGCAGGCACCCAATATTTTTTTCATAAACAAATACCTATTTCTTACCTTTTATCATTATTTCCCTTATCTGCTCAAGATCTAGACCATTCAATCCTAATCTTGTAAGATTTCTTCCTTCCTTTCTATAATCCTTTCTGAATATGGAATTGGCAATATTAATAAGCGAATCAATTACCGTGGTCTTTAAACCAAGTGCTCTTCCAAATTCGGAAATGGGGACAAGACTCATTGGGATATCTTCGGTTATATATCTAATATTTGTGGTTCTTGGAGCCATTATTCCCACATATCCTGGATTGCTATGTATGGCATCAAACAGATTATCCTCAACAACATTGTAGGCCATTGACAGCCACTTAATAGCTGAATAAATATTTGCACATTTTAATTTTTTAGCGACCATTACCCTTTCCCGGTCAACAATTTCCATTATTTTTGCCACTGATTGGGTGACACCTTCTATATAAAATTGAAAATTCCCAAGTGTAGATTCAATCCTGCTCAGATTTAGTATGGTAATAGCAGGATGAAATACTGCCCCTATATTATTAAAACTTGTTTCAATTACACTCACCCCCGGAATAAATTCTGGTAATGCCTCATTTAACTTCCTTACAACAAATCCGGTCTTTCTGGCAGGTATAGCAGCAACTGGTATAGCTCTTTTTATCCTGAATATTTTTGCAGCAGCCGGACCCATACCCCTGCTTGCATATATAAAAGTCTGAGCCTCAGCTATAGTAACATCTTTATTGTTGCCTTCTTGGCGTAAAACATTTAAAAATTCCAGTGCCCCGCATGTCCTTCCCGGATTTAGTACCACAATATGATTTTCATTTAAAAAAGGTGCACATCTCTCTGCAATTGAGATATGGCCGTTCGCCGTTACCACTACCATTATTATATCTACGCCCTTGATTACTTTTTCTATATTATTTGATACAATATTCAATTTTCCAAAGCCTTTCACTTCACCTTCCAGCTCAATTCCACGAAGTTTTCTAATAGGTTGAATTTTAGAAAGTGTTCTATTGTATAAATTAACTGTAAATCCTTTTATAGCCAGATGGGATGCTAATGCTTTACCTCCATGACCAGCTCCTATAACTGCGAATTTTAATTTTTTCATAAGACTCCCTTTAGTATTATTTTACATTCACATTCTGTCCCAGTTGATCTTATTCTTAAAAATATTCCTGAGATCCTCCTCTAGAGACTGGTTTAGATTTATTCTAAAGTTGGACGGCAGCCTGTAAATTCTCTCTACATTCTTTCCATTTTCATCTGTTACTTTAAACTCTATCTCATCAAAACCTGGATGCTTTCTTAATATATCATAAAATCTATTTATGAAACTTTCACTTAAATCCTCTTTTCTTACCATAAAAACTACTTTTTCTTCTCCATCCCTTATAAGTTCGTTTTGATCCTCGCTTTTTTTTGTACCTTTTTTCAATTCTTTTATCTCGTTGGCAATAATCTTGATCTGATCCTCTTTCTTGTCCAATCTCCCTACTACTTCTACGATCCTATCTTCTGCAATGATTCCCCTGTGCCTTTCAAGAACTTTTGGAAATACGATTACCTCCGTGCTATCCCCAATATCTTCCAATTCTATAAAACACATCTGCTGATCTCTTTTTGTATATATAGTCTTTACTTTGGTTATGATGCCTCCTACCGCTAATGTGCTTTTGTCTTCCACTTCTGCTATACTTTCCAGAGGAGTCAATCTTGAGAATGAATCCTTATACTCAAATAAAGGATGACCCGATATATAAAGACCCAGCATTTCCTTCTCGTAGTTTAGCAATTCTTTTTTTGAAAATTCTTCAAACTGTTTTTCCGAATGGTAAACTCCATTTAATAATACTTTTTCACTATTACTACCGCTGGCATCAAACAGCGAAAACTGACCGATATCTCTATCCCTTCTGACCTTTAATGTTTCCTCTATGATTTTTTCAGAATTTTCCAGTAAATGCTTGCGGCTCTGGCCGAGAGAATCAAACGTCCCGCTTTTTATAAGACTCTCAATTGTTTTTTTATTCAATACATTGCTGTCAACTCTCTGGCAAAAATCTATAAAGTTTTTAAATCTGCCCCCGCTCTTTCTTTCTTTCTCAATGCATTCAATAACATTGGTACCGACATTCTTTATTGCTGAAAGCCCGAACCTGATAGAATTACCTGTAACAGTAAAATCTGCGTAACTCCCGTTAATATCCGGCGGGAGAACTGTGATGTTCATTCTTCTGGTCTCATTGACATATTGAGCTACTTTTTCCTGGCTTCCCATTCTTATACTCAACAGTGCTGCCATAAATTCTACCGGATAATTAGCTTTAAGATATGCGGTCTGATATGAAATCATAGCATATGCTGTACTATGTGATTTATTGAATCCATATTCGGCAAAATGGTTTACCAGTTCAAAGATTTTTAAAGCAATCTTTTCATCTATTCCTTTCTTTACTGCACCTTCTATAAACTTGTTCTTTTGTTTTGAAAGCAAATGCCTTTTTTTCTTACTTATGGCTCCCCTTAAAATATCAGCTTCCGACATACTGAATCCTGACAGCTCTGATGCTATCCCCATGACCTGCTCCTGATATAAAATAATCCCGTAGGTGCTTTCCAGAATTTTCTCAAGAGATGGGTGTAAATACTTTATTTCTCTTCTTTTATTTTTATTTTCTACAAAATCATTCACCATCCCGCTTTGAAGTGGGCCGGGCCTATACAAGGCCAGGAGTGCTATCAAGTCTTCAAATTTATTTGGTTTTAAGTTTATTACCAGTTCCCGCATGCCGGAACTTTCAAGCTGAAATACCCCCAGGCATTCTCCCTCACTCAATATGTTAAAAGTTTTTTGGTCATTCAGATCAATATCATTTATATACAAGTCTATATTTTTAGTCTTCTTGATTAGAAATAAGGTTTTATCTATTAATGATAGTGTCTTCAGCCCCAAAAAATCTATTTTTAAAAGCCCGATCTTCTGAATATCCTCCATTTTATATTGAGTTACGATATCACCTTCATTTCCTTTCTGAATAGGAGTGTAGTTATAAAGATCCTCGGAAGAGATAACTACTCCTGCAGCATGGATAGAATCCTGTCTCGATATTCCTTCAAGAGAAATTGCAGTATTTATCACTTCCCTGATTTTTTTATCATTTTCATAAACTTCCCTTAAATCGGGCACCATTTCCAATGAATTCTTAATAGTTACGTTTAATTCAGCCGGTATCATTTTTGCTATTCGGTCTACTTCTGCATAAGGTACTTCCATTACCCTCCCAGCATCTCTTATAGCCTGTCTTGCTGCCATGGTCCCAAAAGTAATCAGCTGAGCAACCCTTTTTTCACCATATTTATCAGTAACATATTTAATAACCTCATCTCTTTTCTCGTAACAAAAATCAATATCTATATCAGGCATACTTTTTCGTTCCTCATTTAAAAACCTTTCAAATAAAAGGCCGTATCTCAATGGTTCTATATCAGTTATGCCTAAAAGGTAGGAAACTATACTGCCTGCTGCCGAACCCCTCCCGGGTCCTACTCTGATGTTATTGCTTTTGGCAAATTTAACAAAGTCCCAGACTATCAGGAAATATTCTGAAAACCCCATTTTTTTTATCACTTCCAGTTCCCTGCGTATTCTCTCATCTACCTCTTGAGTTACGGCTTCATATCTTTTATTTACGTTTTCATAGCACAGTTTCTTAAGATATTTATCTGCACTTAAATTTCCAGGGACCTCAAATGATGGTATCAGATTCATATTAAACTTTAGATTTACATTACATCTGTCAGCAATCAAACTGGTATTTTTAATAGCATCAGGGGACCCCTTGAATAGTTCTTTCATCTGATCAAAGCTTTTGAAATAATATTCATCCGTAGGAAACTTCATACGGTCAGCGTCATTTATAGTAGAACCGGTTTGAATACATAGAAGAGCATCATGTGCTTTACTGTCTTCCCTGTTTAAATAATGGACATCATTTGTTGCTACTACAGGAATATCATATTCCCCAGACAATTTTAACAGAACCTCATTGACTTTCTTCTGTACAGGTATACCGGAATCCTGGAGCTCAAGAAAAAAGTTATTTTTTCCGAAAATATCTACATATTCCTCCAATGCTTTCTTCGCTCTTTCCATCCTATCTGTGATAATATATTTTGGTATTTCTCCGGCAATACATCCACTTAGAGCAATTATACCTTGCCTAAACTTTCTAAGCAGTTCCTTATCAACCCTTGGCTTGTAATAAAATCCTTCCAAAAATCCCAGGCTTACCAGCCTCATTAAATTTTGATAGCCCTGATTATTTTCAGCCAACAATGTAAGATGATAAAAATTCTCTTCATTTTTTCCTCTTTCCAGCTGCTTGTCCCATCTGCTCTTTGGAGCCAGATATACTTCACAGCCTATTATAGGCTTGATCCCCGCTTTTTTTGCTTGAGTATAAAATTCAATAATACCATACATAACCCCATGGTCGGTCAATGCTAAAGCTGGCATATTGTACTGGCAGGCTCTTTCAATTAATTCACTTATTCTTGAAGCACCGTCTAATAATGAATACTCGCTGTGGACATGAAGATGGATGAAATTATCTTTTCCCATTCTTATAGAATCTAACTGTCTTTTTTGCCTAGACTTTTTGGACTAAATATATATGTATAATCTAAAATACTACTCTATACAATTCTTCAAGTGAAGTTAATCCATCTGCAACTTTTTTAGCCCCGCATTCAAGTAAGGTTTTCATTCCTTCTTTCCTGGCTGCTTCTTTGATTGCATCAGGACTTTTTCTTTCAAGAAGCATCTCTCTTATTTTATCAGATACTGTCATCATGGAAAATATACCAGTCCTGCCCAGATAACCGGACTCATTACATCTTTTACAACCAACACTTTGGTAAATCTTCTTCCCTTTCAATATAGGTTTTATTTCATCACTTAAAGATACTTCATGCACATCTACTTTTTTCTTACAATTATCACATAGTAATCTTATCAATCTCTGGGCAACAATACCCTTTATTGCAGAAGATACCATATAGGACTCTACGCCCATTTCAAGAAGTCTTATAAGGCTTGACGGAGCATCATTAGTATGCAGGGTGCTTAATACTAAATGCCCTGTAATAGCTGCCTCCATAGCTATTTTTGCAGTTTCCAGATCCCTTATCTCACCTATTAGAATTATATCCGGATCACTTCGCAGCAGCGCTCTCAATCCCCTGGCAAAAGTCATATTTATCTTAGGATTGACCTGAACCTGCATTATCTGTGGAAATCTGTATTCAACAGGGTCTTCTATTGTAAAAATCTTTTTCTCAACATCTGCAATCTTGCTAAGACTGGCATAAAGAGTGGTTGTCTTTCCAGAACCGGTTGGTCCTGTAATAATAACCGCTCCGTGAGGGATACTTATCATTTTTTCATATTCCGGAATAATGTCTTTTGACATCCCGGAATTTTCAAGATTGAAGACAGATTCATCTCTATCCAGTATTCTTATCGTAATATTTTCGCCAAAAACAGTAGGTATTGAAGCAAGTCTTAAGTCAATTGCCCTGCCGCTGTAGCTGATAGAACTTCGGCCGTCCTGTGGCAGCCTGTTTTCAGTGATATCCATCCCGCCCATTATCTTGTACCTTGAAATCAACAGTCTTTGTACTGTTTTTGGCACATCTTTTATTTTCTGCAATACACCATCTATTCTAAAACGTATTCCACATTCTTTCTCCTGTGGCTCTACATGAACGTCACTGGCTCTTAGTGATATCGCCTTCATTATAATCTGATTTGCCAGCCTTATCAGAGGATTTTTTTCAGCCGTAGCTCCCTCAACTTTTGTACTTATAGTCAAATCTTCATCTTTTATTATTTCTTTGACTTCTTTCAGACTGTACTCATCAGTGGTATACATCCTTATAATGTTGTCAATACTCTTTTTAGTGCTTAAAAACGGCTTGATATTATACCCTGTCAGCAGTCTTATCTCATCAATAGTGTTTATGTCCCTGGGATCAGTCATTGCAACATACAGAGTATTGTCAACCATTTGAAATGGAAATACACTTCTTTTTGATGCAAAATCTCTTGATATAAGATTTGGAATAGAAGGATCAATCTTATCCTGCATCTCATTTAGATCTACGTGATCATAACCTCTCTGGAATGAAACAAGCTCCACCAGCGTCTCATCGGATACATGACCCTTTTTTATTAATATTTCACCTAACTTTTCACCAGTCTCTTTCTGGAGATTTAGTGCTTCATCCAGCTGTTCTTTGGTTATAATATTTCTGTCTAAGAGAATTTTTCCAATTTTTTCTTTTTTATAATCTATATCAACCATAATTTACCTTTAAAACTCAATTTTAACCCTTATTATTATAATATATCTTAGCAAATATTACACATATAAATATTAAGAACAATAAAAATATATTTAATAAATATGTGAATACATATATTTATATATTACTAAAGTATTAGTTTAATCCATAAGTTTGTTTTTTTCAATCACTCCATTTATTATGCCTGCTGTGTAGCCAGCTCCAAATCCATTATCTATGTTTACCACGACTACTCCGGGACTGCAGGAATTTAACATGGTCAGAAGCGGGGACAATCCGTTAAAACTTGACCCATAACCTACGCTCGTAGGAACCCCTATTACCGGACAGCTTACCATAGAGCTTACTATACCAGGCAGAGCTCCTTCCATCCCGGCTACAGCTATGATCACATTTGATCGGTTAAGTTCCTCCCTATAGCTCAATAATCTGTGAATACCTGCAATGCCTACATCATAAATTTTTTTAATCCTATTTTTCATAAGATAACCGGTCACTGCTGCTTCTTCTGCTACATCAATATCTGAAGTGCCCGCACACAATACTGTTATCCCTTCCTTTAATTTATCTTCAGGAATATCCAGCTGAGTATAAATTATATTTGACCTGAAAATAAGTTTTACTTTATTGATTTGCTTCTTCAGCAGACTATAGACTTTAATATCAGTCCTTGTTATTAAAAGTATGGATGAATAATTCAATATTTTTTTTGCTATCTCCAGAATCTGCTGCGGTGTCTTCCCCTCTCCATAAATTACTTCCGGAAATTCTCTGCGCATCAGGCGGTGGTGGTCTATTTTTGCAAAACCGATATCTTCAAAATAAATTTCGCTTATCTTTGAAACAGCATTGTTCTTATTCACTTTTCCCTGCTTGTAACCATCAAGCAGTTCTTTTATTATTTTTTCTATTTCGTTCTTCATAATAATTAAAATACCACAAATAAAACTAATTTAAAATCAGGCCTAAAATTCATCAGACACTAAAAAATCCATACGAAAGGTGTCAGCATGCTTATAATACAAGGGTTTGTGGTATGAAATTATATTAAAAATCTCTGGTTCTAAAAGTGGAATAATTTTCCTGAAAGGTCTGCTACAAGTACTGCTGTTTCAATGGATATCACGCTTATAAGCTTTATCAGTATATTCATAGAAGGCCCTGCAGTATCCTTTAAGGGATCACCTACAGTATCACCTACAACAGAAGCTGCGTGCTCAGGAGTCCCGCTTCTTCCTTCCTCTTCGATCTTCTTTTTGGCATTATCCATTGCTCCTCCTGCATTTGACATAAAAATCGCTTGAGCAAATCCTGACAAAAGTGTACCAACGATCAGCGCTATTACACCCCCTGGACCAAGTAATATCCCTACAACTACCGGGACTACAAATATTGCTATACCGGGTACTATTATGCCTCTCTGTGCAGCTCTGGTAACTATGGTAATAAAAGTCTTGGGATCTCCTTTGGATTTACCGGCCATAATACCTTTTATCTGTTTTCTTGCTTCAATAACGACTTTATTAGCTGCGTTACCTACTGCTCCCAATAACATAGATGTGAAGAAAAAGGGTAAAATTACACCAATAAAAAGACCTGCCAGTATCTTTGGATCTCTCATAAAATTCAAAATTACCTCTACTTCCAGAAGCTCTATCTTGGAAAAATAAGCCTGACCCAGTGCAAGAGCAGTAATAGCAGCGCTTCCGATCAAAATGCCCTTGCCGATGGCAGCAGTAGTATTTCCTACTGCATCAAGCTTATCTGTATTTTTCCTTACTTCCGGTGGAAGTTCGGCCATCTCTGCTATACCTCCGGCATTATCGGCAATAGGCCCGTAAACATCTATTGCAACAGCAAAGGGAGATGTTGAGAGCATAGCTGCAGCAGCAATAGCAACACCGTAGAGCCCCATCTTTAAATCAGCTGAACCACCGGATATATAAAAACTAAAAAGCATCACGGCAATTACAGTTAGAGCAGGCAGTATAGTACTTTCCATGCCATAGGCCAGTCCGTTTACCACCAGAGTACCCGGCCCCGACTTAGCGCTTAGCGCTATACCTCTGGTAGGCCTGTATCTTGAATCTGTATATATCAATGTGAACAATCCTATCAAAAACCCTGCTACCAGACCTCCTATTGATGCATAAAACAGGAAATTATATTCACTACCTATCACGTACCTGATAATAAAGTAAGACATGACCATTATGCCTATTACTGTAATAAACAATCCTGATAATGTGGTCCCGGTAAGGATACTGACTGTTGCTTCTTCTTTATATCTTGCAACTATAAGTTTGATTATAAATATAGCAAGAATAGAGGCCAGTGCACCGGAGGTGGCGATTATCATAGGAAGTATTATGCTTTTTAACATAAGAGGAGAATTTCTAAATGCTAAGAATCCTAAGAACTCTGCTGCAACTATTGAACCTATCCAGGATTCCAGAGCATCTGCTTTCATACCTCCAACATCTCCGACATTATCACCTACATTATCAGCTATGGTAGCCGGATTCCTATAATCATCCTCTTTCAGCCCTGATTCGACCTTCCCTACATAATCTGCACCCATATCTGCTGCCTTGGTAAATATTCCTCCACCAGTCCTCATAAAGAATGCAGCAAAGCTGGCCCCGATGGTACAGGTCACCAGTACATTTACTACACTGTGTAAGATCTCTATATTCTCCATACCGCCTCTCCCATACCACCAATAAAGGATGTTAAACCAGAAAGCGGTAAAAGAAAGGACTACCGCAGCCAGGATAAGGCCTGATGCTGATGCTGCCGTAAAGGCAATATTCATAGCTTCTCCAAGACCTTTTTCTTTTGCAGCAAATGTCACCCTGGAATTTGCCGTAGTGGAGATCTCCATTCCTATATATCCTATAAGAAGGCTCAATCCCATACCGGTAGCAAAAGCCGGTATTGATGCAAACTCAAGATATCCAAAATATACCATTACACCAAGCAGCGCGGTTACCACAACAAAAAAAATGCTGATCACTTTGAGCTGCTGATTAAGATATGCCCTGCTGCCCATATGAATAGCCCTTGATATCTCCTTCATCCTTTCAGTTCCCCTGCTTTTCCTGTTGACCAGTACTGAAAATATTATGGCCAAAATCATTGATATGCCTGAACCTATAAAAGGAGTGATCCTCATCCATAATAAAGCTGACACAAAATACCTCCCTCAAAACGTTTCCAAATAAGCTTTCAGGTATTTAAAAAAATTAATTACCCGAAAACATTCGCGAATATTTTATTAAAAATAAATAGAATAAGCAAACATATTTTACACTTAAATCTTATTCTCCTATGACCTGTATAAATACCTGACGGGAACGGGGCCTGTTATCGTGATCAATGACTACTATCTGCTGCCATGTACCAAGGACCAATTCACCACCGGACAAGGGTACTGTGATACCCGGGCCCATAAAAGTAGCACGTATATGAGAGAACCCATTGTCATCCCCCCATGTCTGTGAGTGCCGGGTATGTTTACTGCTGGGAATAAATTCTTCCAGCTGCTCACGTACATCCTCTACCAGAGCAGGCTCGTACTCTACAGTAGAAATAGAAGCAGTCGAACCAATAACAAAAACTCCTGCCAGTCCATTCTTTATACCGGACTGGCTGACAATGTCCTGTACCTGATCAGTAATATTCTTAATATCTGAAAAACCCTTGGTAGAAAGAGTTATTTTTTTACCGAATACCATACTTTTTTACCTGGATTTTAAACAGCTCTATAATATTTATTAATGTTTAAGCCTTTTTATTTTTCTCTACATGCATCAATCCATATACTATACTGTCTTCCAGCGCCTGCCAGCTTGCTTCTATTATATTTTCTGATACTCCGATGGTCCCCCAGCTTTTTTCACCGTCCGATGATTCTATCAGTACTCTTACTACTGCTCCGGTACCCTTCTTTTCATTCAGCACCCTGACCTTGAAATCCGTAAGGGTAATTTTTGAAAGCTCGGGATAACAGCTCTGGATTGCTTTTCTAAGTGCACTGTCCAGTGCATTTACCGGACCGTTACCTTCTGCCGTCTCTATTATCTTATTATCATTTATGACTACCTTTACTGTAGCCTCGGAAAGCATTCGGCCGTCTTCTTTTTTCTCATTCAATACTCTAAAACTTTCCAGCTTAAAAAATTTCTTCTTTACACCTGTCACTTCTTTTACCAAAAGCTCAAAACTTCCGTCAGCTGCTTCAAACTGATAGCCCTTATGCTCCATATTTTGAACCCGGTTTAAAATCTCGCTCACCTTTTTTAAATCATTTTCCAGATTTATTCCGAATTCTTTTGCTTTGATGATTATAGACTTCTTTCCGGAAAGCTCCGAAATAAGTATCTCTCTGGTATTCCCCACCGTTTCTGGATCAACATGTTCAAAAGCTTGCGATAGCTTGCTTACCCCGCTGGCATGCATTCCACCTTTATGAGTAAATGCATTCTTTCCCACAAACGGCTGGCTGGCGTTTGAAATCTGATTTGCGGTTTCATTTACAAACCTGGAAAGACTGGTCAAATGCTTTAAATTACCCTCTTTTAAGCATCTCTTCTTTAACTTGATTTCCAGATTAGGGATTATCTGGCACAGGTCAGCATTACCGCATCTCTCTCCGTATCCGTTAATAGTGCCGTGGACCATTTTTATTCCCTTCTCAACAGCAACCAAAGTATTTGCAGTAGCGCAGCCGCTGTCATTATGAAAATGAGCTCCCAGTACTGATTTGATTCCCTCATTTACTTTATCTATGATGTCCGAAACATCACTGGGTATCATTCCACCATTAGTATCACAGAGGCATATATAATCCGCGCCGGCCTCCAGTGCTGCCTTTAAAGTCTTTAAAGCATAATCAGGGTCTTCCTTGAACCCATCAAAAAAATGTTCTGCGTCAAAGATCACTTCAGGAAAATACTTTTTCAGATACTCTATAGAGTCAAAGATCATGCTCAAATTATTTTCCAGAGTAGTCTCTATAATTTTTTCTGCATGAAGGTGAGAAGACTTGCCTACAATACAAACACCATCCGAACCTGACTGAACCAGCTGTCTAATATTGCTATCATCTTTTACTTTCAGGTCTTTATATCTGGTCATTCCAAAAGCAATTATTTTTGAATATTTTAATTTTCTTCCCTTCAGCTTCTCAAATAATTCCATCTCCTTAGGGTTGGAAGCAGGAAAACCGACTTCAATATAATCAATGCCGATATCATCAAATCTTTCTATTATCTGTAACTTGTCATTGACCGAAAAAGATATATCCGCTCTCTGTGCACCGTCTCTTAATGTGGTATCCAGTATATATATTTTGTTTTTTTCCATATTGTTCATTTTATTTTTTAAGAAACCTATTTTTCATATTTTCTCTGGTAAAGTTTATATAGCCTCCGCTTTTTATTACTTTCTGAATAAACTCGGGAAAGGGATTGATATTAAAAGTTTTATCCCTTGTTATATCTACAATTTTACCCTTTTCCAGATCAATCTCCAGTTCATCTCCATCCTGTATAAAATCGCTTGCCTGTTTGCTGGTAATGACAGGAAGACCCATGTTTATGGAATTTCTGAAAAAAATACGGGCAAACGAGGCTGCTATTATGGCACGTACTCCACTGGCTTTGATAGATAGAGGTGCATGTTCTCTTGAAGAACCGCAACCAAAATTACTTCCTGCAATTATTACTTTTCTATTTTTTACTTTCTGCTTAAATTCCTTATCCAGGTCTTCAAAGCAGTGCAGTGCCAGTTCTTTTTCATCTGCAGTGTTAAGATAGCGGGCGGGTATTATCACATCGGTATTGACATTGTTCCCGTATTTTATCGCTTTTTCTCTTATTATCACTAAATTACCTCCTCCGGAACCGCTATTCTGCCGGCTATTGCAGAAGCGGCAGCCACAGCAGGACCGCTTAGATATACTTCACTTTTTGGGTGGCCCATTCTTCCTATAAAATTCCTGTTGGTGGTGGATACAGCTTTCTCTCCTTCCGCCAGCACACCCATATGACCTCCCAGGCACGGCCCACAGGTGGGAGTGCTTACCACGCAGCCGGATTTTATAAAAATTTCCAGATACCCTTTTCTCATCGCCTCCAGATATATATTTTGAGTAGCAGGAATTATTATAGCCCTGATATCCTTATTTATTTCCTTGCCTTTTAAGATCTCTGCGGCAATCTCTAAATCTCCTATTCTTCCATTGGTGCAGGAACCTATTACCACCTGATCTATCTTAACATCCGATAATTCATCAGCATTTTTTGCATTAGACGGAAGATGCGGAGTCGCCACCTGCAGATCTATATCAGAACAATCTATATTGTAAATCTCATGGTATTCTACATCAGAATCGCTTGTGAATATCCTGTAATCTCTTTTTTTTCTAGATCTTAAATATTCTCCTGTGACCTCATCGACCTCAAATATTCCAAACTTGCCGCCTGCCTCAATAGCCATATTGGACATAGTAAATCTGGAATCTATTGACAGCTTTTTTACTGCCGGCCCGGTAAATTCCATAGATCTGTACAGCGCTCCGTCCACCCCTATCAGACCTATGGTATAAAGTATCAGGTCTTTACCTGTTACCCATTTTTTAAGGCTGCCGCTATAGATAAACTTTATGGTTTTTGGTACTAAAAACCAAAGTTTCCCGGTAGCCATAGCTACAGTAACATCTGTACTCCCCACACCGGTTGAAGCTGCTCCGAGAGCTCCGTAAGTACAGGTGTGTGAGTCTGCTCCGACAATGAGGTCACCCGGCAGTACCAGACCCATCTCAGGAAGCAGAGCGTGCTCTATACCCATCTTACCGACTTCAAAATAATTCTTGATATCAAACTCTCTTACAAATTCTCTGAGCATCTTACACTGCTGAGCTGATTTGATATCCTTGTTGGGAGCAAAATGATCTGGTACAACAACCACTTTTTCCTTATTAAAAACACTGCTGGCGCCCAGCTTTTTAAATTCCTTTATCGCTATAGGTAAAGTGATATCATTGCCGAGTACAATATCAACATCAGCATTTACAATCTCGCCTTCTTCTACATAATCTCTTCCGCAGTGGGAAGCAATTATTTTCTGTACTATAGTCTGTGGATTATTTTTATTGTTCAATGCTGCAACTGCCCTTCTGATCTAATATTCTTAACTTAATACTTTTATCAATTACTCAGAACTTTCGACTATTCTATTCATGGCGTCGATATAAGCCTTTATGCTGGCCTCCACTATATCCGTGCTTATACCGCTGCCCATGACTTCTTTGCCATTAGCGCTTACCACTATCTTTACGGAACCCAGTGCATCCTTGCCTCCGGAAACAGCTTCTATATTATATTCCAATAACTTGGCATCTATTTTTGTTATTTTATCAATAGCCTTAAAGGAAGAGTCTACTGGCCCGTCACCTTTGGAACTGGCTTTATGTATTTTTCCTTCTACTTCTATACTTACATCTGAAACCGCCTTGATATCAGAACCGCTTTTAACACTGTAATTTTTCAGCAGGAAATATTCTTTTACCTCCCTTAACTCATTTTCTGCTATTGCTTTTATATCATTGTCATTCAGGGCGCCTTTTCTTTCTGCAAGATTTTTAAATCTCTCAAAAGCTTTTTCCAGATCCTCTTTCTTAAGCTTTATACCGAGCTCACCAAGTCTTTCTATAAATGCATGGCGGCCTGAATGCTTACCCAGTACAAGTTGCGATGACTTCAGGCCTATGTGCTCCGGCCTTATTATCTCATATGTTGATCTGTCTTTTAGCATACCGTCCTGATGTATACCTGCTTCGTGGCTGAAAGCATTTTTGCCCACTATCGCCTTATTAGGTGCTACTACATACCCGGTCAATGATTTTACAATACTGCTGGTCCGCATGATCTCAGCTGCATTTATATCTGTATATAAGCCCAGGTCTTTCTTTCTGGTATCAATAATCATAGCTATTTCTTCCAGTGAGGCATTACCTGCTCTTTCACCTATCCCATTTACCGCACACTCCACCTGTCTTGCTCCGTGTTCTATAGCTGCAAGTGAATTTGCAACAGCAAGCCCCAGATCATTATGACAGTGTACACTGACAATTACGTTTTCTATGCCCTTGGTATTTTTAAAGATATAATCTATCAAATTTCCAAATTCATCAGGAATAGCATACCCTACAGTATCAGGCACATTTATAATGCTTGCGCCGCTTTTAATGGCAATTTCAAATAATCTGCACAGGTAATCCCTGTCGCTTCTGGTGGCATCCATGGCTGAGAATTCAACCACATCAGTATATTTAAGGCTTCTTTTTACAGCTTTCTCCGCACGATCCAGCACTTCTTCTCTACTCATTTTCAGCTGATATTTTAGGTGAATATCAGATGAGGATATAAAAGTGTGTATTACCGGTTGTCTTGCTTCCTTAAGCGACTCCCCTGCTGTATCTATATCCTTAAAGTTTGCCCTGGCCAGTGCCGCAATTTTTCTGTCTTTTATCCTTCCCGATATCTCTTTTACTGATATAAAATCACTCTTTGATGATATGGGAAATCCGGCTTCTATAATATCCACATTTAATTCGGCAAGCTGTTCTGCTATTTCTATTTTTTCCTTGTTATTCAAATGAATACCAGGCGCCTGCTCTCCATCTCTCAGTGTGGTATCAAATATATAAATTTTATTTTTCATCAATCTATCCTTGTAATAAAACCTGCTTTCAAGGGTTCTTGACTTAATAAAGAACCACTATCTTTATATTTTCAAAACCTGAAAGCTTTTTAAATTTCTCAACCATCTCCGGTGTTACCTCGCTGTCCAAGTTCAAGCCCATCACTGCATCACCACTCATCTTCTTCCTCCCTACATGCATTGAGGCAATATTTACATTTAACTTCCCAAAAGCAGTTCCTATCTTTCCGATCTGTCCAGGAATATCTTTATACCTTAAAAAAGCCATACATTTCGATGGGACCATATCTATCTCGAACTTATCAATAGCAATAAATCTGGGAGTGTTCTTTTTGCCGGTAATAGTCCCAGATATTGAAAGTTCATTATTCTTCCCACTGCCTTCCAGGTTGATCAGATTCACAAAATCTTTTGATTCACTGCTCTTAATCTCTCTTACCTTTAGGCCTTTTTCCCTTGCTACCAGATCTACATTTACCAGATTAACGTTTTCTGCTGAATATCTTTCCAATATTTTTACCAGTATCATAGAAGTCAAGGTTCTAACATCATAATCAGATATTTTTCCATAATAGCCTATCTTTAAGCTGTCCAGGTTGCCCTCAAATAAATTTATAAACAAGCTTCCGAGATTTTCGCATAACTCAAAAAAAGGTCTTAAGACTTCTACCAGCTCCAGTCTCATGACCGGTGCATTGACCGGAAAGCTGGCTGTTTTTCCGTTAAGGACATCAATGACCTGATCGGCTATTATGGTACCTGCCCTGTTTTGTGCTTCCGTGGTTGATGCTCCCAGATGCGGGGTGCACACTACTTCCTCCAGTTTAAAAACAGGAGAATCGGTACAGGGTTCCTGTTCATAAACATCCAGCGCTGCTCCGCCTATTTGACCATCTTCTATAGCTTCGGCAAGGTCTTTTTCAACAACTATACCGCCTCTGGCAACATTTAATATTACAGTCCCCTTTTTCATCTTATAGAATTCCTTTTTATCAAACATTCCCAAAGTATCTTTGTTTTTAGGCAGATGTATAGAAATAAAATCAGCTTCTCTGTAAATATCCAGCAGTTTATCAGCTTTTTTTATTTCCAGCTGCTTGAACCTTTCTTCGGATACAAAGGGATCATAGGCAATGACTTTCATTCCCAGTCCGATGACCTTCCGGGCAACAATCCCCCCTATCTGTCCAAAACCTACTATGCCAAGTGTTTTCCCCTCCAGCTCTATACCTTTAAATTTTGATTTCTCCCATTTACCGCTTTTGATAGAATAATTTGCCCTGGGGATCTTCCTGGCAAGAGAAAGCATAAGAGCTATGGTGTGCTCTGCAACGGTAACTGCATTACTTGCAGGAGCGTTTACTACTATAATACCTTTCTTAGTAGCGGCGCGTACATCTACATTATCCACCCCTATACCGGCCCTACCGATAATCTCTAATTTATCCGAAGCCTCTATGATATCAGAGGTCAGTTTGGTGGCACTTCTTATAATAACCGCGTTTACACCTTTAATCTCTTCTTTAAGCTTTTCAGGAGCCAGTCCTTTTTTCTCTTTTACTATAAACTGTTTCTCCAGCTTTTTTTTAGCTTCGCCTGAAATACCATCAGTGATTAGTATTGTTTTCTTCATTTTCTTCCTTCATCATTAATCCAAATAATTATTTTCTATAAATACTTTTTCCGCTTCAGCAATACCGGATCCAATCTCAAATTTATATCCCAGCTCATTTAAAGTTATCTCCAGTGCCGATATTGCTATGATAATATCGAATATTCCAAAATATCCCAGATGACCGATCCTTATTATCTTTCCTGTAAGTTTGCCCTGGCCACCGGCAATAGTCACTCCGTATTTAACCCTCATCATTCTGGTGAGCTCTTTTGCATCAATACCTTCAGGAACTTTTATTGAAGTCACTGAAAAACCTCTTTTATCTTCATCCTCCACTAATAGCCTTAAACCCAGTTTTTCAACTGCCTTCTGTACTGCCAGTGACATTATCCTGTGTCTTTTAAATAACTTTTCCAGACCTTCCTCCAGCAGCATATCAAGAGCCTTATTAATAGCTACTATTATTGATATTCCTGGAGTCCATGGTGTCTGTGGAGGAGTCTTCAAAGAATAATTCTTAGCTGTAGTAAGATCAAAATAAAATCTGGGCAAATCCGACTTTTGAATAAGCTTCCATGCTTTATCACTTACACTTATAAAAGCTATCCCCGTAGGAGCACTCAGTGCTTTCTGTGAGCCTCCGACCACCATATCGAGACCCCACTCATCTGTTCTTAGATCCGATGCCCCCAGGCCGCTTATAGCATCTACTATAAGTATGGCAGGATATTTTTTTACTATATTACCTATTGCTTTAATATCATTTAAAGCACCGGTCGAGGTTTCACTGAACTGTACCATCACTCCCTTTACATCAGGGTTCTCATCCAATACTTTTTTTATATCTGCAGGATCAACCGCATCTCCCCACTCGTAATCAAGAGATATGACCTCCAGATTGAATATGCTGCTTATCTTTTTAAACCTTTCACCAAAATTTCCTGCGCTTGCAACCAGTACCTTGTCTCCCCTGGAAAAAGAGTTAGTCACTGCAGCTTCCATCGCACCAGTTCCTGAAGAGGTCAAGATAAAAATATCATTTTTGGTTTTAAAAAGTTTTTTCAGCTTTTCTGTTACCGCCATGAAGATTTTGGAAAATTCAGGAGATCTGTGGTGCATAAGAGGTCTTGCATGTTCCAGCATGACTTCTTCAGATATTGGTGTCGGTCCCGGAGTCATTATATACTTTTTTATCATTTTATATTCCTTTCAACTATTCAATGATACTTTTAACATTAAGATTTACTGCCCCTGGTGCAGGCAATCTTCCCTGTCCTGACCAGTTCAAGTATACCAAACGGCCTGAGCAGATCTTCCAGAGCTTTGACCTTACTGCTGTCTCCAGTGATCTCGATCATCAGGGTTTTTTTGGCTACATCTACTATATTTGCCCGGAAAACGCTTACTATTTCCAGGATCTCAGGCCTGGTCTTAGAATCAGCACTCACCTTTATCAGTACCAGTTCCCTTTCAACAATATTCAAAGGATCCAGTTCCTTAATCTTTATTACATTTATTAACTTATAGAGCTGCTTTATAATCTGCTCGATACTGTGCTCTTCAGCATTTACCGACATAGTCATCCTGGAGATCTTTTCATCATCTGTAGGACCTACCGCCAGGCTTTCAATATTAAAACCTCTTCTGCTGAATAGCCCGGAGATCTTTGCAAGGACTCCTGCTTTATTTTCTACTAAAACCGAAATGATATGATTCATAATATCACCTTTTATCCTTTAAACGCCTTCTAACATTTCACTCTCTAACATTTCACTTATAGGAGAACCCGGTGCTACCATAGGGTAGACATTTTCCTCCCTGTCTATCCAGAAATCTACCAATACCAGATTATCTGTCTTCAGCGCTTTTTTGATGGTACCTTCGACTTCTTCCTTCTTTTTGACCCTGAGACCGACTCCGCCGTATGCCTCTACCAGCTTTACAAAATCAACGCAGTTATGAATACAGGTCTGAGAATACCTTTTCTTAAAAAAAATCTGCTGCCACTGTCTTACCATACCCAGATAGCCGTTATTAAGCAGCATTATTTTTACATTTATTTTGTTAGTAGCTGCAGTAGAAAGCTCCTGTGAAACCATCTGAATACTGCCGTCTCCTGCTATATCTATTACTGTTTTATCCGGCCTGCCTACCTTTGCCCCGATCGATGCCGGAAGGCCGAATCCCATGGTACCTAGTCCTCCTGAAGAAACCAGGGTTCTAGGTTTGGTAAACTTGTAATATTGAGCAGCCCACATTTGATTCTGTCCTACTTCAGTACAGATTATAGCATCTCCTTTTGTCAGCTCATAAATTTTTTCCACCACGTAAGCAGGTTTGACCTTGTTTGACTTCCTGTCGTACTTTAAGGGATAATCTTTCTTTAGTTTCTTTATCTTCGAAAGCCATACTTCACGGTCAGGTCTCCCTTTTTTATCAATATATTTTTTGTATTCACTTACCAGGTCGAAAAGAATTTTTTTCGCATCCCCTACAATCGGAATCAAAACTCTTACATTTTTTCCGATTTCCGCAGGATCGATATCTATATGAATTATTTCAGCACCAGATGCAAACTCTGATAGTTTTCCGGTAACTCTATCGTCAAATCTTACCCCTACTGCTATTATAAGATCCGTTTCTGTAAAAGCCAGGTTTGCATATTTTGTACCATGCATGCCGGCCATGCTCAGAGAAAGTCCATCAGTTTCAGGAAATGTTCCCATTCCTAAAAGTGAAGTTATTACCGGAATTTTGGCAATTTTAACGAATTTTCTTAAAATATCGCTCGCCCCGGAAGATACCACTCCCCCTCCTGCAAAGATTACCGGCTTTTTACTTTCTGCTATTTTTTTGGCTGCTTTTTTGACCTGTTTGATATTACCCCTGATAGTAGGCCTATACCCGGGCAGATTTATATCCACCTTAAAGTTTTCATCTATCAGATCTGTTGATATATCAATTGGGATGTCAATCAATACCGGCCCTTGTCTTCCTGTAGATGCGATCATGAAAGCTTCCTTTATTACTCTGGGTAATTCTGTTATATCTTTTATCAGGTAGTTGTGTTTTGTTATAGGTGCAGCTATACCTGTTATATCTGCCTCCTGAAAGGCATCAGTACCGATCTGTGACGTACTTACCTGTCCTGTTATAGCAACTATTGGTATGGAGTCCATGTGAGCATTGGCAATACCTGTAATAAGATTAGTCGCTCCTGGCCCTGAGGTAGCAATGCAAACCCCTGTTTTTCCAGTAACTCTGGCATAGCCGTCTGCAGCATGGATTGCTCCCTGTTCATGTCTTACCAGAATGTGCCTTATATCACTGTCAAGTAGTGCATCATACAGGGGTATTACCTTACCTCCTGGGTATCCGAATATTACATCCACACCCTCTTCCTTTAAACATTTTATGATCATTTGTGCTCCGGTGATTTTAGCCATAATAATTTCACTCCCTATACTTGTAACAACTTTATAACAATTTGATGACCTGATAATTATATCATTTTTTTACTTTTATTTTAAAAAATTAAACAGCTGATCTAAAATCAAAATCCCATATAATTATTCTAACACAGCTCCCCTTGCTGCTGAACTAACTAATCTGGAATATCTTACAAGATAACCTTCTTTTATTTTTATATCCGGGGGACTCCATTTTTTCATCCTGTTCGCTATCTCTCCGTCCTTTACAAGCAGTTTTATCTTGTTTTCCGGTATATTTATCTCTATAATATCTCCTTCTTCTATAATACAAATGGGACCTCCTGCTTGAGCCTCCGGCGATATATGTCCGATCGATGCTCCTTTCGTAGCTCCGGAAAACCTTCCGTCAGTGATCAATGCAACTTCCTTATCCATTCCTATTCCGGCAATGGCAGATGTGGGTGCAAGCATCTCCCTCATCCCCGGTCCACCCTTGGGACCCTCATATCTTATTACTATTACTTCACCAGGATTTATTTTCCCATTCATTATAGCATCCAGAGATTCCTCTTCGCTGTCAAAAACTCTTGCTCTGCCTTTATGATAATACATAGAAGGATCAACTGCCGACCTCTTTACTACACAACCTTCAGGGGCAATATTGCCCCATAGAATTGCAATTCCTCCATCTTTGGTATATGGTTCTGAGACTTCTCTTATTACTTCCTTATCCAAAATTTCACACTGTGATACATTCTCACTTACTTTTTTACCGTTTACTGTTTTTATCTTACCGTTTATCAACCCATTTTTTAAAAGCTCGTTCATTACTGCTTGCACACCACCTGCCCGGTATAGATCTTCAAGGTGATGCTCACCTGCAGGGCTCAACCTGCATAAATTTGGCGTCCTGCCACTTATCTCATTTACCATTTTCAGCGTGAATTCCACTTTAGCTTCATTTGCCATCGCAGGCAGGTGTAGGATAGTGTTAGTAGAACATCCCAGTGCCATATCAACAGCAAGGGCGTTTCTTACTGCATCTATGGTTACTATGTCCCTGGGTCTAACGTTATTTTTAACAAGATCCATTATTTTCATCCCTGCTGTCTTTGCCAGTCTTAATCTTTTGGAGTAAAAAGCAGGAATAGTCCCATTACCTGTAAGAGCTATCCCTATAGCTTCTGAAAGACAGTTCATTGAATTTGCGGTAAACATCCCCGAACAACTCCCGCATGTAGGACAGGCTTCATCTTCTATTTCTATTAAATCCTTTTCGCTGTATTTACCTTTTTTATATTTGGAGATAGCCTCATAGCAGGTGCTATAATCAATTCCCTGTCCCTTAAATCTTCCTGCCAGCATCGGTCCTCCACTTATTACAATCGAAGGTATATTTAATCTTAATGCTGCCATGATCATTCCCGGCACTATCTTGTCGCAGTTTGGGACAAGGACCAGCCCGTCAAAAGCATGGGCTATAGACACTGCTTCAATGCTGTCCGCTATTATCTCCCTGGTGGCAAGAGAATATTTCATCCCTATATGATTCATAGCTACACCGTCACATACTCCTATTGTAGAAAATTCCTGGGGTGTGCCTCCTGCTGTTCTTATTCCTGCCTTTGCCGCCTCAGTTATACTATCAAGGTGCATATGACCTGGTATCAATTCATTTGCCGAATTCGCAACACCTATTATGGGCCTGTTTATTTCCTCATCAGTATAACCCAGGGATTTAAAAATCGAACGGTGAGGCAGTCTTTCAATCCCTTTTTTCATTTTATCACTTCTCAATTTTCCTCCCTTCCTGAAAATCTATTTTTAAAATATTTATATTATATAATACAGCCACCACTTGAGATACTATTAAAAGAATTACAGGACTATAAACTTGAGTTATGCGATAATAATCCTGGAATCAGGATAGAATACCGACCACGATTAGCAGACTGACTGAGACTATAAGAATACACAGCGAAACATTGGCAATATTGCTATTGCCATTAAAAAGAGCCTTCAAAAACCCTTTTTTAAATTCGTTTAAAAATTTATCTTTACTCGTATTCATAATAACTATTGATAATTTGTTTGATGAAATATAATAGCATATATATATCGCTAAGACAATTAAAAAACTAAAAAATAAGGGCTTGAGCCTGGTAAAACTCAAACCCTTTTAGTTAGACTTAACTGTTTAAAAATATTCTCTTGCTTAATCTTCTGAATTATCTATTATATTAACCTCGGTACCTTCCCTGAATGTTTTATCTTCTCCCCTGTTAATAGCTTCCTGGGCTTTTGACCTGTATTCTTGAGCAAGAAGATGCCTTTGATTCAGATTAAGTATTGCATTAAAATGCTTTATAGCTTCGGAATAGTATTCCATTCTGTACATAACCAGGCCAAGTCTGAATTCCTCATCTACCGTCCCCAGCTTATTGGTAACACCGTTCCTATTTAACATCTCTGCTATATCATTACTGGGCCTTAAATAATTATTGGCTATATCTGTCCCCATAGTCAGAATACCTATCACCTGACCATTTTCATCCAGCACCGGACCCCCGCTGTTTCCTGCTCTTGCATCACCCTGGATCTGAAGGATCTCAGTTCCTGCAAGCATTAATTTGCTGCTTATGCTTCCACTGGTTACTGTAGGATTCATAATATTTTCCTGACCTATTTCAGAAGACCAGGGATAGCCTACTATAGTAAGACTGTCCTGTATCTCTACCATTGATGAATCTCCAATAATAACACTTGAAAGTGCCCTTCCGGTCTGCGGTTGTATCTTTAAAAGAGCAATATCTCTCTGATCAGTGCCGCTGTAATCTATCTCTTCCGCCCTTATAAAAGTTTCCTGGCTGGCAGGATCATCGGGTATTCCTGAATTGGCCGTGTTAAACTGCACATATACTTCCCTGTCATACGGGCCACCCTGGTATCCCTCGACCTTTATGTTCTCATAAGCCCAGTTCCAGTCGGCATCTGTCCAGGAGTCAAGATTGTAATTATCTATCAGATAACCATATATAAGATCGTATTTGAAATCAGCTTCCCCTATATCTATCAGGTGTCCTGCTGTTATTATATGACCGGTATCAGGATTGACACAGAACCCTGTCCCGCCGAAAGCCCAGTAATATGGATCACTCCATAGATTTTCCCATGGATCAAGAATATAACCAAAAAAGTAAGCAGTTACAAAACATACAGAGGGCTGTATTAAAATGACATTATCCTGTTCTGTCAGTTCGTATGACATCTCTCTGGTACATCCCAGTCCAATAGAACCTACTAAAAATACTATAATAAAACATATAATCAGCAGTTTAAGTATCTTTTTTACCATCCCCATCACACCCTTTAATAAAAATTATAATTCCAAACACATATTTATTAATAATTATATTTTCTTTTTTCGTTTTAGTCAATAAATATATTAAGTTATTATTATATTTTAAATAAAACTTTTTATAATAATTTATTATAAATAATTATTTATAAAACGTAAAAAAATTTATTCTGTATTTAAAATCTTTTTATAATATTTCAAATATTGGGGCACTATCAACCTGCTGTCAAAAAGCTTTGCCCTTTTTCTTGCTTCAACACCCATCTTCGCCCTGATATCTTCACTGGTTAGTATCTTAACTGCAGCTTCAGTCATAGAACCAATGTCTTCAGGATCAAAAATAAATCCTGATCTCCCATGTTCTACTATTTCTTTAAGTCCTCCCACACTTGTCCCTATCACAGGGACCTCACAACTTAAAGCTTCGAGAGCTGAGAGTCCAAAACCTTCACTTTTTGAAGGAAGCATATATAGATCACTTATGTTTAACAGCGATATTATATTTTCCTGGATTCCCAGAAATATCACTTTGTCTTCCAGATTTAACTCACTTACCATATTCCTTATCCGGTATATATCCGGACCATCCCCAATAAGTATTAATTTACTCTTTACTTCCCTGCTGACCGAATAAAATACTTTTATTATATTGTCAATATTTTTTACCGGCCTGAAGTTAGAAATATGAATAATCACCTTATCATCCTTATCAATAAAAGCCGACTTTTTACTTTTTCCACCATTCCTTTTATATATTTCGGTATCTATAAAATTATATATTACTTTCATCTCCTTATCTATTTTAAAGGTCTTCTCGGTAGTTTCTTTAAGATAATGGGAAACACAGGTAACACCGTCGCTTTTTTCTATACTGAATTTTGTTATCTTGTAAAAAGACGAGTGGGTCCCTACAAGTGTAATATCAGTACCGTGAAGAGTGGTTACAAATTTGATCTTTCTGTCTCCTATCATTTTTTTTGCCAGATATGCCGAAGCTGCGTGAGGCATTGCATAATGTACATGTAGAATATCCAGATTCTCTGATTCCGTCACCTCTGCCATTTTAGCGCTTAAAGACAGGCTGTATGGCGGATATTTAAACAAAGGGTAGTTAAAAATATCTACTTCGTGAAAAGAAATATTTCTGTTGAATCTGCTCAGCCTGAATGGAAGCCCGTAACTTATAAAATGTATGCTATGACCTGCTTTTGCCAGCTCTAGACCCAGTTCGGTAGCTACCGCCCCGCTGCCGCCGTAGGTAGGATAACAGGTTATTCCTATGTTCATAGTATCGACCTACAGGTTAATAAATCTAAAAAATTTCTGGTTATTACTTAATATATTCAAAAAATTTTAGCGGGTCCTCGATTCTGATATCAAACTCTATATAATAAGGCTCTCCATATTCTGATCTTATCTTTAAGCCCAGGCACTTGTGTCTGCTGTTTATTACATCAAAAAAATATTTGGAGGTCATATGATTACCTGGCTTTTCTTCTTTACTGGCATAGAACTGGGACCTGTATGCAGATACTGCTTCCAGCTTCTTTTTATAATACCTACTTATATCAACTATAAAACTCGGCTTGAACTCGTAATGAAGCATGTAGCTCATTACTATATGAGGACGGTGAAAATCAATTTTGGTCTTAAATTTCCTGAGCCCTGAAATAAAAATGGAATCTTTCAGCAGCTTATAAGAATTTTCGTGGTCCGGATGCCTGTCCCACCTGAAAGGTATAAGAGCAAGATGTGGCCTGTATTTTCTTACTGCATTTATTACTTTTAATCTGCTGTCAAAGTCATTTTTTATATTCCCGTCCTCAAGTCCAAGATTCTCCCGCACATCTAATCCAAGTATTTTTGATGCTTTTTCAGTTTCTTTCTTTCTGGTATCCAGGTCTCCATTAGTAGAAAGCTCGGCTCTGCTGAGGTCTATTATCCCTGTCCTGTATCCCTGATCCTTTAATTTTAATAAAATCCCTCCGCATCCCATTTCCGCATCATCCGGATGCGGACTGAAGGCAATAACATCTATTTTATTTAATTTATTCATACTTCCATCCTAATTTATTTCTAAAAATCTATGTAAAAAATCCAGTGGTTCTAAAGACTCATACAAATCATCTATAAATCTAAAACCATATTTATTCAAATAACTTATTATATTGATCTCACGCTCCTGTAAATTCCCGTTGGGGAATATATTTAAATAAAGCTTATCGACACCTTTAACCATGAATTCATTTTGCTTCTTGTATTCTGAATAAATCTTTTTATGTAAAACTTCTATCTCTTTTTTTATATTCCTTTTAATTCTATCAAAAGAACTTGAAACATTCATTTTATTACCTTCAATATTTTTCTCCAGTGCTTCCAGCCTTTTTTTAATATCATTCTCAAGACCCTTGATTGATTTAGAAAGATCGATTTTTAAATTTTTACCAATTACTTTTTTTATAGCCTCTTCTCTTCCACACCCCAATTCGGTATACTTTATTTTTAACTCTAAAATCAGTTTTTTTACATTACTCTCAATTACTGTGGCTGAAAATCTGGGATAGATAACAGGCATTTTCATACCCATAATCTCATAAACAGTTTTCAACTGCGCAAAATAACTTACCTCACCCGGACCGCAAACAGAACATAACACCGGCAGGCAACTATCCTGCAACAGCGGCCTTAGTACTACATTCAGGCTGACATCACCAGGATTCTCCTTGATTAGCCCCTGTAATTCTTTTTTATGGTAGCTATTGCCTGAGACTCTGAACGATTTATTGTCTTTTGAGTAGATCTTTATCCTGGAGTTTCTCAATTTGAGAAAAAAATCAAGCGTATCTACTACCGGATTAAGCTGACTGTGATAACCCTTGCTGTTGAGTCTTCTGCCTGTCGATACTATTAAATCTGTTATCTTGTCGTGGTTCTCCATATCAAACTCCAGTAGATCCAGAGATAGTTTCTTCAGTTCTGTGCCAGCAGGATCTACCATAACTATACCGTGATCTGAAAACATTCTTGTAATAACAGATGAAAAGAAAGAAGGAATATTTATTTTGCCATCAGCATCGGTACAATTATTTACAGTATCTTTAAGGGCACTTTTATAAAAGTCAATTATTTCAGATGTAAAATCTGTAGAGCGAATAATTCCTGCTACCTTTTCAATTGCCTTTTTTATCCTTACAGGATCAAGATAAATATCCGAATATCTTGTTTTTAGGTCAAAATCTGAAAGATCTAATTTAATATTTGCGATCTCTCCATTTATTATATTCAAATTATCTATCTGGCCGATATTACTGTCATCCGATGCATTCCAGAAACATGGTATAACAGGGACTTTTAATTTATTTTTAAAATAACTGCTTAACTTCAGCACGGTAAGTATTTTAAATATTATAAATATCGGACCAGTCAGAAATCCAGGCTGCTGTCCTCCTATTACTACCAGCGATCTTTTGCTTTTAAATCTTTCTATATTTTTTAGAGTACTTTTACTGCATCCTATTTTTTTATTATAGTTTTTTAGAATATCATAGATCTTTATTCTGTTTTTTTCATCATAATCCGCTTCAATGTCAAAGATTCTTTTTCTATAATTCTCTATTTTTCTATAATCGTATTCATAGAATTCCATTACATTCCTAAAATCAAAGATGTAATCTCTAAACAGGTCATTAGAGTAAAATTGCTTTATATTTATCCCCCATGGTGAAATCATAAGAATATAAATATTTATGAATAAAAGACTAAACTGTATAATATCTTACATAATATCATATAATTATCCAGGCAAAACAAATAGCTATTATGATAAATTCAAATTCTAATTGTAAGAAAAATGATAAAAGAGTAGCTGTAGCTATGAGTGGTGGTATTGACAGCTCAATTGCTGCAAAGATTTTAAAAGATGAAGGATGGGAAATAATAGGAGTCACCATGAAATTCCTTCCGGATGATTTTAACTGGAAAGATACAGATAAAACATGCTGCTCCGTGAAAGACATTGAAACTGCGAAAAAAGTATGCCTTAAACTTGGAACACCTCATTTCGTGATAGATCTTTTAAAGCCGTTTGAAGAAAAGATAATCGATCCTTTCTGCCTTGAATATCAGCAGGGGCGCACCCCCAACCCCTGTGTTGACTGTAATAAATATATTAAATTTGGATCTCTCTTAGAAAGAATAAAAAAACTCGGGGCTTTATTTATTGCCACAGGTCACTACTGCGTGGTAGAGAAATCTTCGGATACCGGTTTATTCGAAGTAAAAAAAGGAGCTGATGATAACAAAGATCAGAGTTACTTATTCTGGAGGCTTGCTCAAGAGCAGCTTTCACAGATTAAGACTCCCTTGGGAAAACTGTCAAAAGAAAGTATAAGAAAAAAATCAAATAAAATATTCCCGTTTTTAAAAAAGAAAAGTGAAAGCCAGGACATATGCTTCATACCCGGCAGTGATTATCATTCATTTCTAAAACCCAGACTTAAAAATATAAGAAAAGGAAATATTGTAGATGTCAAAGGTAATATTATAGGAACACATAAAGGTTATCCCTTTTTTACCGTCGGCCAGAGAAAGGGCCTTGGCATAAGTCATTCAAAGCCGCTTTATGTCAAAGAAATAATACCTGATAAAAATCTTATAGTAGCTGGAGAAGAAAAAGACTTAAGACAAAAATCATTTAAAATCAAAGATATTAATTTCATCGCAGGAAGACCACCAGCTAAAAGATTTAAAGCTATGGTCAAAATAAGATATAATTTCAGGGAAACACCGGCAGAAATTGAAATAAACAGTAAAAATACAGCTATTATCACATTCGTAAAACCTCAGATGGCTGTCACACCCGGGCAATCAGCAGTCTTTTATATTGGTAATATCCTTATCGGAGGCGGAATAATAATAAAATCTTAGTCTTCTATCTCCCAATAATCCTCTGCTTCTTCTTCCATCTTTGTCAACCTGTCATAATAATCAGGAAATTCATTTAAATGAGCCAAAGCAATCTTACCGGTAATCAAAGGATCATCATCTGAAACATTGGTATTAGAATCAACTTTTCCATGTTCCAGTTCAACATCCATTCCTACTCTGAATTGTTCCACATCGAATTTAGACCAGTCAATTCCAAGCTCTTCTCCGATTTTTAAGGCTTCTTCTGCGGTGAAGTGTTTTTTAATAGTCATTAAAGACCTTCCTTAGATTTTACTTATTACAATACGGGCTTAAATTATATAATATTTTTTAATAAATTAAAAAATAGTTAAAATTTTGCTAATAATACTTAATAAGATTAAAACTCTTTAAAAAATTAGCTATAAATACCTAAATTGCTATTGACATAAATATTACCTTTTGATATATTAATAATCACCTTAGTTCAGGAGGTAACTTTAAGAAGGAGCCGAAATTTACAAACGAAAGAATGTAAAAAGTAAGTGATTTCAAAAAAGGCCTGAGAAAAGTTCTAGGGAAGTCACCCCAAGCTGTTTAGTAGCCTACGGTGTGAGCTATGGCAAAAGATAACTTGGGGTTTCTTTTTACCCTATTTTAATCTAAAAACCACTCCTGATAATATCCGATTTTTTTCTAAGTACATATAGTATTGGACTGTTGATTGCAAAATAAAATTAAAATAAGTACAATATTAAAAATTAAAATTTAAAAAAGAGGAGATCATGGTTAACCCCAGATATGCTTTTTTTGAAGAGAAAATAGTCCCGATTGAACACGCAAAAATAGACATCAGGACTAATTCACTACAATACGGTACAGGAGTCTTTGAAGGAATCAGAGGTTACTGTAACGAAAAGACTAAAACAATTTATGTATTTAGAATGGAAGACCATTACAGAAGATTCATGGTCAATGCCGGAATAATGATGATAAAGATAAAATATTCCCTAAAAGAACTCTGTGACATTACCATGCAATTATTAAAAAAAGAAAGCTATACAGAAGACTGCTATATAAGGCCATTTGCCTACAATAGTGGATTAAACATAGGCCCTAAATTAATCGGGAATGAACAAAATCTTTTCATATATTCCATACCCCTTGGAGAATACTTAGACACCAGTAAAGCTATAAACGTCTGTATTTCATCATGGGAAAGGATCCCGGATAATGCTATACCACCCCGGGTAAAGATCTCCGGTTCTTATGTAAATGCTGCCCTGCAAAAAACAGAGGCACTTCTGAACGGCTTTGATGAAGCTATTGTACTTTCAAAAAATGGAAGCCACGTCAGCGAAGGAAGTGCCATGAATGTCTTTATGGTAAAGGGAGGTACTTTAATCACACCTTCGATAACTGATGACATATTGGAAGGTATTACCAGAGATACAATAATAAAACTGGCTACAGAAAGTGAAAATATCAATGTTGTAGAGAGGTCCATAGATAGAACTGAGCTGTATACAGCAGATGAATTGTTCTTCTGCGGAACAGGAGCCCAAATTTCTCCAATAGGATTTGTTGATAAACGTTCAATCGGAAACGGGAAAATGGGACCGGTCACAAAGAAACTTCAGGAACTCTATTTCAGGATAGTAAAAAATGAGGTAAGTGAATATTCTCATTGGTGCAGCAAAGTATAAAATTTATAACCGTCTGGCATAAAACACCGATTATTTAGCATTGATCTGTTTTAATTCAATCAATATTTCTTTTAACAGCGTCAGTTGAAGCCTTCTAAAATCAATATCATTTGAAAGCTTTGCCCATTTCCTAGGATTTCCTTCAGGGATATATTTATCAAGTTCTGATAATATATCTGCCATAGCACTCTTCCTTTCTTTACAAATTTAAATCAAAGCACTTTTTTTAATTAAGTATATTTTTACCAAAATGAATATTTTACTATGGAGCGGGCTACGGGAATCGAACCCGCCTCTTGAGCTTGGGAAGCTCATGTACTACCGATATACTAAGCCCGCCTTGTAGAAACTAATCTTCTTCCTGCTCCGGTACCGTTTCGGTTTCCTCTTCTTCTATTTTTTCCTCTTCTTCCTTCTTTGCTTCCTTTTTTGCGCCGGCTAGGCCAGTAGTTGTCAAGTTTATCTTTATGACTTTTATGCCAAGTTTTTCTGATACTATACTTGTGGAACTCTTTATTATCTCCTGCATTGTTGCAGGTATATCTAAATTCTCTCTTAATTTAGCATACATATTTATTATTATGCCCGTAGCTTTCGGTATTATTTTTACTTTTACATCATCCAGGCCTTCTACCTTTAGTGCTTCATTTTTTATCTGTATAGCCACAGTATCTAATGTTATCATAGCATTTCCCTCTTTTGAGCTGGAAATACTTGCTACCTTTGTTTTCCTCCTGTAAAGCTCCAGAAGTAGTAAAACCACGCTAATGGCAAATACAGCAATTGCTGCAAGTACGGTTATATAGGTGGGAATATCAACCTGAGGATTAAAAATTCTCAAAGCAAAATCAGACCACTGGAAAAACTCTGCGAACTCATTAAAAACAGCAACCAGTGATATACAGATCAGACAGATCAGGATCAGTACCATAATTACCTTATTAAATATATTCATCATTCACCTCTATAAAACTTAATTAAATACAAAAACATTTAAAGGTTATAATAGGCAATATAAAAAGTCAATAAATCTTACTGTTATAAAAATAATTAAAAAAATGTTGATAAAAACAAAAAAATTAAATAAAGTAATCAATTATAATTATTATTAATCTTATGATTTAGGATATAATAGCAATTATTTTTTTTGGAGTAAGAAAATGAAAACACTTATTATTTTGAACCCGGTCTCTGCAAAAGGCAGGGCAGTGGATCTCAGGAAAGAGATCGATTCCGAATTTAAAAAACTAAAATTAGATTATCAGATCCATATAAGTAAAAGTCTTCAGGATATTATGAATGCCACTAAAAAGAACCTTAAAAACGGTTTTACTAACTTTATAGGAGTAGGCGGAGACGGCACAATACATTATATGGCCAATATACTTGCAGGAACCGATAAAAATCTTGGGGTAATACCCACCGGATCCGGAAATGATATAGCAGTAAATCTTGGCCTGCCATCCGATGTAAAAAGCTGCTGCCGCATTATAAAAAAAGGAGCCACAAAAAGACTCGATTTAGGACTTATAAATGATAAATATTACTATTTATGTATAGCCGGCTCAGGATTTGATTCACAGGTAAACGATCTTGCAAATAATACCAGGCTTCCGGTAAAGGGCCCTGCAAAATATAGCTATTCGGTATACAAGACCCTGATCACTTTTAAATCTAAAAAGTTTTTTATGGATTATGATAATAACCAAAGAGAATTTTTTGGAATGATGATCACAGCCTCAAATATGCCCAGCTATGGTGGAGGTATGAGAATAACTCCCGATGCCGATCCTGAAGATGGACTTTTAGATATATGCATTATTAAAAGAATGAGTAAGCTGCACTTTGTAAAGGTATTTCCCAAAGTATATGAAGGTAAGCATATAGAAGACAGCAATGTCGAGATATTCAGGACCAGCTATTTGAAATTGGACAGTGAATACCGGTTCAGTGTTTTCGCTGATGGAGAATATATCTGTAAGCTGCCTGCGAGCTTTAAGGTGGTACCTAAAAAACTAAACTTTATAGTTTCCAGCTAATATCTTACCCATGCACCGTCTTTTACCACAAAAACTGTTGACATTGGATCTACCATATCACCATTGGAATCAAACTCAATGTGTCCCACTACTCCATCATAAGATGTGTCTTGGAGCTCATCTATATAGTCTTTTGGTAAAATGGAATTTGACTTTTTCATAGCTTCAATTAACACGAAAACAGAGTCATAACAGTAGGGAGCATATTGTCCGGGGCTGTCAATACTGATATCAAGATCATCTATTTCATTTAAATAATCATTAAAATCATACCAGAAAGTTACTGCTTTTGGATCCTGAGAATATCTGGCCAGAGAGGGAGGTTCTGGAATTATGGCAATCAGGCCTTCCATGTACTGAGGATCAGTTAAAACAAAGATATCATCATCCATTCCCAGTGTTTCTGTTATAAATCTTGACTCCAGACCTACTTCACCTGCTGCAGCCATAATAGTTGCCAGCTCGCTGTAATCTCCACAAAAAAATACTGTATCCGGTCCCTCCATCAATAAATATTCTGCAATATCTTTGATGTCTTCTTCACCTATTTTTACCGATATTGGTTCCGGAGTCTCTATACCATAATCAATTAACACTTCCTTCAGGTAATCGATCAGCTCTATTGAATATTCCTCCCGGTTGTTTATAAGCATAAGTTTCTTAGGATCGATCTTACTCTCTATGAAACTGGCTATATTTTCTATTTTCTGTTTACTATTGATCACCAATCTAAAAAAACTATTCCCCATTTCAGATAATTCCGTCCTTTGTGCAGAAGGAGAAATTACAGGTATTCCGTATTCTTCATAAACAGGTATGGAAACTTCGGTAGTCCCGTTGAAAGTAGAGCCGATCACACCTGCTACTTCCTCTTTTACCATTTCCTGAGCAGTTAGAAAAGCTTCTTCAGGATTCCCTTCATCATCTTTAGTAATGATTTCTATTTCATAATCAAATCCTCCAATTCTTACCGGAGACAATTTACTGGCAGCAAGCATTATACTTACCAGCTGATCTTCACCAAAAGACTTATACTCACCGGACATTACAGTTTGGTTACCAATTTTAATCACTCTTCTCTTGTGGTCGCAGGATGTGAGGTTAATAGACAGATATATAAATAAAGCAGTAATTAAAATCAGAAAAAAAAGTCTAAAAAATAGACCTAAAAATAATCTCTTTATATTCATATATCTTCTCCATAAGACCTGAATAAGTAAGCAAATTTATAAAAATAACATGAAGATTATACCAGAAAAAAATAAATAATAATTATTTTTAGTATAAAAGTATGCTAAAATTTAAAAAAAGTGTTTATTCAATAATTCTTTCCTCTTTTTTTCACATGAGTGAACCGGCGTTTCTGGAAAAAGAAAAACTTAAAGATACCTGCAGATATCTATACTCTTATATTCCAAAAAGTCTTGATTTCGGAATAATACTGGGCTCATTTCTTAATAAGTGTATAGAATTTCTACCCCTTCAGAATAAGACTATCTTAAATATAAGTGATATACCGCATATGATCGTACCGTCAGTCCCAGGACATGAAAAATTTATATTATATGGGAAATTAAAAAATAAAAAGATCCTGATATTCCCTGGAAGACTGCATCTCTATGAAGGTTATGGTATAAATGAAGTGGTGTATCCCATAAAACTTTTAGCCGGCTTTAATGCCAGTAACTTAATAATCACCAACTCAGCAGGAGGATTAAATCCTGTATTTAATAAAGATGACGTTATGATCATAAAAGACCATCTAAATCTTATGTTTGACAATCCTTTATTCGGCTTTAACTACAACATAGAATATGATTATTTTATGGACATGAGCTGTCCGTATGATGAAAATATGACCAACATAGCAAAAAAGTCCGCAGTTGAAGCTGGCTTAAATCTAAAAACTGGTATATATGCAGGGGTCAAAGGGCCTATACTTGAAACTAAGGCTGAAATAGATGCACTCCGTAAATTAAGAGCTGATGCTGTCGGTATGTCGACTGTTCCGGAAGTGATAATGGCAAATTTCTTAAAAATAAATGTACTTGGATTATCTCATATAAGAAATACAGTTGGTCCAGGCAAGCCAGGCTCCAGGACCGATAGCCATAAAAAGAAATACAGACATCTTGATGGTTCAAAAAAAGAAATCTTCATAGGTAAAATATTAGCGAAAATAATTGAAAATATTTTAAAAAAAGCATAAATTATAATAACTATAACTATATAAATAAGGAGGCAAAATGAGTAAAATCGCTATAGTCACCGACAGTACTTCCGACATGCCAAAAGATATAGCAAAAAAGTTGGGAATAACAGTCGTACCGTTGACTGTTATTTTTGAAAAGGAAGGTTTCTTAGATGACGGAAAAGAAATAACCATAGATGAGTTCTATAAAAAAATAAGATCTGTAAAAAAACTGCCCACCACCACTCAGCCTACACCAAAAGATTTTATAAAAGTATATTCGAATATCCTGAAAGAATACGACAGCATAATTTCTATCCATATTTCAAAGAAAATGTCCGGTACCATAAATTCTGTCGAATTGGCAAAGAAAGAATTACCGGGTAAAGATATAGAGATAATCGATACAGGATATGTTCACTTTCCATTAGGTTTTATAGCATTAAAGGCAGGCCAGCTTGCACAGGAAGGTAAATCTAAACAGGAGATCCTAAAAAATATATCCGATTTAAAATCAAAGGTTAAAGTACTATTTATACCCAGTACACTGGAATATCTAAAAAAAGGTGGGAGGATAGGAAAAGCTAAAGGTCTTATAGCTTCAATTCTTGAAATCAAACCCATTCTTACTATTCATGATGGTGAAGTCTCTCAATTTAAAACAACCAGAAGATGGAACCAAGCTAAAAGTGAGTTAATACAATCCATGAAAAACATGGTAAAAAATCCACATAACCTGATCGTATCAATAGGAGACTCAGATGCAAAAGAAGATGCAGCAGAAATGGAAGAAAGAATAAAGGGAGAATTCCATCCTAAAAAAATATACCGTGTTGATATCGGAGCAGTTGTGGGCACTCACTTAGGGCCGGGAGGCATCGGAATAACTTTTTATGAAGAATAACCAGGAATCCAGAATAACCGTTACTTTTAAAAAGAAACTTAGAAAAGAAATCAGGGAAAAAAGAGACAGAATCACAGCTTCTGACAGAAAGAATAGAAGTAAAATAATAGCAGAAAAATTTTACAATATAAATTACTATACTGAATCTCATAACATACTGGCCTATTATCCTTTTGGCAGCGAGATTGATACCACCCTTGTGATAATCAGAGCATTGGAAAATAATAAAAGCATTATTTTGCCTAAAGTCTTTGACCAAGAGTTAAAACTTTATTACATAGACAAATTATCGGAACATCTGGAAAAAGGTAAATACGGCATAATGGAACCTATCCCCCGCTTATGCAGAACTGCCAAAATAAAAGATGTGGATCTGGCCATAATCCCCGGACTCGGTTTTGATAAAAATTTAAACCGTCTGGGTTACGGCGGAGGATTTTACGACCGACTTCTCACACTTATTCCTGTAGAGGTAAAAAAAGTAGCATTCTGTTTTGATGTCCAGGTAGTCGGCAGCATACCAGTCTCAGAGCATGACATAAAAATTGATATTTTGATTACAGAGTCCAAAATATACTGCCGATAAAAACTTTTATAATAAATAAAAATAAGTCAAAAATGAAATCTGACAATACAGCGCTAAAAAATAAAAAGGCTGATAATAAAATAGCAATTCTTATTCCAGCTTATAATGAGGAAAGATATATAGAAGGTGTGACCAATGACTGCCTTAAATATAATCTTGACATAATCGTTGTAGACGACGGCTCAGATGATAATACATTAAAGATAGTCAGATCAATCCCAAAATCTGAAAATGCTAATATAATAACTATCAGACATCCGGTAAATAAAGGAAAAGGCCAGTCTCTTAAAACAGGGTTTGAATATGTTTTAAAGAACAATTATTCCGGAGTTATAACTCTCGATGCCGACGGCCAGCATGATACTGATGAAATTAAAGATTTTCTTAAAACTGTAGAGAAGGAAAGACCTGATTTAATAATCGGAAACAGATTGAGTGACACCAGGAAAATGCCTTTTATAAGACTTGCTACTAATATCTTTACATCCTGGATCATTTCAAATATAGCAGGAAGGAAAGTAAGTGATGTACAGTGCGGATTCAGATATATAAGCTCGGAAGTCTTAAAGAATATCAAGCTTGAAACAAAAAATTTTGATACAGAACCGGAAATAATACTCAGGGCCAGCTGGCTTGACTATAAAATAAAAAACCTTTCCATAAAGACTATTTACCATAAAGATTTTATAAGCTATGTCAATCCTGTCAAGGATACCATTAAATTTTTCAGGCTTGTCTTTAACAGCCTTAAATGGAAGAAAAAATTTTTTAAATAAATCTTATTATTTAATATCTTTAGTCAATTTCCGCCTTGATACCAGTTTTTGAAGACTTCATAATATTCTCTGATTTCCTGGTGAAAAATCAAAAGAATTATAATAATCACTAAAATTACGATTATTACTATTGCTGCCTTTTCACCGGCAGTCAACCCTGGTTTAGCTCTTTTATAATCCATCATCATTGATCAGGACGGTTTTAGTTTCTCTTCTTTGTTCTGCTTTCAATAAACTCTTCTAGACTGCCTGCAGGTATCCTCCATGAACTTCTTCCTTCTCTTATCTTAAAACCCTTTAATCTTCCTGTTTTCAGAAGATCCCATATATTATCAACTGAGAGTTTTAATATTTTAGCGACCTGTTCTGCTGTATATATGACCGGCTCTTTATAACCAGGTTTTTTCTCTTCACCGCCGATAAACTCTTTTAGAAACATTTCCAGGTCTTCTTCTTTGATTCGAATAGCTTTACCGACTCTTACCGCAGGTAGTTTTCTAAGCATTACTGCCCTTATTACCTCTGATTCACTGACACCCACCAGTTCTGAGACTTCCTTAATAGTATATATTTTCTTATCATTATCCATTTCTAAAAAATAAATTTTTCCAGCCCGGACATAGCAGGCTGGAGATCCAGGATGTTAAAATGATTCCCTTCACATTCTATCATTTTCCTGTCCCTGTCAGGAATAAACAATATCTTTTCATACACGGGAATACTAAGCATCCTTTTATATCTATCTATATATTGTTCTTCCCCTGATGATATTTTATTAAAAATTATACCTTTTTTCTGACAGCGCGGCAGAAATTTTTGAAAATCATATATTCTTGGAGCCAGTCTCATATTAGGAGATAACACCAGTATCGAAGTCGTTGAAAGATTCAGCATTTCCAGTGAAATATTATCATACCTGAATGGTATATCTGCCAGTATAATATCATATTTATTCCTTGCATGATAAATTATACTCTCCAGCATATCAATATTAAATTTATCGCTTTGATAAATAGATAAAGGCGGCTGCAAAATATCAATTTTATCGATATCCAGACTTATTACAGATTTATCAAAGGAGTCCACTTCCTGAAAAATTTTTTCAATGAACATGCTTAAATTTGGAGTCAGATCCAAACCCAGGTTGACATTTAAGTCTGATGGACCTTCACAGAAATTCAAATCTATAATTAAAATTTTCCCTTTGACAATATCCTTAAAATACCAGGCAAGATTGAAGACTATACTAGTCTTGCCGACCCCACCCTGTATTGAATAAAAGGATATTATTTGCTGGCTGATGAACTTTAGATCATCTTTTTTTCTTCTTTTCGAGCTTGATTTTAGATTATCTATGATAAGCAATATTCTCTCCAGGTCTTTGAGATTTTTGATTTCGCCTAAATGTACATTTTGATAAAAAGTGCTTTTCTCATTATCTGAATCAGTGATCAAAATTTCACTTTTAGAGCTGAGGTTGAGATATTCAACAATATTTTTATAATTTTCAAATTTCGCTGACAATATTAAAAATTTTGGAAGATATTCTTCTAAATAATGGTCTATATATTTTATATTATCCAGGGCCAGTAAATTGTAATTTCGCAGTTTTATTTTGGATAGATTTTTAATTATTTCATTATTTTTAGTTGCAATTAAAATTGATTCCACTTTTTATAACGTCGATGAAATAAACTTAATTAATTATCTATATTGAAATTTTCTGTAACTCTGCTAAGTAAAATTCTCTTAACCTGTAAGTAGTTTAGAAGTAAAATCCAAATCTTTTTCTGTTTTTATACTGATTTCTTTGTAGTTAGATCTTACACCGGAAATAATCTTTATAAACTTCTTTGGAACATCTATTTTACCAGCAATAAATCTTATAAGCTCCCTGTTGGCTTTACCTTTTTCAGGAGGTGCTGCCAGTTTTATTTTTATTCTGTTCAGGTAGACTCCGCAAACATCAGTCACTTTAGAATTTGGTTTTACAACCAGTTTAATGATTTCAGTCTTCATCAGTTTTAAAGAAATCATTTATTATATCAGGATTGGCTATGTCCATCTTCTTTTTAACCCTTTTTGGTTTATAGCCGCTCTCTTCTTTCTCTTCCATATCATCAGTTTGCTCAGACTCTGGTTTTTTTTCCTCTTCAGCTATATCTTTCTCTTTATCTGCTTCTGCTGCTTCTTCTTCTTCTTCATCATCTCTTTTACTCTCATGTTTTCCTTCTTTACTTTCCTCTTCTTTTTCTTTATTGCTCTCTGCTTCTAATTCTTCTACAAGAGAAAGACTCTCTTTCATGTCATCTTCTTCTTTATTTTCTTTAAAATCTTTGTCCATTATGATTTTACCAATATCCAGGTTCTTTTTTTCAGTTTCTGAAAAACTTATGGTCTTACTTATTCCCGTCTTTGAGGTTAATTCCTTAAACTCATCTATTAGATTTGAAATCTTCTTTTTAAAATCCTCGTATTCTTCACCAAGTTCTGATATATCTTTTTCCAATTGAGCTTTTTTACTTAATAAATCTTTATAAGACTCTTCCTCTTTTGAAACTGCCTCTTTTACCATTTCTTCTGCTTCTCTCTTTGCTTTCTGTTTTATGTCCTCTGCGACCTTATGCGCTGAAACCAGAGTATCCTGTATAACCTTCTTCATTTCAACAGAATCCTCGCCTTCCTCATATCTCTGCTTATCCAATGCATTCTGAAGTTCAATATTAGCCTTTTTTAATTTATCAAATTCTAAAGCAAGAGAATCCAGGAATTCATCGACTTCTTCAGGTTTATATCCCTTGAACACAATATGAAATTCTTTTTTTTGGATATTTTCCGAATCCATATCCATTATTGCCTCCAAACACACTTTATTGCTACATATATATTACTTTTTTAATACATTTATGTAAGTATTGACTTAACTATTATAATCCTCAATATAATAAAACTCAATAAAAAACCTTCAATCTTTGTAATATCACAATTTTATAAATATTATTAAAAATATTCCATTATTGTCAACCATAAAAATATTAGCTTACAAAAAAGGTTTACTTTTGAACAGTAAAGTCACCTTTTCATCAATCCATAGAATCCTGAAGCTCTTCTGCTCTTTTTCTTGCACTTTCAACAGCATCGTAGATTATCTTTTTAAAATTATTTTTGTTAAATTCCTCCAGGGCTTTCTCTGTAGTACCTCCCGGAGATGCAACCATTTTTATTAAATCATCTAATCCGACTTCAGATTTCTTAATAGTAATCCCCGACCCAATTACAGTTCCTGCCACCAGTTTTTTAGCCGTCTTCAGACTTAGTCCGTTTTTTACTCCAGCCTCAATTAAATATTTGCAGAAAAGAAAAAAATAAGCCGGGCCGCTTCCATTTAAAGCAGTTGCTATATTCTGATACTTTTCTTCAATTACTACATAATCGCCTATATTTCTAATCAAGCTCTCAGAAAATGCTAAATCTTCATCTGCTGCAAACCTGCTTTTACTTATCGCTGCCATACCTTTTTTAAATAATGCAGGGGTATTGGGCATTATTCTTATCACTGGAACATTTAAATTTAATTTTTTTTCTATATAACCGGTAGGAACACCGGCAATAATACTGATGATGGTACTGCTTCTGCAGTCAAAATTACCCTTTATCTCTTCCAGTACATTTTTAATATTCTGGGGTTTTACAGCCAGCAAGATATATCTGGATATAACTGACACTTCAATGGATCCTCCTGCAGGATATATTTTATAAGTTTTTTCAATATACTTTCTCCTGCTGCTGTCTTTATCATAGAATACTATTTCACTACACTTCAAAAACCCGGATTTTAGTATTCCTTTAAGCAGCGCTTCACCCATGTTCCCACAGCCTATTATTCCTAATTTATAACTATTCAATTAACTACCTCAATATTTTTTAAAAATTATTATAAAAACCTTCTTCCCTAAGCAGTTCCTTTTCTTCCGAACTGACTTCTACATTATAGGGAGTAATCAAAAAAACTTTGTCCGCTACTTTCTTTATATTCCCTTCCAGGGCATAAGTAAGACCACTGCAAAAATCGATAACTCTTTTGGCAATATCCTGATTTGCTTTTTGAAGATTTATTATCACGGGTATATTTTCCTTAAAATTATCAGCGATTATCTGTATCTCTTCAAATTCCTTAGGTTCTGCAACAAATACTCTTGATTCTACTTTATCCTTGGAAGAACTCAGCAACGAAACCTTTTTACGCTCTCTAGGTTTAAAAATATGACCTCTCCTTTCATCATCTATATTGATACTTGTATCAATTTTAATGTCCTTTACCTTTGATCCTCTTTTTTTTATTTCCCTTTTGTTTTTTGGGGTGGTATCTTTATAATCCTTATAATCTTCATCAGATAAGCCTAAAAAAGAAAGAGCTCTTTTAAAAAATCCACTCATCAATCCTCCTCTATATATTATTACAATTTTATTTAAAAATAATTGTACCTATCCTTACCATAGTAGCACCTTCTTCAATGGCTATCTTAAAATCATTACTCATTCCCATTGAAAGTTCGGTAAGTTTTATACAGCCGAAATCTTTGTTCAAATTATCCTTTAAAATTCTTAATCTCCTAAAAATTTTCCTTATAAGTCCGAAATCATCAGTTAACGGTGCTATAGTCATCAATCCCACAATTTTAGTATTTCTATAATTCAATGCCTTACTAATGAAACTATACAGGTCTTCGGGATCTATGCCGTATTTTGTCTCTTCCCCGGAAATATTTAACTCTATTAACAATTTTTGTATTTTATTATTCTTTTTTGATTCATCATCTACTTTAATCAAAGTACTTATCTTATCTATAGAATGAATAAAGTCTACTCGTGGAACAACGATTTTTGCCTTTCTCCTCTGAAGATGCCCTATGAAGTGCCATACTGAATTTTTTCTTACCATATTGTATTTTTCTTTCAGCTCTTCAGCTCTGTTCTCACCAAAGTTCTTTATCCCCAGTCCGGAGATCAGTCTCACCTGCTCGGCTGAAGCATACTTGGTTGCTGCTATAAGAGTTATATCCTTCATAGCTCTGCCGGTCTCTCTGCAGGTCGTGTATATTTCTTTCTTTAAATTATTAATATTTTCCCTTAATTTATAATCCTGCCCTTTTAGAATTTTCTTTTCATTCACAATTGACCTATCACCTTGATTCAATAATTGCTATACCTGCCTGCCTTCCAGTTATTCTGCTCTTCCTGTAAGAAAAAAAACCGGGATTGCAGCAGGTACACACTTTACAATCAAAAATATTTTCTTTTTTAAGTCCTAATTCTTGCAGCTGTATATAATTTACCTTCACCAGATCTAAAAAAATATCGCTGTTTTTCTTTGAATAAAATTTTCTATTGTCAAATCTTTCTATAAATTCTTTTATTAAGGAATCCCTGACTTTATAGCAGCATTTTCTTATACTGGGTCCAAATGATACAAATAAGTCATCTGTCCTGCTTTTAAATATATCTTTCATAAATAAAATCGCTTTAGAAACCAATCTATAAAGGGTGCCCTTCCAACCGGCATGAACAGCTGCAATCACTTTTTTATTAACATCTGCTATAAGTATTAGATTGCAATCTGCACCCATGACCATTACCGGAAAATCTTTCCGATCAGTTATTATACAATCAGCTTCTTCTAAAATCTCATCCGAATTATAATTTTTATCCTTATCGATTTTTATTATTCTGCTTCCATGAACCTGTTTTATAGAATATATTTTTTCTGATCTATCAAATCCGATTTTATCTAAGATTACATCTCTATTATTTCTGACATTGGCTCTATCATCGCCTACATTGTAATCTACATTTAACGATTTGAATTTACCTCTGCTGGAGCCTCCGTATCTTGTAGTAAAGCAAAATATTATTCTGTGATTATTTCTTAAATAGGGGTATGTATATAATTGAAAATCATTCAATAGTGTCTTTTTTACAATTATCATTTAAAATAAGCTACTTTTTATTTTTTCTCAAGAAGGTAGGTATATCAAGATAATCATCTTCATCCAATGACCTCAGATCTTCTTCTGTTACCTTCTTTGAACCTTCCTTTTTATATTTTCCCGCCAGTACGTCTTTTTCAAATTCAAATAGTTTTTCCTCCATTTCTTTTTTCGCTCTTGTCTCACCCTCTTCTTTCTTTTTCTTGGTCCTGCGGGATTCAAACCCGGTTGCTATAATAGTGACCTTTACCCTGTCATTCATACTCTCATCGACAACAGCGCCAAAAATTATATTCGTATGGGGTCCGGAGGCATTTCTTATTATTTCTGCGGCCTGATTAACCTCAAAAAGTTTTAAATCGGGTCCGCCTGATATATTTAATAAAATTCCATTTGCTCCCTCTATGGAAGTCTCAATCAAAGGGCTTTCGATAGCATTCTGAGCAGCCTTTATAGCCCTGTTTTCACCAGCAGCAGACCCATCCCCTAAAATCGCGTTACCTGCATTTTTTATTATTGCCTTGACATCTGCAAAATCAAGATTTATCAGTCCTGGCAGAGTTATTAAATCAGTGACTCCTCTAACACCTGCCTTAAGAACATTGTCAGCGAGTTTAAAAGCATCCAGCAAGGTGGTCTTTTCATCCGAGATCTCCAGCAGTCTGTCATTCGGTATTATTATAAGAGTATCGACTTTATCTTTTAGATTCTCAATACCCTCTTCAGCCTGCATGATCCTTTTTCTTCCCTCAAAGGTAAATGGCTTTGTTGCAACAGCCACTGTCAGACATCCTGCAGCCCTTGCCGCTGCAGCAATTATTGGAGCTGCACCTGTTCCGGTTCCCCCTCCCTCTCCTAATGTAAGAAATATCATATCCGCATCTTTAACCACTTCTTTTATTGATTCTATAGATTTTTCTGCAGCATCTCGGCCGATTTCAGGATTGGATCCTGCCCCCAGGCCGCTTTCGCCGATCAACACTTTCCTATCGGCACCTGACATCATAAGAGCCTGGGCATCGGTATTTATAGCTATAAACTCACACCCGCTTAAATTATCCTGCATCATCCTGTTAATGGCGTTACTGCCTCCGCCTCCGATCCCTACGACTCTTATAACCGCGTAATAACTTTTATCAAAGTCTAATCCCACGTTTATCCCCTACCTTCATTTTTTAAAATTTTTAAAATAAATTCTCTGAATTTGCTTATAAAACCTGCATACTGATCTCTTTTTTCTCCCACCTGACTTATATCCGCGTAATTTTCCAGTTGAGAAGCATATTTTAATAAACCTACACCTGTAGAATAAATGGGATTGGTAATCACCTCTGAAGGCCCTTCAACATCATTAGGAGTCCCAAGCCTTACCGGTAAACCAAAAACCGAATTTGCCAATGCAGCTATACCCTTCAGCATCGATGTCCCGCCTGTTATGACCAGGCCGCATGGTACTTCGTGTATAAGGCTATAATTTTCAATCTTTTCTCTAACCAGGCTCAGCAGCTCCTTTACCCTGCAGTTTACTATATTATACAGGCGTATGTTTAAAGTTGTTTTATTGCTGTCGATTTTAATATCACCTATATTCATTTTATTCAAAGTTTCATAAAAATTATAGTCAACATTTGCAAATTTCTTCTTTATTTCTTCTGCTTTGGTAAAAGTCACATTCAGGCCGACAGAAATATCATTGGTTATCAGATTTCCACCCACTGGGAGACAATATGTAAAAACCATTTTTTTATTCTTATATATGGCAACATCCGTAGTGCCTCCCCCAATATCAAGAAGCATGACTCCGCTTTCCTTTTCCTCCGGTGTAAGTACTGCTTCACTTGAAGCCAGGGCCTCTACAATTATATCTTCGATTTCTATTTTAGCTGCTTTTACGCTGTTGACCACATTATTTATTAAAGAAGCTGTTCCGTAAACAGCAAGAAGCTCGACCGATAACTTATCAGCCGACAGACCTATGGGGTCAATTATCCCTTTTTCCCCATCAATAACAAATTGTTTGATCAAGGTATGAATAATCTCATGTTCTGATAATACATTTACTTTATTAGCCCGGGAAATAAGTTTATCTACATCCGTCTTCCTTATTATATTATTTGGGGAACCGACATCTACTTCACTCCAATTACTGACAAAAGAAATATGTTTTCCGGTAACACCTATATAGGCATTCTCTACAAACATCTTGGTAGATTTTTCAGCAATCTCTACTGATCTAAGTATGGACTTAGTGGCTTCATTGATATCTATAATAAGACCTTTTTTTATCCCTTTACACCCGGAAATCCCATAACCTTCTATCTCAAGTATATTCTTTTTATTTACTCTTCCGATTAAAGTTATGACCTTTGTAGTGCCTATATCAATACCGACCAGGCAACCATCATTCGATGCCAATCAAACCTCCAATATCTTCTATTTTACTACCGGGTTTTCCGTACTTCTTAAATCTATATAGTCCGTTACTTCTGTTAACGATAATTGCTTTAATATTTCGATCTTTTTTATTATAACACTTCCGTCACCAAAAATAATTTCCTTCCCGTCATATGTCTTAAAAATTATATCTCCTTTAATATTATCTTCTATCCTTGCTTCTTTTATCACACTTCTCATCTGGCTGTCCATGGCTTTATAGATATCTGCACAGCTTAAAACATTTTTTTTTGCAATTTTTTCTCCTATATTTA
>CAZLOE010000008.1:0-40420 GCA_964561115.1 uncultured Actinomycetota bacterium
TGGATATGGAAAGAATTCAGGACAGCTTGATGTCTGATGTAAGAAGGACTTTTAACCTCTAATTATCTTCATTATAAATCGATTAAATCTTAACTGCTGAAAGCTGTTTTATTTTTTAAGAATGTAATTGAAAACCATAAAGTAATTATTTTAAACACTCCTTCGACTCAAGCTATAGTTTTATTGAGAAAAAAATTGACATAATTGGAAATAAATGTTATTACTTACTTAGTACTAAGTAAGTATAAGTAGGTGAAACAATATGTGTGCAAAAGAGAGGATTAGAGATAAAGACTTGACCATAAAGAAAATTTTGAATACGGCAGAAGAAATTTTTTCCAGATACGGATTTAATGCGGCATCTATAAAAATGATCTCGGATGCATCAGGGATATCGGATGGATTAATCTTATATCACTATAAAACCAAGGAAAATCTTTATAAAGCAGTAAGGGAAAAAATTGCTAAACGTTATAGTAATTTATTGAAGGGTAATCTTAAAATGATTGGTTTACCAAAAAAAGTGATGTATCAGAGTATTAAGACCGTATTTGATTTTTTTAAAAAGGATAAAACATATAACAGGATATCTTTATGGGCATACCTAGAGGGTAAAAATGATGTTGTTGAAAGCGAAGCAAAGATTACAGGTAAAATGGTTGAAATAGGGAAACAATTTCAAAAACTTGGTATCCTAAGAAAAAATATAGAGCTAATTATACCATTGACTCTTATTATTGGTTCAATCCATTTCTGGCTGAGATACAGACAGCATTATATAAAAATGTTTAATCTGGATAAAAAAGCTGATGATTTCGACGAGCTCTTCATAAAACAAATCTATGAAATAATATTGAAAGGAATTTTATAATATGAGTGGAAGCAGTGCAGTCTGCAGTGAACAATATGTAGAAAAAAATATTTCAGGGACGGCAGGATTTGTAACCTATTTCAGGGCTTGCTCAAATAAGGAAAGGAAACTTAAGGGACCTGATTATCTTGCAAAAGAATTCCATACTGGTTCGGAAAGATTGAAGTTAAATTTATCACCTATTCTATTGCCACTATTAAAGAGATATATACCTGGCACTTACGAGTGGGTTGTCTCCAGGACCTTTCTTTTTGATAAAATATTCAAGGAAGCGCTTACCCGGAATTTTGATCAGATAATTATTATGGGCGCAGGATTTGATTCGCGTGCTTACCGTTTTATAGATTATATAAAAGCTACAAAGATATTTGAGGTAGATGTAGCGCCAACTCTGGAGAAAAAGATTGAAATATTGAAAGATAAAAACATCAACATACCTGATGAAATGCAATTCGTAGCTGTAAATTTTAATAAAGATAATCTTGATGACAGATTATTTCAATACGGCTTCAAGAAAGATAAGAAAAACCTTTTCATATGGGAAGGTGTAACAGAGTATCTTACGGATTAAGCTGTCGATGCTACTTTGAATTTTATGAGAAAGAATTCAATGGAAAAAAGTATTGTTGCATTCACTTATATTTACAGAGATGCCGTGAAGGAAATTATAAATATTATGGGTCGAAAAAAATAGCCAGTTTAGTTTCGAAATATGGAGAACCATACAATTTTGGAATACCGGAGGGTGGAATAAATAAATTCTTAAAAAAATTGGGATTTAGAGTTATAAAAAATTACACTCCGGAAGAATTGGAAAAAGTTTATTTAACTTTTGGTAATGGTAAATCCTTTGGTAAGATTGCCAGCCATCAATGTGCAGTTATTGCGAAAGTATTATAATTTATTTATTCCATCTGCGTTTGAGCCAGCTTGATAATTATCTGTTGTATGATTTTACTCCATCTGAGTACTGAAGGAAATCTATTTTCTTTCCTCAATAGAAAATGTTTTCCCTTGAGTAAATTAGGTGTGACAATATTGCTGAGTAACAACGGTTTTAAGTCTAATGCGCGGAATAAAATTTTTCAATCTTCGCTATATTAAAATAAGGCTGCAATAATGGAACTAAACTGGCGCGAGTTGAACTTAACCTAACCCAGACTAAGCTTGCTTAAAAAATAAAGACAAAGCAAAAAAATATTTCCCGGTACGAGATAGGAGCATCACTGACATCAATTGAAACACTGGCAAAGATTGCAAATGCCCTGAAGAAAAAAGTAGGATACTTTTTTGGGGATAAATAATAATCCTAATTTAAAAAAACTTTCTTAAAATAAATCCCAAACATCTATCAATAGTTATATGTATTTACACAAATACATATAACTATTACAATAAGACACATGTCTATAAATACCGGTGTCCTCAAAAAAAGCATAAAAGAGTACAGAAGAAGAAAACCTCAGTACAGTCCATATTACCAGTGTATAGAAGACTATTATGAAGAATTTAAGAGAACATATGACAGGAAATTCAGCCAGAAGTATGGATATTTAAGATCCCACATAGAAAAAGTAATATACCAGTACCTTGACTGCGGTATCCTTCATAACGGATTTGCTCGCATAAGGTGCCATAGCTGCAATCATGAATACCTCCTTGCCTTCTCCTGCAAACGCCGCCATTTCTTCCCCTCCTGTCATGCAAAGCGTGTCATCGAGTTTGGTGAGTGGCTGTGCGGGAACATCCTAAAAAAAGTCCCCCACAGGCACTTTGTATTTTCCATACCAAAGATACTAAGAATATATTTTCTATTTAACAGAAGCTTGCTTAAAGACCTCTCGAAAATTTCCTGGGAGACTGTAAAGGATTACTACAGGGGTACCTGCAGGAAAGATGAGGCAAATCCGGCAGCCGCGGCAGTCATCTAGACATTTGGTGATTATCTAGCCTTTAATCCCCACATACACATTCTGGCAGCAGATGGTTGCTTCTCCGGTGATGGTTTCTTCTATGTTCCCGGTATAAATATTGATATGGAATCAATTGAAAAACTGCTTATACACAGGATATTTAAGATGCTTCTTTCCAAAAATCTAATCACAACAAGGGTAATGGATCTGATTCACTCCTGGAGACATACCGGTTTCGGGGTCTACTGCGGAAAGAGGATATATCCTAAAGATAAAAGATCAACTGAGAACCTGGCAAGGTATATTATAAGGGCGTCTTTCTCCCCAGGAACGTATGAAATACTATCCAAATAAAGCAAAGGTTATTTACCAGTCCAAATAAGGAAAGGATGTAGCTGAATTTGAGCCCCTTGAATGGATGGCAGCTCTTGTCTCCCATATACCAGATAGGGGAGGCCAGACCGTCCGCTATTATGGCTGCTACAGTAATGTCACAAGGGGAAGGCTTAAAAAAGAAGAGATTGAACCCGAGTTCCATATTATAGAAGATGATAGTCCCGGAGGATTAAATAAGTCCTGGGCACGGCTTATACAGAAGATATATGAAGTGGATCCGCTTATTTGTCCCCGGTGCGGGAAAAAGATGAGGATAATCGCCTTTATAGAGGATTATAAGATCGTTAAGAAGATACTTGATTATCTTCGCATATATAAGTTTGAAAGAAAGAGGCCTCCACCTAAAATAGAAACTTGCCCAGATGAGTTTGATGATTATACCTGTGATGATTATATAGACTGCGACCATGTGTGTTAGGATGATTATAGAGTTGCAGGATATTGGTCTGTTATAAAATAGATCTGGACGGGGTATTTTTCTAATTTATTCTTCCACTCTGCGTATTTCCTGCTTCAGTATCATGATCTTTATGCTTTTTGAATCCGATAACCATGATTACGTCTATTTTGGCTGTTTATAGAATTGTGATCCATAAGCAAGTTCTTATAAATTATGATAGAATTAAAAAATAATAAAAATATAACTAGGATGAGGTTTGAAGATGTCTACACAAAAGACATTAAAAAAACCAGAGCTTAAGAAAAATGAAAAAGAGGCTCTGAAGGAATTGAAAGAAAAAATACTTAAAAGGTTTCCTGATGCCAGAATTGTATTATATGGTTCGAAGGCAAGGGGAGATTCTGATAATGAATCAGATATCGACTTATTAATACTGGTTGAATCAAAAGTTAATACCAAAATGGAGGAAGAAATATTCCATATCTCATATGAAATAGAACTGAAATATGATGTAGTGTTTGGAGAAATAATAGAAAACAAGGATTTCTGGGACACTCCTTTAGCCAATGCAATGCCCCTGCATTGGAATGTAGACAGAGAGGGTATTGCCATATGAAAAAAGAATTAATTGATCTGGCAAAGTACCGGTTAAATAAAGCTAAAGACACCCTTTCTGATAGTAAAAAATTTATTGAAAGTGCCACTCTAGAATCTACAGTAAATCGTATTTATTATTCCATGTTTTATTCAGTCAATGCTTTATTGATAACCATGGGATTATCATCTTCTAAACATTCTGGAGTTCTATCAATTTTTAACAGGGAAGTTGTAAACAAAGGCTATTTGGAAAAAAAGTGGGGAGAATTTTATTCTGATATGTTTAAAAGAAGGCAAAAAGGTGATTATCAAGATTTTGTCGAATTTGAAAGACAGGATGTAAAAGCTTGGCTTAAGAAATCAGAAGAGTTTATTGGCAAGATTGAGGAATTAGCACTTAAGAACATAGAAAAATAAAAATCTTTAGACGTAATATTCCCCCGAAGCCTTGTCAGACAATAATTTATCAAAAACACAGAGAACGTTGGCCTAGTTACTATATTTACATGCTCTTAAAATAGTTGATTCACTTGTATTTAATTCTCTGGCTATCCTTTCATAAGACATCCCCAGAGCATAAAGTTATTTTGCTTTTATGGACAGCTTTTGATATAAGGGAATCTGGATTACCGGTAATATATTAATATGAGCTGATATTTCAGAAATAGTTCGAATTGGTTGCGTCCGAGCCCGCCATAAGGATGTTTTCAATAGTTATTGATGATAAATGCAAACGACAAAAACGCAGATATGTCGTGAAGCTTCTGGCGGATGCTTGGATTGATAAAACTGATCTGTATATAATGTGCCGCAAGTACACGTTTTCTATTTTATTCTTTTTGCCAGTGCACTGGTAAGCTCAAGTACTTTTCTGGCATTTTCCTGGGGCATCGGACCCATACCGCAGGCCGGGGTAATAATAATGCTTTCCAGTATCAGGTCACTGCTGATACCTTTTTTGTCAAATTCTTCCAGAATTGAAATAAACTTACTATAGAGTTCGTCTTCCGAAATTCCTTCTTTGTATTCTGAAGTAGGGGTTACCCCAAAGGCAAGAAAGCCTCCCTTTTGTATGAAATGTTTTATTTCTTCCGGGTAAAGCGCCAGCTTTTCTCCGAAACTATATGAATCAAAACTGACGATTTCAACTCCTGATTCAAATATGATCTTCCAGTTGGTGTTACCGCAGCAGTGTATTCCAAGCAGTAAATTTTTATTACGTTCCCTTATAAAATCTATCAAACTGCTTATAAGGAAAGATACCTTTTCATCACTGACTGCCAGATATGCTGAACCCAGGCCCCACAGGGAAGGCTCATCAAAAAAAAGTATTGGTATTTTACCGGCCTTTATGACCTCCTCAACCTGCCATAATCCTTTCATGGCCAGGCCAATGGTTATGGCTTCAGCAATTTCATCATCAAAGATCATAGACTGTTTGTCTTTTTTTGTCAGTGAAATCAAATAGGTAATCGGCCCAGTGACCTGGACTTTGATGAAGGGATTATCTTTTCCCCTGCATTTTTCTATCATGGGGTAAAACCCCTTTAAATACTTGGGGGTTATCTTAAAATAATCATAACAGTCATGTACTACATAATCGTAAAACTCAGCCAGGCTTTTTTCCCTGTCTTTTGTTTCATCAAAAAAAGACTGTTTCTTTTCGTAATCTTCTTTCACACAGGGCAAGTTCTCACTGAACTGTAAAAACATATTTTCCCTCGGGTCTCTTTTTATAAGCTGCGGGACATAAGGAATGGTGGGGCAATATCTCATTATAAGATCGCATGTCTCATCTACGTCTGTAAAGGGCACGCTTCCGATACCTGTTACTCTTTGATTTTTATTAATATCCTTTAAAAGTTCGGATGCTTTCTTGTTCATAAGCCTGTCCTTCACAAAAATTAATTGTCATAAAAATTTTACCTTTGGAAAATATCAGTTATCTTTACTAGGATTAACTGATTATAATACATATATAATTATTTTTCTAAATTTATAAGAAAAATTATTTTTCTTGTGTCAAATTAATGTAACAAATAAAATATAATATAGTTTATTTTATAACCAGGTTAAAAGAATTTACTATGCTGCCTAAAGTAATAATGCATAATGAAATAAGTCTGGATGGATCCATAAAAGGATTTAATATTAATTTTGGGACTTATTACAGGCTTGCCATAGGTTATGAGCCGGATGTAATTCTGGTAGGTTCCATTACGGCAAAAAGTGCCATAAACAAAGTTACTCCGGAAAAAAAAGCTGATTTTAAAAAACCAAAGGCTTCAAAGGATGATGTAAGGCCGTACTGGGTAGTGCCGGACAGCAGGGGGACACTTAAAGGTTTTCTTCATCTGTTTAGAAGATTTGATTATTCTAAAGATGTAATAATATTAGCTTCAGAAAAAACACCTTCTTCGTATCTAAAATATTTAGAAGAAAGGGAATATGATTATATTGTTGCGGGAAAAGAGCATATCGATTACCGTAAGGCGCTTGAGATACTGGCAGAGCGCTATAATTCAAAGACCGTCCTGACTGATAGCGGGGGTATACTTAACAGTATACTGATCGAGCAGGGTCTTGTTTCTGAAATAAGTATTATAATCTCGCCGGTGCTGGTTGGAATGAGGGGTGTGAGACTGTTTAGGAGTCTGGGTTTACCCTCTATACTGAAACTTAAGCTGCTTCAAAATAAAGTTCTGGATGACAATTACCTGCTGCTTGTCTATAAGGTATTAAAATAATATGCAGGTATTAAATAGAATTTATACTTAACTAAAAGTTATGTCCGAAGAAGTTCAAATTACTATAATAGGCGGCGGAGTCATAGGCTGTGCAGTAGCTTATGAACTTTCCAGGGATTCCGATCTGGAAATTGCATTGATCGAGAGAAACAGGCAGATAAACGGCGAGAATCAGTCTTCCAGAAATTCAGGTGTGATCCATTCAGGGATTTATTATTCTAAAAAGACAGGTCCACTTAAGGCAAAGCTTTGCGTTGAGGGAAACAGGCTTCTTTATGAGTTTTGCCGGGAGCATAGTATACCTCATAAAAAGACTGGAAAGCTTGTGGTAGCTACCGACCGGCTGGAGGAGGAATATCTCGCTGATGTATATAAGACTGCTCTTGATAACAAGGTTCCTGGAGTTGAAATGATCAACGGCATTAAAGCTATGGGCTATGAGCCAAATGTCAGGGCGGTTTCTGCTCTATATGTACCCACTACGGGGATCATAGAACCTACCATTCTGGTAGATAGACTTTACCGTCTTGCAGAATCTTCTGGAGTCATGTTTCTGGTAGGAAACGAAGCAGTAGAAATAAGGCCTCAGGGTAAGAGTATCGAGGTAAAAATAAGATCCGATACCGGAGTTGAAATATTTAAAACCAGGATACTTGTAAATGCTGCAGGACTTTATTCTGATGATATAGCCCGCATGATAAATCCAGCAAGCCCATATATGATGGATCCGGTGGGGGGCGAATGGGCCAGGTTTTATAAAAACAAAAGGGATGATATTTTTATGAACGGATTAAATGTTTATCCGGTGTCCTGCGGCTATCTTCCTGACGGGGAAAAATTAAGGGTTGACTTCAAGGAATTCCAAAAACAGCTGGAATTGGGTAAGGTACATAAATCCACTGGTGTTCACCTTACTCCAACTTTCGAAATCAAAGAAAATAAGTATGTAGTAGGTGATACAGTAATTGCCGGGCCTGCTTATACCAAACCTAAAGACAGAGAAGATTACAGCCATAAAAGAGAAGAAAAATATTATCTGGATATGGTGAGACGGTTTTTCCCAAATCTGAAATTGGAAGATTTAGGGCTTCACCAGACCGGTATCAGAGCTAAATTAAAGGACCGCTATGATTTTGTAATTGAAAAGGACCCGGTGTTTTCCAATGTTATTAACCTGGTAGGGATGGATTCGCCGGCTCTTTCTGCTTCACTGGCAGTAGCTAAATATGTAAAAGAACTGTTATTGGGGAAGCAGATTTTATGATAATTTTTTTTATTTTGTATATTTTATGGTAATATTTGCTGATGTAAAAGTTTTATTTTTTAGAAAAATCAACCTAAATAATACAAAAGGAGAATAAAAGTGGGAGAAGTCCGAAGATGTGAAGAATGCGGAAGGGTTCTTAAAGACGATTCAACTGAGCCTTACTGTAAGGCATGTGATGAGAAACTGGACAGGCAGTTTGATACTATTGAGGATAATATTATAATTTATAAAGAGCTTATGGACAGTGAAATAGAAACCCTGAAAAAATTTGAGGATTCGGATATTGAAGATCTTTTTAAAAACGTATATGAAAAACTTTCCAAAGAAGAAGGCGGACTAAAACAGGAAAGCATAGCTGTATTAAATAAATTAAAAAGATCGTTTAACTTAAAAGAATCAAAGCTGGGAGTAGAGGAACTTGCTGAATCAAAAGGCAAAAGAAAATCAAAACAAAAGAATAACTGTCCTGAATGCAATAGGAGAATAAAACAGAGTTTTAGCTTCTGCCCATACTGCGGTTGTAAGTTAAAGGATGATTCTGAAAGTAAATATTGATGTAAACATTTATATTAATATTTTTAAAATCTTATATAAATAATCTCAAGATTACGGCATACTCTTTTATGGACTGTGGCATCCATTTACAGCTTTTCTTATATGTAAATTCCTTTCGGAAGACTGGTAAATATAATGGAAGAACAAAAGAAGCAAATCTTAAGTGAAAATTTAAGAGTACTGTTATTCAAATTCTCTCTGCCTACCATAATAGGGATGGTAATAATAGCACTTTATAATTTTGTCGATACTATTTTTGTGGGTAATGTAATAGGACCGGACGCTATTGCAGGTCTCACTTTAGTTCTGCCTGTAAACATTTTCATTGTAGCTATTGGTCTTCTTACCGGGGTAGGTGCGGCTTCAATAGTATCCCGTTCCCTGGGTAAGGGAGATAAAGAAAAAGCTGTAGTTGCCGGTGGTGATAGTATTGTACTAAATACGGTTTTAAATATTATAATAATCGTACCAATCTATATTTTTTCTGAGAAGATACTTGTGTTTTTAGGAGCTTCCAGTGTGGTCCTTCCCTATGCCAGGGATTATCTTAACATAATGCTTCTGGGATTCGTGTTTTTATCGTTTTCTGTTAATGGTACAAATCTGATCAGGGCAGAAGGAAGACCCAGGGCTTCAATGTATGAGATGGTAATAGGGTCGATTTTAAATATAATTCTTGATTATTTATTTATTATCATATTTGGATGGGGGGTCAAGGGTGCAGCGATAGCTACAGTTATAAGCCATATAGCAAGTTCTGTCTATATTTTTGCATTTTTTGTTTCCAGGAGCAGTATATTTCACATCAAGCTTAAAATGTTTAAAATAAACAAATCCATATCCCGCCGGATCCTGGCCATCGGAACTCCTTCATTTTTAATGGAAATAATGGGCAGTGTGATGTTTTTGCTTTTTATAAGAATCGTTCGCCAGTACGGAGGGGATATATATATTGCTATAACCGGTATAGGTATCAGGATTATTGACCTGATATTTATGCCTATTTTGGGAATAAGCCAGGGACTGTCTCCTCTAATAGGATTTAATTATGGCGCAAGACTTTACCCGAGAGTTAAAAAAGTATTGGGAGAAGCATTTATCTGGACATCGGTTGTGACTATATTTGGTTTCATTATAATGGTTATCTTCCCTGAATCATTGATAAGTATATTTACCAGTGATATAAGTGTGATTGAAAAAGGTGCCGGTCCACTGCGGCTGATTGCGATGTTTGCGCCTTTATGGAGTTTTCCAATATTGGGAAGCACATTCTTCCAGGCTATTGGTAAGGTCAGGCCTTCGCTTATTATAAGTCTTTCAAGGGACCTATTTTTCTTCATTCCGGCAATTATTATACTGCCCCGTTTCTTTGACCTTATCGGAGTATGGATTTCCTGGCCGGTTACTGATTTCTTCAGTTTTGCCATAACCGCCATATTCCTGGCAAGAGAGATAAGAATAATAAACAGGGATATAGAATCAGAAAAGGTGAGCCTGACTTAAATCATCTGGGCAGTTTGGCGTATTTATCTTTCAATGAAAGCAGTTCTCTGGACCAGGCACAAAGATATAATATCCCCATATATAAATATGTTATAATATTTGATTGTCGGAGAGATGGCTGAGCGGTTTAAGGCGCACGCTTGGAAAGCGTGTAAGCGGCGTAAGCTGCTTCGAGGGTTCAAATCCCTCTCTCTCCGCCAAAAAGATGCAGTGTTTAAAAATATAAAGACTATGAATCAAAAATTTTATCGGCTACATTAAAGTTTAATGATATTTGCTATATTGAAAGAGGCTGTATTTTGTTGTTTCCCTGGATAAAAATATATAGCGATAATGGAGAATCTTCAATAAAGAAATGTTACTGTTTGTCTGCTTAAGATATATTTAGATTAGACTGCTTCCCTATATGACAGAAAAAATAGTTTGTATTTTTTAAAGATTTATTATAATATACTATATAAGTTAATGCTTATAGACTTATATAATTTTGCAGCTCAAAGTTGCAATTTTTTTAAGGTAGAAATTGTGTGGTAAATAATTTAAACATAAGGTGGTAAAAAGTGTATTCAATAGAAGTCAAAGATTTAACCAAGAAATTTAACGGGTTCACAGCAGTGGATAAAATATCTTTTATGGTAAAAAGTGGAGAGCTTTTTGGCCTGCTTGGTCCCAATGGTGCCGGTAAAACGACAACCATCAGGATGCTTACAGGAATTTTTAAACCAACAGACGGCATTGCCCTGGTAGGTGGATATGATATTCAGAAAAAACCATTGGAAGCCAAGCAGCTTATGGGAATAGTCCCTGAAATGGCCAATGCTTATGTGGATCTTTCGGCTCTAAGGAATTTACTGCTTATGGGAGAGCTGTATGGGATAGGGAAAAAAGAAAGAGTAGAAAAGGCCGAAAATCTGTTAAAGCTGTTTGGTTTATATGAGAGAAGAAATAATAAGGTAAAGACTTTTTCCAAGGGAATGAAGCAGAGAATAATCGTGGCTATGGGACTGATGAATGATCCCAAAATATTATTTTTAGATGAACCCACTGCTGGATTGGATGTAGAAAGTGTCAGATTGATCAGAAGGCTTATAAAAGAGTTCAACAGTAGAGATATTACTATAATTTTAACCACTCATAATATTGAAGAGGCTAATCAACTCTGCGACAGAGTAGCGATTATGAATCACGGCCGGATTGTAGCCATTGATTCACCTGAGAAGCTGAAAAGTACTTTCCAGAGTGCTGCTTCAATAGAAGTAGCTTTCGATAGAGAAGTAAAGGTAGAGGAGTTGTCATTTGGAGACGTGGTCATGGACATGAAAAAGGTTGGAGATAAGATAAGATTATATGGAAAAAGCACAGGAGAGGTCATTCCCAGGCTGGTAGAATATTCTCAAGCTTACGGCAATAAAATAATATCTCTTAATACATTAGCTCCGAACCTCGAAGATGTATTTGTAAATCTGACAAAGGAGTAAAAAATGAGTTTTGTTGGACAGCTAAAGAAGTCATTTGCAGTCACAAAAAAAGATTTATTTATTTTTTATTTAAAAGGGCCGGTATTAATATCAGGAATACTTATGCCGTCTTTTTTATTTATTGCTTTTGCTTTGGGAAGAAATCTTTCTTTAAGTTTTCTGATACCGGGATTGCTGGGGATGACACTCTTTGTCACTGTTTCGTCCATAGGCCCGGTGATAGCACCCTGGGAAACGAGAATGAAAACTTTTGAAAGGTTGGTTTCAGCTCCTATTACATTGTGGGCAATAATTCTGGGGGATATATTTGCATCCCTTATGTTTGGCCTGTTTATAACTTTTTTTATTTTTATAATAAGCATCGTTTTACTGGGAGTAGAGATAATAAGTTTAAGTCTAGTTGCAGGCACCATTATCGCGGCTTTTTGCTTTTCTTCTCTGGGCCTGCTGATTTCGGCTCCACCTACTGATAATCCATCCAATATAATGATGCTCCAGAGCATGATCAAATTCCCTCTGATCTTTATAAGCGGTGTATTTGTTCCCATTGACAATATGGGAAACTGGAAATTTATTTCATATATTTCTCCTCTGACTTATTATACTGATTTAGCCAGACATTCTATTAGCGGTACAAGCAATTTTGGTCCCATTATTGATCTTCTGGTTCTTATTGGATTTAGTATCCTGTTCTTTACTGCTGCTATAGTATGGCATAAAAAAAGTTTGACCAGGAGATTTTAAGAACAAAATAGTGAGGCAGTAGATGAAAGATAAAGTGGTAATAATGTCAGAAATATTCAAGGCCCTGGGTGACCCGACAAGGCTTAGGATAATAAGGATGCTGGCATCTAAAATGGAAGATGATCTCTGTGTCGTTGATCTGGCGAAAAAGCTCGGCATCACTCAACCGGCTGCATCTCAGCATATAAAAATTTTGAAAAGTGTTGGTATTCTTGAGCCAAATAGGATAGGTTTTCGTGTATACTATAGTGTAAATGCAGAGGTTCTAAATGCATATAAAGAGGATATCGACAAACTGTTTAAAATAGTATTTGAAAAATGCCCCAAATATGGTAAATGTAAGGGGCATAAGGCTTAATCTTGTAAGGAAAATAGTTTTACAGCTATGAAAGAAAACAAAGATTATAGTGCGGGAAGTATAATCAAGAAGTTAAAATCCTTATCAAACCCTGAGGCAGTTGAAGGAATGTCTAAATTCGGGATCAATCTGGAAAAAAACCTGGGGATATCCATACCGCAATTAAGGAAAGCTGCAAAAGAGATAGGAAGGGCTCACAAGTTAGCCCTGGATCTGTGGGCAACAGGTATTCATGATGCCAGGATACTGGCAGGGATGATAGACGAGCCGAATGATGTATCCGAAAAGCAGATGGATCAGTGGGCAGGGGATTTTGATTCCTGGGATGTCTGTGACCAGGTATGCATGAATCTTTTTAAAAAGTCACCTCTTGCATATAAGAAGGCGCTTGAATGGAGCGGAAGAGATAAGGAGTTTGTAAAAAGGGCTGGATTTGCACTGATGGCCGTTCTTGCCGTAGGTGATAAAAAAGCAGGTGATGATAAGTTTATTAAGTTTTTACCGTATATTAAAAAAGAGTCAACCGACAGCAGAAATTATGTAAAAAAGGCAGTAAACTGGGCTCTAAGGCAGATCGGCAAGCGAAATATCAATCTCAATAAGATTGCTGTAAAAGCAGGAGAAGAGATTTACAATCTTGATTCCAGGAGTGCAAAGTGGATCGCATCTGATGCCTTAAGGGAGCTTAAGAATGCAGAAGTACAAAGGAGATTGATTAATAAAGAAAGGGGATATTAGATATGCCAGAGGGAAGACCGATAATTGCATATTGCGGCCTGTATTGTAATGAGTGCTTCAGTTATACAGGAAAGATTGCAGATCTTGCAAGGGACCTGAGAAAGGAACTGCGGCAGGAAAGATTTGATAAGACTGCGGAATCACTGTCTTCTATTCCGTTTTTTAAGGTTTTTAAGGGGTATCCCGGCTGTTATGAAGTACTGGGTGCTATGGTGAAGCTCAGATGCAGGAAAGGTTGTAGAAATGGCGGAGGAGATCCTTTCTGTGCCATAAGAAGATGCTGTATAAAAAAGGGATTCGAAGGCTGCTGGGAGTGCGACGAGTTTGAGGATTGTAAAAAAATGGATTTCTTAAAGGTAAATCATGGTGATGCACATATAAAGAATTTAAGGAAAATAAAGAAAAAAAGTAAAGAAGAATTCCTAAAGGGTAAAAAGTACTGGTATTCAAAGATCAAATTATAGTACCTGGAGAGATGGCTGAGCTGGTCGAAAGCGCTCGACTCGAAATCGAGTGTACTGCTGTAAGGCGGTACCGTGGGTTCGAATCCCACTCTCTCCGCCAATAATAGCGTAAATTAGTCAATCACTGCTGGATTTTGATAAGAAAGGATAATATAGATAGATGAAGTTAGGAAAGTATGAAATTGAGCTGGTAATTTTTGATATGGACGGGGTAATGTTTGACACTGAAAAAATAGCGCATAGAAGCTGGAAAAAGCTGGGCAAAAAGTATAACTATAATATTGATGATGATATTTTTAAGAAAACTGTTGGATTAAATATTAAAAGCACGCGGCAGGTCTATAAAAAGCATTTTGGGATCAGCTTTCCATTTGAAAAGATGAAAAATGAAGAAATAAAGATTATGAAGGATTGTATTTTATCGGAAGGGGCGCCTGTAAAAGAGGGAGTATACGAATTACTTAGTTGCATTAAAAATAGAAATTTAAAGATAGCCCTGGCTACCTCAGCTTTAAAAGAAAGAGCGGAATTACTTCTGAATCTGTCAGATACTAAAAAATATTTTGATGTTATCACCTGTGGTGATGAGATAATAAACGGAAAACCTGACCCGGAGATATTTTTAAAGACAGCACAAAAATTAAGCTGTGAGCCTGAAAACTGCGTAGTTCTGGAAGATTCAGAAAATGGGATAACAGCAGCGTATAGGGCAGGGATGCTGCCGATTCTTATACTGGATTTTATAAGGCCTGGAAAAGAGATAGAAGCGATGTTATTTAAAAAATTTGATGACTTAAAAGAGCTCAAGGAATATTTTGAAGATAATCTAAATCCTTAAAATTTTTTATTTTCTGTTTATCAGGTTATTTTATTTTAAAGAGTTAATAGAGGATATTTAATAGAAGACTATGAGTGAAAAAAATATTATGAGAGCAGAACTTATAGCTCCCTGCGGTATGAATTGTGCCATATGCTATGCATACCTTAGAGAAAAGAACAGATGCCCCGGGTGCAGATTGATAGACCAGGATCAATCTGTTGCTGTAAGAAAATGTGTTATAAGATTATGCACCAGCAATGTTACTGTACCCAATAAATTCTGCTATAGCTGCAGTAAATATCCATGTCAGAGGCTTAAAAACCTGGATAAACGGTACAGAAATAAATACGGGATGAGCATGCTTAAAAATCTTATGGAAATAAAGAACTCCGGAATAATGGCATTCCTTAAGAAAGAAAGTATCAAGTGGAAATGTAAAGAATGCGGAGCTGTCATCTGCGTTCACAAGAACTACTGCTTAAACTGTCATGCAGAAAGACAGATTGATGTAATATCTGATAATCAATAAAAATAACTCTTTTAAAAAAATATTTTCCGGGGGTCAAAAGGGAAGATATAAAATAAATTTTAATTGGCTGACTATATTGTGAAAATAAGAGAGATAAAAGCAAAATCAATAATAATCAGGTCAAATCTGCCCGGAGCAGATTACGTCATAAATCCTTATACCGGCTGCGTACATTCCTGCCTTTACTGTTATGCCCGGTTTATGAAGAGATTTACAGGGCACAATGAGCCCTGGGGCAGGTTTATTGACGTAAAGGTAAATGCAGCCGATCTTATTCCTGAGAATACTTTAAGATATGAAGGAAAGCAAATTTTTATGTCATCGGTCACCGACCCTTACAATCCGCTGGAAAGAAGATATCTGCTTACCCGCAGGGTGCTAAAAAAACTTATACCACTACAGCCTGACCTGGGGATACAGACAAAGTCAGATCTGGTACTGCGTGATGTTGACCTTTTAGTCCAGTTTAAAAATTGTGAGGTAGGACTCACTATAACTACTCTGGAAGATATTATAAGAAAGGAAATTGAGCCTGCTGCCTCTTCGGTTGAAAAAAGAATAAAAGCACTTGAGAAATTAAAGTATGCGGGAATAAATACCTATATTTTTATTGGTCCTATTCTTCCGTCTGTAACGGATTGGAAGGAAATTATCTTAAAAACCAAGGATTTCACTGATCTGTATATGTTTGAAGATTTAAATATTGTCGGTACGGTATGGAATTCTGTGAGAAAATGGCTTGAAGAGAAGCACCTAGATCTGCTTGAAGAATACCGGCGTATATACTTTACTAAAAGCTGTTACTGGGATAAAGTTAGTTATGAAATAAAAAAGTTCTGCAGGGAAAAGAAAGTAGACTTTGAGATCTATTTCCATCATAAAGGATAATAGTTACAGATTGAAAAATTCAATAAACAAAACATAGATGGATAAGAAACTTAAAATAAAAAATATTTATGTTTACGGGAGGAGAAATGGAAAATTTTACATTCATAAATACGACCAAGATAATTTTTGGAAAAGGTACTGAAAATCAGGCTGGAGCCGAGGCCGCCAGGTACGGCAGCAAGATTTTACTGCATTACGGCGGAGGAAGTATTAAAAAATACGGGCTTTATGATAGGGTCTTAAAATCACTAAAGGATGCCAGACTGGAGGTCATTGAACTGGGCGGCGTAAAACCTAATCCCATGCTGGACTTGGTAAAAAAGGGAATAGATATCTGCCGGAAGGAAAAGATTGATTTTATTCTTGCTGTCGGAGGGGGAAGCACCATTGATTCAGCCAAAGCGATTGCGTCAGGGGTGCCATACAGCGGTTATGTATGGGATTTTTACTCCGGCAAGGCTGAGTTGAAAGAAATCCTTCCTATGGGAGTTGTCTTAACCATACCTGCTTCAGGCAGTGAATCAAGCAGCAGTTCTGTGATCACAAATGAGGACGGGATGTATAAAAGAGGATTCGTAAGTGATCTACTGCAGCCAAAATTTGCCATATTAAATCCGGAGATCACCTATACCCTTCCTCCTTACCAGACTGCCTGCGGGGCAGCGGACATAATGGCACATATAATGGAAAGATATTTTACTGCTGTAAAAAATGTAGACCTGACAGACAGACTGTGTGAAGCGGCACTTAAAACAGTAATAAACAATGTATCAGTAGTGCTTGAAGAACCAAAAAATTATGATGCCCGTGCCGAGATCATGTGGGCAGGTTCTATTGCCCATAATAACCTGCTTGGTACCGGAAGAATAGGCGATTGGGGCTCTCATAAAATAGAAATGGAGATAAGCGGGATATATGATCTTGCGCATGGCGCCGGACTGGCAGTTATTCTTCCTGCATGGATGAAATATGTATATAAAAAGGATGTAGAAAGATTTGCCCAGTTTGCAGTCAGGGTATGGGACCAGGAACCGGATTTTTACCATTTGGAGAAAACAGCTCTACAGGGAATAAGCAGGCTGAAGGACTTCTATAAGGGAATTGGCCTGCCTGTTACTCTGGGGGAAGCAAATATTCCCTATGACAGGCTTGAGGAAATGGCTAAAAAATGTACTGAATCAGGGCCGGTAGGTAATTTTGTAAAGCTGGATGAAGATAGTGTCCTGAAGATATTAATGATGGCAAAATAGGCAGTGGAAGAGAGTAAAGCCAATATTAAGTGTCTATGAATGTAACGATTTTGTTTTAATATATGGAAAAAGAAACAGCAGTAAAACAGCAAGTACAGGCATTATTAATACATAATTTATAGTCTTTATCATTCCAATATTATCTGCAATCTTCCCAATCAGCATAAGAGTGGCTGCTGCAGTTCCAGTACTCACACCTATTATCAGAGAAGAGGCGAGGCTTACATTTCCGGGGAATATATCCTGAACGACTCTTATACACAGCGGCAGTGTAGAGATAGCGAAAAAACCTGCTGCAATAAATAAAAATATTGACATATTCAACTGGACTTTAAACATCATATAAAAAAGAGGAACTGATGTGATAAGTGCAGCCTGGATAACTGCTGTTCTTTTTCTTATCCTATCCGAGTAGTAACCTGCAAAAAGACCTCCGATCCCTCCAATTACCAAAAAAGCCAGGATTATATATCCAAAGTTTATTAGTTCCACTCCCTTGCCTGTAAAATACAGGGGCATGAAGGTAAACATGGATTGAACAGTGATTTCTCTACTGTAAGCGGTAAATAACATTAGTGAAAGCAGGGCAAGTTTTGATTTTTTTATGCTTTTAAATCTTTTTAAAAAACCTACCGGGGCTTTTTTAATTTTTTTGACATGCATAAAAGAGGCAAACCTTATAAGCACCATTGACAGGATTATTCCAGGCATAGCAGCCAGTGGAACAAAATTAAGCCCGATTTTATTTATAATAAAGACAATAAAAAGTGATCCTACTGAAAAACCAAGGATGCCTCCTAGGGATATTATAGAATTTGACAGGCCCTTTCTGCTCCCTCCAAAATGGCTGGCAGAGGCTGCTGTAGGAGGGTGAATGGCAGCTACCCCAAGGTTTCCTAAAAATAGAAAGACAAGAATATGCCAGTAGCTGGGCAGTACTCCCACCACGCTTATAAACATAGAGGCAACCAGCGGCCCTATGATCAGAAAATACCTTGTTCCGTATTTATCTGAAAAGTATCCAAATGCTGGCTGGGTAAGGTTACATGACATAAAGTTTACAGCGGTTAAAATGCTTACCAGAAAAAGAGAAAGCTCCAGTCTTGCAGTAATTATTGGGATGAGTCCTACTATGAAACAGGCATATGTATCAGTAACCATATGAGTAGTGAAATTTAAAAATATTATGGTCTTGTTTGAGATTTTCTTTGACTCAGCCATTATAGTGATGATATATAAATATTTTTACTTTAGGCTAATACTTGAAAAAAATTCTACTCTTTTAAAATAAATGGTCAACAATTATTTTTAGCATCGTTCAGCTAACATCAGGTTTTATTTTTTCTATTATTTTTATATAATCAGATAGACCGTGCTAGGTGGGGAGCTAGCGGTGCCCTGTAACTCACAATCCGCTATAGTGAGACTGATCAGCAGATATGAGGTTTATAGTAGTAAGATCAGCGCTTATATAAGTGGCGTTGAAGGTCGGGTCTTGTGCGGCGGAGGGTTACAAACCCCGTCAGGTCCGAGAGGAAGCAGCGGTAAGTAATATTCTCCGGGTGCCATAAGTAAGCCTGGCTGGAGTTAACTGTATTAGTGGCGCTTGTTATTATAAATCAAGATCTGCGGCACGGTCACTTTTAGTTAATTAAAATAGTCATATCCTTATGAGTTATATTTCATTCTATAGAAAGTGGAGACCGCAGAGCTTTGATGAAATAATCGGCCAGGAATACAACATCAAAACTATCAGAAATGCAGTAGCCAATGACAGATTATCTCACTGCTATATATTTTGTGGTCCCAGGGGTACTGGTAAAACATCAACAGCCCGTATCCTGGCAAAAGCCTTAAGCTGCAAAAAAGGTGTTACTCCTGACCCCTGCAATAAATGTGAAAACTGCATAAGTATATCCAATGGATCCAATGTGGATGTAATAGAAATTGATGCTGCTTCCAACAGGGGGATAGATGAGATAAGGGAGCTCAGGGAAAAAGTTAAATATCTGCCCAGTTCTCTTAGAAAGAAAGTATATATAATTGATGAGGTCCATATGCTGACCACTGAAGCTTTTAATGCACTGCTCAAAGTCCTGGAAGAACCTCCTGAACATGTAATATTCATAATGGCTACTACCGAGCCCAATAAGGTATTAGCCACCATAATGTCCAGATGCCAGAGGTTTGATTTCTTTCCTATACCTATGGACAAGATAAAGGAGAAGCTGGTAAAAATTGCCGAAAGTGAAAAAATAAAAATAAGTGACCAGGCTCTGAATTTGATTTCCAAATATGCGGACGGCAGTTCCAGAGACGCTGATGGGATACTGGAGCAGCTGGCAGCGTTCGGGGAGGATAAAATTGAAGTAAGTGATGTCACATCACTTCTGGGTATAGCAGAACTGGATACCCTTTTTGAGCTTACAGATATTTTGATTGAAAAGGACCTGAGCAAAGCACTGCTTCTGGTAAATAAGATAATCAGCAGCAATCAGAACATCAAAGTATTTGTAGCAGAGTTTATTGATCATCTATACGATCTGTATGTAATTAAAAATTACAGCAATCCTTTTGAAATTGTGAATATAAGTGAGGATTTCAAAAGCAGGTATAAAGCCCAGGCAGAAAAGCTAAAGAAAGAAGAATTAGAGTTTTATATGGAGCTTTTTACAGAACTGCTTAAACAGATAAAGTGGGGCGAGGGCTCAAAGGTCTTTTTCAAGTCAGCAGTTATAAGGGCAGTAAATTTCATAATGCTGGATGAAAAGGGGATAATTGAAAAGACAAGGCTTATAGAGACAAGGATTGATAAATTAAAGGAAGAAGTTGACAGAATGAGCTCGATGCAGAGAAAAGGTGATGACAGCAGCAGTTACAAGACTACTGGCAGAAGTAATGAACATGAAAGCCGGAATGATGACTTTGATATTATTAAAAGTAATGAAATTGACGAGATGGTAAGGGGAGTCGAAATCTCGGGGGAAAGCGACAGGAGTAAAAAAGAAAGTTCTGGATCAGATAAAGCGGGGCCCGGGAAAGGGAAAAAAGGCGGAGAAATAAGTGAAATAATAGATAATCTGGATGAGATCTGTTTGAATATAAAAAAGAAAAAGATCCCGGTTTATGCTATGTTTACGGAGTCTTCACCTTACAGAGTGGACAACGGTACGGTATATTTTCTGCTGGATGAGAAGAAAGAATGGCATAGGGATCAGCTAAATAAAAAAATCAATGTAGAACTTATATCAGGTGTAATAAGGGAGGTTACAGGAAAGGATTTCAAGGTCGTGTTTGAAACCGGCAGGAAAGAAGGTTCAGCTTCTGAAGGAGGAAGTCCCCTGGACAAAACGGTAGAGAAAAAAGACCAGGATCTTGCAGGTAAGGACAAACAGGGCAGCGATAAGGAAGATATACTGAATTATTTTGAGAAAAAATTTGAAATAAAGGAGTAGAAATTGGGTTTTGACTATGGAAGTATGATGAAACAGGCAAAGATTATGCAGAAGAGGATGATGGAAGCTCAGGAGGAACTTAAGAATATGGATTTTGAGGCTTCTGCAGGCGGAGGCGCCGTGAAGGTAAAAGTAAACGGCAGCCAGGAGGTCATGGAAGTAAAGATCGATAAGGAAATAATAGATGCTGGTGATATAGAAATGATTGAAGATATGGTAATGGTTGCCGTAAATGATGCTGTAAAGCAATCAAAAGACGAAGTTAAAAATAAAATGTCAGCTATTACCGGGGGGATGAGCATACCGGGATTGTTTTAATGCAGTAAAAAATATCGGGATACCTCAGGATGTTTTATTTATTATTTATTATTAATTCTATTTTAAATCATAGATGGCTTTATATATAAAGAGTGTTGAAAATTTAATAAATGAGTTCAGGAAACTTCCGGGAATAGGCCCAAAGTCTGCTAAAAGAATTGTATTTTACTTACTAAAACTTTCCCACAGCGATATTACAAAGCTTTCGCAGGCACTGGTAGAGATGAAGGAAAAAGTTAAGATCTGCAAATACTGTTACAATCTGACAGAGGAAGATATCTGCAGCATCTGCAGAGACCAGTCCAGAGATAAAAAGAAGATATGCATAGTAGAAGAAGTAAGTGACCTGATAATCATTGAAAAAACAGGCGAATACAAAGGGCTATACCATGTTTTAGGCGGCCTGCTTTCCCCTATAGAAAATATCGGGCCCAAGGAGATAAGAATACCCAGGCTTTTAGAGCGCATAAAAAACGATAATACGGAAGAGGTTATAATGGCGTTGAATCCTACTGTTGAAGGTGAAAGTACCGCTATGTACTTAAAAAAGATATTGTCTCCACTTGGAGTAAAAGTCACCAGGCTGGCAAGCGGGCTTCCGGTCGGCGGTGACCTTGAATATGCAGATGAGGTGACTATAGGAAGGGCTATATCCGATAGAAGGGAGCTTTGACTGGTTTCAGTTTGGAAAGCTGCGGGGAGAGCCCTGATTTATTTAAAAAAAGAAATTAAATATGTTATAATTCAGTGATTTTTAGGTATGGAAACTTATTTTAATATAAGGTTGATTAAGAAATTTTTATCAATATATCAATATGAATTCATATATAAAGGAGTAGGTCAGTAATGAAAACTATGAAGACCATGGACGGAAATATGGCGGCAGCATATGTGGCATATGCCTTTACTGAAGTAGCTGCTATTTACCCTATAACACCTTCCTCACCTATGGGGGAATATGTTGATGAGTGGGCTGCACACGGCAGGAAAAACATGTTCGGACAGGTTGTAAGTGTGAGCGAGCTCCAATCCGAGGGAGGTGCGTCCGGAGCGGTACATGGTTCACTTGCTGCAGGTGCTCTTACTTCAACTTTTACAGCATCCCAGGGGCTTCTTTTGATGATACCCAATATGTTTAAAATCTCGGGAGAGCTTCTGCCGGGAGTATTTCACGTAAGTGCCCGTTCTGTTGCAACCCATGCACTTTCAATATTCGGAGACCACTCTGATATTATGTCAGTAAGACAGACCGGATTCGGGATAATAGCTTCCGGTTCGATACAGGAGATCATGGATCTGGGAGGTGTTGCTCATCTGGCTGCAATTAAATCCAGAGTACCTTTCCTACATTTTTTTGATGGTTTCAGGAGTTCCCACGAGATCCAAAAAATTGAAACAATTGATTACGGGGATTTTAAAAAACTGGTCGATATGGAAGCAGTGAAAAAGTTCAGGGAAAGAGCTTTGAATCCGGAACATCCGGTCACCAGGGGAACGGCTCAGAATCCGGATATATTTTTTCAGGCAAGAGAATCATGCAACAGTTTCTACCTTAAGACCCCTGAAATAGTTAAAGATTATATGGAAAAGATCAGCAAATTGACCGGCAGGTCGTACAAGCCGTTTAATTATGTAGGAGCGAAGGATGCAGAATATGTAATAATGGCTATGGGATCTGTTACCGATACTATAGATGAGACTGTACAGTATTTAAACAAGCTGGGCGAGAAAGTGGGAGCAGTGAAAGTCCATATGTACAGGCCATTTTATCCTGAATTTTTGTTTGATGTTATGCCAAAGACTGTTAAAAAAATCGCTGTGCTTGACAGGACCAAGGAACCCGGAGCTAATGGCGAGCCGCTGTACCTGGATGTAAGAAATGCATATCATGAAATGGAAAAAAGGCCTGTAATTGTGGGTGGAAGATACGGTCTTAGTTCCAAGGATACCACCCCGGGCCAGATAAAAGCTGTATTTGATAATTTAAAACTCACCAATCCCAAAAACGGATTTACGGTAGGAATAAATGACGACGTGACTCATACCTCTCTTGAGGTCAAAGAGGAAATAGAAACTGCCCCCAAAGGTACTATAAGGTGCAAGTTCTGGGGGTTTGGTTCGGATGGAACGGTAGGAGCAAATAAAAATGCCATTAAAATAATAGGTGATAATACCGACCTTTATGCCCAGGGATATTTTGCATATGATTCCAAAAAGTCTGGCGGTCTTACTATTTCGCACCTGAGATTTGGAGAGACACCCATACAATCGATCTATCTGATAACAGATGCTGATTTTGTAGCCTGCCACAAACAGACTTATGTAAATCAGTATGATCTGCTCAAAGGGCTGAAAAAAGGCGGAACTTTTGTCCTTAACTGCCAGTGGGATTTTTCCGAACTGGAAAAAGAACTGCCGGCAGATATAAAAAAATATATAGCTGAAAGTAATATAGATTTCTATATTATTGATGCCACCAGTATTGCGGCTGAGATAGGGCTGGGAAGCAGGATAAATATGATCATGCAGGCTGCTTTTTTCAAACTGGCAAAGGTGATACCCATAGATGATGCGGTAAAATATATGAAGGAAGCGATAAAGAAGACCTATGGGAAAAAAGGCGAGAAGATCGTACAGATGAACTATAAGGCAGTAGACAGGGGCATAGAGTCACTCAAAAAAGTAAAGGTCCCGGAGAGCTGGAAAGATGCAGTCGAGGTCAAGGAAAAGGCTGAAGCGGATGAACCTGATTATATAAAAAATATTTTAAGAGTGATAAACAGGCAGGAAGGGGACAGCATCCCGGTAAGTGCTTTTGTAGGTGTTGAAGATGGGACATTCCCCCAGGGTACTGCAGCATATGAAAAAAGAGGTGTCGCTATAAATGTGCCGGAATGGCAGAAAGATAATTGTATTCAGTGCAACCAGTGCTCATTTATTTGCCCGCATGCAGTTATAAGACCTGTTCTGCTTACAGATAAGGAATTAAAAGATGCTCCGGAGAAATTTGAAACTGTCAAGGCAAAGGGAAAGGGACTTGAAGGATTTAACTATAGAATTCAGGTAAGCACACTGGATTGTACCGGGTGCGGCAATTGTGCAAATGTCTGTCCGGCCAAGGAAAAAGCTCTTGTAATGAAGCCTTTAAGTTCGCAGGAAGCTCAGATTGAAAACTGGAAATTTGCCTCAAAAGTTCCTGTAAAGGAAAATGTCATGCCGGTAGATACGGTCAAAGGAAGCCAGTTTAAGAAGCCGCTTTTTGAGTTTTCAGGAGCATGCGGCGGATGCGGTGAGACTCCTTATGCTAAACTGATAACCCAGCTATTTGGCGACAGGATGCTTATTGCCAATGCCACCGGCTGCTCATCTATATGGGGAGGTTCGGCTCCTTCGGCACCTTACACTACCAATGCCGAAGGCAAAGGTCCGGCATGGGCCAATTCACTATTTGAGGATAATGCCGAATACGGATACGGAATGGTACTGGGAATAAAACAGATGCGCAGTAAGATAGAAGACTATATGAATAAGCTTTCTGAAATGAAAATAGAAACTAAGGTAAAAAGTGCTATGAAAGAATGGATCGCAGGACGAGAAGATGAGATGATAAGTAGACAGTCCACAGCTAAATTATTGAAACTGTTGAAAGGAGACTTAGGGAGCAAAGAAGCTGATGAGCTCAAGGATATGATACTTCAACTGAAGGATTACCTGGTGAAAAAATCAGTTTGGGTATTCGGCGGTGACGGCTGGGCTTATGATATTGGTTACGGTGGTCTTGACCACGTCCTGGCCTCGAGAGATGATATAAATGTAATGGTATTTGACACGGAAGTGTATTCAAATACCGGCGGCCAGTCTTCAAAGGCGACCCCGAAGGGAGCGGTTGCGAAATTTGCTGCGTCAGGTAAGAAGGTCAAGAAAAAAGATCTGGGTCTTATGGCTATTACTTACGGATATGTTTATGTGGCCCAGATCGCCATGGGAGCAAGCCATAGACAGACGCTTAAAGCCTTTCTTGAAGCTGAGAAATATAGAGGACCTTCCATGATAATCGCCTATTCTCCCTGTATAAACCACGGTATTTACGCCGGAATGGGGTGTTCACAACAGAGAGAAAAAGAGGCAGTGGAAGCAGGTTACTGGCACCTTTACCGGCATAATCCTGAACTTACCAAAGAGGGCAAAAATCCCTTTATTTTAGACTCAAAAAAACCGACAGCATCATTCAAAGATTTTCTGATGGGTGAAGTAAGGTATGCATCTCTTACCAAGACTTTCCCCGATATAGCCAAAGATCTGTTTGATAAAGCCGAGAAGGAAGCAAAGGAAAAATATGAGAAATACCGCGCAATGTCGGAAGGCTGTAAAGCATAGTTGTAAGGCCAAAGCTTAAAAAAAGTATTAGCTGGTCTAATTATGAAGGATAAAGCAAATATAATTGTTTTAAAGTTCGGTGGCACTTCTGTCAGTGATAACGACAGAATAAAGCCAGTTGCCGAAAGGATCATAAAAGCCAGGCTTGAGGCTAAAGGTGTAGTGGTCATAGTATCAGCAATGGGCGATACCACTGATAGGCTGATCGAGCTTGCAGGAGAAATTGCCTCTGACCCTTCCCAAAGAGAGATGGATATGCTCCTTTCGACTGGTGAGCAGGTATCAAGTGCGCTTCTGGCTATGGCCATAAGTGAAAAAGGATACGACTGTATATCACTGACCGGCAGGCAGGCGGGGATACTGACTGATGATGTCTATTCAAATGCCAAGATTTTAAATATCAAAACAGACAGGATACTCAAAGAACTTAAAAACGGCAGGATAGTAATAGTAGCAGGCTTTCAGGGCATTAATGCCCGGGGTGATATTACGACTCTGGGCAGGGGCGGCTCCGATACCACTGCAGTTGCACTGGCTTCGGCACTAAAGGCAAATTATTGTGAAATATACACTGATGTTGATGGGGTTTATTCTGCTGATCCCAATATTGTGGACAGTGCAGCCAAGTTGGAATCGACTTCCTATGATGAGATGATGGAACTGGCATCATACGGGGCTAAAGTAATTCACCTGAGAGCAGTAGAGTTTGCGAAGAAACATGATGTAGTGTTACATATTAGGTCAAGTTTTAATGATACTGAAGGGACATGGGTTATGGATGATTACAAAGACGACAGAATGGAAAGACCTCTGGTTACCGGAGTGACTTATGATGTAGGCGAGGTAAAGATATCAATTTTCGGCCTGGAGGACAGGCCGGGCATTGCTGCGGATCTTTTTGGTAAATTGGCAGATGCTAATATAAATGTAGACTTGATCGTTCAGAATGTCAGTGAGAAAAACCTGGCTGCCATTTCCTTTACCATAAAGGATAAGGATCTGTCTTCAGCAAAGAAAGTCTTAAGCGGGCTGAAAAATATACGGGTAACCGTGGACACTGATATTGCCAAGGTATCTATTATCGGAGCCGGAATGCAGACCCATCCCGGTGTGGCAGCGAAAATGTTTAAAATCCTGGCAGATAAGGATATAAACATTGAGATGATAAGTACCTCTCCCATAAGGATCTCATGTGTAGTCAAGAAAAGCAGGATAAAAGATGCGGTAAAAGTACTGCACAGCGGTTTTGAACTGGAGAAATAGCAGCTATAAAATAAATAATCACTTTTACAGCAGGTAAAACTCTTTCACCCAGTCCTAACTTGTATTTATCCTGATATTGTTTTAATATATCCTACATCTATTTTACAGCTTCGTGCTGTACTTTATTTATTAATATCATAAAGGTGGTGAGGTAAGATGCACTCAAAAGAATATAATGTGGCTGTGGCAGGAGTAACCGGGGCAGTAGGAAAAGTCTTTCTTTCTATATTGGAAGAGCGGAAATTTCCGGTAAAGAATCTTACCCCCCTTGCCTCACACCGCTCAGTAGGAAAGAAATTAATATTCAGAGGCCAGGAGCTGGAAGTAAAAGAGCTAAAAAAGGATTCCTTTAAGGATATAGATATAGCCCTTTTTTCAGCGGGAGCATCGACTTCAAAAGAATTTGCAAAATATGCGGTGGAAAGCGGTGCGGTTGTGATAGACAACAGCAGTGCGTTTAGAATGGATGAAGACGTACCGCTGGTCGTTCCCGAGGTCAACAGGTCAAAAGTGTTTGAGCATAAGGGCATTATAGCCAATCCTAACTGTACAACTATAGTGATGGTAGTTGCCTTAAAGCCTATTTATGACCTTTCACCGATAAAAAGGATAATCGCTTCCACTTATCAGTCTGTATCCGGGGCGGGTGCCAGGGCCATAGCTGAACTGGAAAACCAGTCAAGAGAGATAATCTGCCGGGGAAACAGGGATGTTAAATGTGATGTTTTTCCTGTTCAGATAGCATTTAATGTTATTCCTCATGTTGATATATTTCTTGATAACGGCTATACAAAAGAAGAAATGAAACTGGTCTATGAGACCCGGAAAATAATCGGCGACGAAAATATTAGGGTTGCAGCTACTGCGGTAAGAGTACCGGTATTTACTTCTCATTCATTGTCTGTAAGCATTGAAACAGAAGCTAAGGTAGAGCTTGATGCGGTAAGAGATGCAATCGCAGGAGCCGAAGGAGTGGTGTTAAAGGATGATTTCAAAAATGCCGTATATCCTACTGCTCTTGATTCATCGGATAAGGACAGCGTCTTTGTGGGCAGGATCAGGGAAGACATATCGGTAAAAAACGGGATAACTCTGTGGATAGTGGGCGATCAGCTTAGAAAAGGGGCTGCACTGAATACTATACAGATAGCCGAGGAACTGATCAGGGGCGAAGCGATCTAAAGGAATTCAGTCCCCGGCAAAAACTTATCATATAAGATAAATATCAATGATAGTCAGAGAAGTAATAATTGAAGGCATTCCGGTAACTTTTTCATATATTGATACCAATTCACAGTATTATAAGGATGCTGTTGCTCTGCGCTTTTTTGTGTTCTATAAGGAATTTGATCTTGATATAGATGTAATAAATGACAGTGATGAGAGCACCAGCATCCATCTGGCTGCAATTGCAGACGGAAAAGTGCTGGGATTCGGAAGGTTATCGCTTAATGGAAGTACTGCCCGTATTTCCCAGATGGCGGTAAGCAAGAAGATGAGGGGCAGAGGAATCGGCAGTAATATTATGAATATTCTTATTGAAAGATCAATACAGGAGGGCTGCCGGTTGATCTGTCTTAATTCACGGCTGGGTGCAGTATCTTTTTACAGGAAGTTTGGCTTTGAGACTGTGGGGGATAAGTTCCCGTCAGAAAAAACCGGACTTACCCATATCCGCATGGAAAAGAAGCTGGAGGTTTAGCCCTGCTTTTTTTTCATTATACTGATTTTTTTTAGCCTTTCTAGTAACTCTTTTTCAAAACCCCTGTTTGTAGGGCTGTAGTATTTCTTTGACAGCAGCCTGTCCGGAAGATGGTTCTGATCGACCACGGCACCGTTATAATCATGGGCATATTTATAGCCTCTGCCGTATCCTATATCTTTCATCAGCCTGGTGGGAGCGTTTCTTATATGATAGGGTACCGGAAGTGCCCCGTATTCTTCCACATCTGCCCTGGCCTTGTTATAGGTGGTATACAGGGAATTGCTTTTAGGCGCCAGGGCAAGATAGACTGCTGCTTCTATTATTGCCAGGTAACCCTCGGGCGGACCTATAAATTCAAAGCTCTGCTTGGCCGAGATTGTGACCTGCAGGGCATTGGGATCGGCAAGTCCTACATCTTCGGAGGCAAATCTTACCATCCTTCTTATGATATAAAGAGGGTCTTCACCGCTTTCAAGCATTCTTATTGTCCAGTATACCGCTGCGTCTGGATCGCTTCCCCGCAGGCTCTTATGAAGGGCCGATATGAGGTTGAAATGCTCTTCGCCGTTTTTATCATAGAGCAGAGCCTTTTTTTGTATTACGTTTTCAACCAGCGGGATATTTATTTCTATGGCTTTTTGTTTTCCTTTTTCCGGGTAAGTACTTACTGCCAGTTCCAGTATGTTATAGGCAATTCTTGCGTCACCGTCAGAGGATCTGGCAATAAAATCAATTGTATCCTTGCTTATCTTTATATTATAATTTCCCAGCCCTCTCTCGCTGTCGGCTAATGCTCTTTTTATTAAGGTCTTTATATCTTCTTCTGACAGCTTGTCGAGTATAAAGGTCTTTGTTCTTGAAAGAAGCGCTGAGTTTACTTCAAATGAAGGGTTTTCTGTTGTGGCCCCGACCAGTATTATGGTGCCTTTTTCGACAAAGGGCAGAAATGCATCCTGTTGGGCCTTATTGAAGCGGTGGATCTCATCTATGAATAATATAGTCCTTGTGCCGTGTTCACTCAGGTTGAAGCTTGCTATTTTCATGATTTCCTTTATCTGTTTTATTCCTGCAGTCACTGCTGAAAAGGAAATGAACTTGCTTTTTGTTTTACTGGCAATAATTCTTGCCAGGGTGGTTTTTCCCGAGCCCGGAGGACCCCAGAATATTATAGAGTTAAGCCTGTCGTTTTCAATTATTTCCCTTAAGACTTTACCCTTTCCTACCAGATGCTTTTGACCGACAAACTTATCAAAGGTCTGGGGCCTCATTCTATCTGCGAGAGGTGAACCGGAGAGATTTTTGCCCTTGTCTGTTTTAACTTTATCAAATAAGGTCATAATTTTTTTTATAACTCAACCTTCTACTATTTTGATGTGGAGATTCCTGTTTCTGGGGCCGTCGAATTCACAGAAGAATATCCCCTGCCAGGTGCCGAGGACAGGCTTGCCGTTTTCTATTATTATATTTAAAGACTGGCCCACTACCGTGGTTTTTATATGAGAATCAGAATTTCCTTCAAGGTGCGAGTATTTGTTATCATTGGCAATTATCAGTTCACTTAATTTAGAGTTGATGTCCAGCTGGACTGAATAATCCGCATTTTCGTTTATGGTGATCCCTGCTGTAGTATGGGGGACAAACAGACAGCATAAACCACTTTTTATTTTTTGTTTTGATATATAATTGGCGATCCTATCTGTTATGTCTATCATCTCTATCCTGCTTGATGTTTTTACACCGATCGTTTCAAACATTTTTTAGTCCTTTCCATATGTTATAGCAGGCATCATGCCTGATCATTCATAATACTTTAACTAAAAAGATTATAGTTAAAAAAAAGTTTTTTATAAAGGTATGGAGAGTTCATGTATTAGTAATTGACATATATTTTAGAATTCTATTAAATGATATCGTAGGAAAAGAATAAAAATAGGGTTAAATCATTTAAAAATACGGAGTTAAAATAAATTGGAACAGGAAAAGAAATATGATGTTCTGGGTATCGGTAACGCCATTGTTGATATACTGACCAATATTGAATACGATTTACTGCAGAAATTGAATATCAGAAAGGGGATCATGAGGCTTATCGATGAATTTGAAGTCGAAAAGCTTCGTGAAGGTATCAATGTGGTAAAGACTGTATCGGGGGGCTCTGCTGCAAATACTATTGTCGGGCTGGCATCCATGGGCCATTCTACCGCTTTTATAGGTAAAGTCCGGGATGATGAATTAGGAATATCTTTTGAAAATGGGCTGAAGGAATATGGTGTTTATTACTGTACCCCTAAAGCTAAAAGCGATTATCCCACTGCCTGCTGCGTGGTCATGACCACTCCGGATGCGCAGAGGACTATGAATACCTGTCTCGGTATTTCAGGTCTGCTTAATACCAGGGATATTGATGAGGCTGCTATTTCGCAATCAAAGATCCTTTATCTTGAGGGCTATCTCTGGGATAGAGATGAAGCAAAAGAGGTATTTTTAAAAGCAATAGAAATTGCCAAAAAAACAGGCGGTAAAGTTGCTTTAAGCTTATCGGATCCCCTTTGCGTCAACCGCCACCGCGCCGGGTTTTTGGATCTTATAAATAATTACACGGATATAGTCTTCGGTAATGAGGAAGAGATAAAGACATTACTGGGAGTATACAGGTTCGATGGAGTGATTTCAAAGTGCGGGGAAATAAAGAACATATTTGCAATTACCAGAGGGGCAGAGGGCTCGGTCGTCATATTCGGGGATGAAGTGCATGCATTGTCGGCTGAAGAAGATGTAAAGGTGGTTGATACCAACGGTGCTGGCGACCTTTATGCAGCCGGATTTCTTCATGGGATGATAAAGGACCTGGGTCTTGAATCCTGCGGCAAAATAGGGAACATAATCGCTGCTGAGGTTATAAGCCATATGGGCTCGCGCCCGGAGTCAAATTTGGCAGAACTGCTAAAAAGCAAGGGTTTTTAAGCTTAATCATATATTTGAGATTATAGGAAAGGGATAATATGACCGCAAAGGATATTAATCATGCTCTAAAAGCCGATATCGGTGTATTTGGGGGTTCGGGGTTCTATTCATTTCTGAAAAAGGTAAAGGAATACAAAGTAGATACTCCTTACGGTGCTCCTTCAGATAAGGTGGTTATAGGCGATGTGGAAGGTAAAAAAGTCGCATTTATACCAAGACATGGGAAAAAACACAATCTGCCTCCCCATAAGATCAATTACAGGGCAAATATTTATGCTATGAAAAAGTTGGGAGTCAAGTATATTTTCGGTCCCTGCACCTCCGGTAGCCTGCAGCCCCATGTAAAACCTGGGCAGTTTGTGGTATGCGATCAATTCGTAGACAGGACCAAGGGAAGGATCGATACTTTTTACGACGGCCCAAAGACAATTCACATGCCCATGGTCGAGCCATACTGCCCGGTTTTGAGGAAAATCGTGATTGAAAGTGCAGAAGAACTGAAAATAGACTGTCACCCAAATGGGACAGTAGTGGTAATACAGGGTCCGAGGTTCAGTACAAAGGCGGAGAGCAGGTGGTTTTCAAATCAGGGATGGGAAGTTATAAGCATGACTCAGTATCCTGAAATGTATCTGGCAAGAGAACAGGAAATGTGCTATGTGAATATTTCACTGATAACTGACTATGATGCGGGGCTGGAAGGCCACCCTGAAATAAAACCGGTGACCATTGAGGAAGTCATAAGGGTGTTTAACCAGAACAACGAAAAGGTAAAAAATTTGCTTTTTAAATCAATTTCAAAAATAACAGGCAAAAGAGACTGCATCTGTTCTCACGCATTAAGAGGTGCAATGGTAGAATAGGTATTATTATAAAAATTACGGAGGGTCCATGAAAGTTATAGGAGATGTGGAAATTGAAAATTTGGAGAAACTGCGAAGCGGGAAAGTCAGGGAGATGTTTTCTTTTGACGGCAGGATCCTGATAGTCACCACCGATAGGATATCTGCCTTTGACTATATCCTGCCGTCGCTGATCCCGCTGAAGGGTATCATTTTGAACAAGATTTCGGTTTTCTGGTTTAAATATTTAAAGGACATAATCGATAATCACCTGATTGAAAGTGATATAAATAAGTTTCCGGCATTTTTAAAGAAATACAAGGATATGTTAAAAGGCAGGTCGGTCATAGTAAAAAAAGTAAATATTTATCCTATTGAATGTGTGGTCCGCGGTTATATAACCGGCTCGGGCTGGGAAGAATATAAGAAGACCGGAATGATAGGAGATTTAAAACTGTCGCCCAACCTTATAAAATGCGACCGGCTGCCGGAAGCGATATTTACTCCTACTACCAAAGAAGTTTCCGGTCATGATATGACAATTACTCTAAACAAAGCCAAAAAAATATTTGGTAACAGGACCATAGAATTTTTAAAGGAAAAAAGCATAGAGCTTTACCTTAAAGCCTCTGAATATGCCATGAGACAGGGAATAATAATTGCAGATACCAAATTTGAATTCGGCATGACCGACGATGGTATTATAATTGCAGATGAGGTATTGACCCCTGATTCATCAAGGTTCTGGCCGCTGGATGAGTATGAAGCCGGCAGGGATCAGAATAGCTTTGATAAACAATATGTCAGGGATTATCTTCTTGGTACGGATTGGGACCGTAATTCTGCTCCTCCCAAACTTCCTCCCGAAGTCATTAAAAAAACGACCGAAAGATATATTGCTGCCTATGAAAAGATAGTCGGTGAAAAGTTTATAGTATAGGGCAGTTTGCAGCCCCGGTAAATTTCTTTTTTTGGGACTCTAATCAGCGCAGGAATAAAAATAAACTTTACCCTGAAGCATTTCAACTTCTCTGTTTGAGAGGTAATCAAATCCCTCAATTACTGGATCGATCTGCAATATATAGATCCCTTCTTCAGTCACGGCATTGATTAGCACTTCGACAAAGGCGCTTTCACCGGGTTCCAGATCATCTGGCAGAGGTGTCCTGTTGTTCTCATATGCGCTGTTATCCACATCCTGGCCCCAGTAATGATAGCTGATCCTGACTCTGTCTTCTCCGCCTGCTCTCCAGGTAAAATCCGAGGTGTTTTTGATTTCAATTTTTATGTAATTGTCGCTGTCGGTGCATAAAAAAGATGGTATGTAACCGTTTATTTCCGCACCGATCTCTGCATTTTCATAATCCACCTGCTCGTACAGCTCTTCCAATTCTTCAGCATCCTCTTCTGCTCCCGGAGGCGGAGTCACGTCTATTTTATCGCCGGCGGCAGGAGTGCATGAGAAAACACTTAAGATCAAAAATATTGATATTATCCCTGCCATTAAAAAAAACAAAGCTGTTTTTTTAGATTTCATATTACCTTTTACCCCGCTTTTTATAATCTAATTAAATAATTTTCAGATAGCTTATTATAAATTAATTCTTTTAATTTTTGAATAAAAGAAACAAAATATATATAATGTTAAGTGATTATTTTTATATTAACTCAAGAGGTAATAATGACATCATTAGAAATAGTAGGCCTGGTTGCAATAATTTTAATCTCCGCTTTAGCTGTTGTTGGGATAATCATTGCCATACCTTTATTTAAATTAATAAACAGGATCAAGGCTATGGCAGGTAAGCTTGATGAAAGCCTGATCCCGCTTGTTGAGAAGTTGAATGATACTGTAGACAGTCTGAATGTGGAAGTAAGTTCAATTGCAGATCTTACCCAGAGTATCAGCTCAATAGTGGAGCAGCTTGAAAAAATAATAAGGCTGGCAAGGATCTTAATAACCAGTCCTTTAGTTAAAATAATAAGTGCTTCAGCCGGATTGATAAGCGGTCTTTCAAAGACTGATGCTGAAGGTAAAGAAGAAGAGGAGGAGGAAGAAGAAAAAGAATGAATGATAAAAAAGAGGAAGAAAGAAGTGGAAGCAGCTTTACTGATATATTAATAACACTGGCAGTCGGTTTATCTGTAGGTTTTGTAGTAGGAATATTATTTGCACCCAAATCCGGAAAAGAGACCAGAAAGGAAATAAAGGAAAAAAGTGAGGAGGTCATTAAGAAAGGCCGGGAAAGCCTGGGTACAGTAGCCGAGAAGACAAAGGAATACGTGGAGAAAGGCAAGGGCAAACTGGCAGAGCTTAGAGACATAAGTGAAGAATTTATTGGAAAAGGGAAAGAAAAGATTTCCGATATTTCCAAGGTCTTGAGTTCAAAATCCAGCGATACGGGCCAAAAAGTAAAAAAAGTGATGAAAAAGGGAAAAGCTGCTGCAAAAAAAGTTGAAGAAGAGCTTTCATAGACAGGAATTAGACTATATTGATCGGAAGCAAACTCACCAAAAAGATTTTAAACACCTTACTTAAAAACGGTGCTGATTTTTCAGAAATCTTTGTACAAAAAAAGATTTCCGGCATACTGCGTCTGGACGACAGCAAAATCGATAACTCAAGCAGCGGTTACGAGCTGGGCTGCGGGCTTAGATTATGGGCTGGCGACAGCACCTTTTATGCCTATGTAGATTCACTCCAAAAAGAAAAATTACTGGACGCAGCTAAGGTACTAAGTTCTGCAGTAAATGGGAGCAGTTCTTTAAAAGTCATGGATCTCACCAGCGCTGAAAGCTCCTACCACACTGATATAAAAAAGTTCCCTGAACGGATCAGCCAGGATACAAAAAAAGATATTTTGGAATCGGCTGACAGGAAATCCAGGGATTTCAGCCCCTATATCATCCAGGTCACAGCTAATCTTTCAGATGTTACCGAAGAAGTATATATTGCAAATTCCAATGGAATATCCTCTTATGAGGAAAAAGTGAAGACCTTTCTTGGAATAAATGCGGTAGCCAAAAAGAAAACAGAGGTAAGGACCGGATATAAATCACTGGCAAAGACAAGCGGTTATGAAATATTTGATATAAAGAGTCCCGAAAAAGTAGCTCTGGAGGCTGCTGAAATCGCAGTAAAGATGCTCGATGCAGTAGGTGCCCCGGCAGGAGAGCTTCCGGTAGTCATAGGGCCGGCATTCGGAGGTGTTATTTTTCATGAGGCATGCGGCCACGGGCTGGAAGCTGATGCGGTAATGAAGGATGCCTCAGTCTTTAAGGGACAGATTGGAAAGAAGATTGCCAGTGATATAGTGACCGCAGCAGACGATTCTACAATTAAATACCTTTGGGGTTCATATAAGTTCGATGGGGAGGGATGCCCCTCTTCAAAAACAGTACTCATAAAGGATGGAATACTTACAAGCTATATTTATGATCTCAGAACATCCGTGAAATTGAAGGCAAAGCAGACAGGTAACGGAAGAAGGCAGTCCTTCAGAGATGTCCCTATTCCAAGGATGAGTAATACCTATATAGCAAATGGAAAACAGGATAAAAGTTCAATTATAAAATCCGTAAACAGAGGTATCTATGCCAAAGAATTCGCCGGAGGCCAGGTCGACCCTGCCACGGGGGATTTCGTGTTTGGAATAAGCGAGGGTTATCTGATAGAGAACGGTAAAATCAGTTTTCCCATAAAGGGTGCGACTCTTATAGGAAACGGACTGGCTATACTGAAAAAGATCGAAGCGGTGGGAAACGATCTGGATTTTGCTCCCGGCATCTGCGGAAAGAACGGCCAGGCTGTATCCAATGAGGTAGGCCAGCCTACCATAAAAGTAAGCAGGATGACTGTTGGAGGGACAGGGAGCTAAAATGCAGAATAAAAAGAGCGATAAGATCAAAGACAGCAAGTTGCTAAAGATATGCAGAGATACAGCAGCCAGGATAGGCAGTCAAAGCGTAGATGAATTTGAGATTTTTTCGGCAGGTTCGGTAGAAACCGAAATAGAGATTTTCAACGGTAAAGTAGAAACGCTTTCATTCTCGGATTCAATTGGCCTGGGGATCAGGATCTTTAAGGACAGGTCAATAGGATATGCATATACTTCTGTGCTTGACACTGGTAGTATTGAAGACTGTATTGAAAAGGCGGTATCCAACTCTAAAATCACCAAAAAAGAGGATTATAATTATCTTCCGAGGGAAGAAGAATTTAAGTTTAAGGAAAAACTTATAGATGAAAGTGTACTCTTCAGGGAAGATATGCTCAAACTGAGTACCAGAGACAAGGTTGCCCTGGCAAAAGAGCTTGAGAAACTTACCAAGAGTAAAGACAAAAGGATCGTAAGTATTAATAACGTCACATACAGTGACGGCATTTATGAGACAGCCATACTTAATTCAGCCGGATTGTGTGATAAATACAGGGCCACTTCGTGTTTTATTTATGCGGCTGCCATTTCCAGGCAGGGCAAGGACACTTCAACGGGTGATTTTTTTGACTACGGCAGGGCTGCCTCTGATATGGATCTGGAGAAGGTGGCAAAAACTGCAGCCAGCCGGTCTGTTTCAGTATTGGGAGGGAAGAAAATAAAGTCCGGCCGGGTCGATCTTCTTCTGGATCCTGTTGTCTCATCACAGTTTTTGGGGGTCATTTCAGGAAGCCTGACAGCTGATACGGTGCAGAAGGGAAAGTCGCTTTTTAAGGGAAAGATAGGCAAGAAAATATTTTCTATTGATGTAGATATATTTGACGACGGGACTCTGCCTTCAGGGCTTGCTTCAAAACCCTTTGACGGGGAAGGAGTCACCAAAGGAAAAACTCATGTATTTGAAAAGGGTTATCTTAAGACTTATCTGTATAATACCTATACTGCAAGAAAGGATAAGACCCTGTCCACAGGAAATGCAGTAAGAGCTTCTTACCGTTCGACTCCCATAGTGGGTACTTCAAACTTCTATCTTAAACCTTCTAATACCGGCTTTGATAAGCTTCTTGCCGGTATCGACAGGGGATTTTATGTCATGGATATAATAGGACTTCATTCGGGAGTAAATCCCATTTCCGGGCAGATGAGCGTGGGAGCCAAGGGAATATGGATCGAAAAGGGAAATCTCAAATATCCGGTAAAAGAAGTCACCATTGCCACAGATATCTTAAGTTTCTGCAGGAGTATAAAAAAAGTAGGAAAGGACCTTCTATTTTTACCCTGGGGCGGATATACTGGCAGCCCCTCAATGGTGGTAAGGGATATAATGGTCGGCGGCAGGTAATTTTTTATCATTAACCTGCGATGATGAATTTCACGTAACCCACTGTCTTGCATATTATGGTCACAATTATACCAGCGATCAGTACTCCTATGAATATATGAAGGAGTGCTTTTTTACGCGGTATACCAAAAACAAAGGCGATCAGTGCTCCGGTCCATCCACCGGTGACCGGTAAGGGTATTCCTACAAAACTGACCAGGGCAATACTCTCATATTTTTCAAATCTTTTGGAATGACGTCTCCTGGTATAGCCGAACAGCCAATTGAAAAATCTTCTTGCCGGTCTGAATCTGCTCATTAAAAATTTTGATACCGGTTCCAGGATCCAAAGTATGGCAATGACAGGAATCATGTTTCCGATGACCGATATTATATAGGTCTCAAAAATATTCATCCCGTATGTCCCCAGCGCAATGGGTATTGATGCACGAAGTTCTCCGATGGGAGTCATAGCGGTAAAGAAGGTAGCTATTCTGGGAGAAATATATTCTAAGAAATTAGCAAAATCCATATCTATTTTTTATTTTTAATTGTTTTATGCTATATTTAGAAACTAATTATATATTTATTAAATAAAAATTTTATTCATTATATAAGTTGAGTATTTTACAGTCAATCGTTTTAGGAATAATCCAGGGTATTACTGAATTTTTCCCCATAAGCAGCTCTGGTCATCTGGTGGTCTTTCCATATTTTTTCAACTGGGATTATATACCTCTTTACTTTACGGTCACGGTTCATTTTGCCACGCTTGCTGCAGTTGTCACAGTTTTTTACCGGGAGATCTACAGGATAATAAAAGCGGTGGTGCTGGGCATATTCATAAGGAAAATAAGGAGTTCGGATGATTTTAAGATAGGTGTCTTTATTATAATAGCAAGCATTCCGGCTGCGGTTGCAGGATTTTTCCTGGATGATTACGTAGAAGGTTTTTTTACCAGGCCGCTCATCGTAGCTGTGTTTTTGCTGGTGACTGCACTTATCCTGTGGATAGGCGAGATAAGGGGAGCCCGTATTGAAAACAGACTGGATAAAAGCTCAGGCAACAGATCTAGTGATGATACTGGCGCAGGAGAAAAAGAAGAAAAAGAAAGAAGCGGGCTTGTGGGCAGCATCGATATTACAGGAAGGGGAACAGGCAAAGTAAGATTTAATCTCTTTATCTCCGCTATAGCCGGAATAGGACAGGCGCTGGCTATTTTACCCGGTATTTCAAGGTCTGGAGCCACCATCTCATTTGCCAGGTTTTTCGGTATAAAGAGAAGTGATGCGGTCAAATTTTCATTTTTACTCTCAATTCCCGTAATTCTTGGTTCCTTTATATATGAACTTTCAAGATCTTATAGTATCATATCAGCTGGAGGCAGGCCTGCGGTATTAAGTCTTACGGCAGGATTTATATGTGCCTATATTTCGGGGTTTTTTGCTATAAAATTCCTGGTTTATTTTGCCAAAAGAAAAAATTTAAATGTTTTTGCTGTATACTGTGTCTGTCTTTCAGCAGCAATTTTTATTTTTTATTTAATAAATAAATTTATCTAAAGGAGTGTGAGTATACAAGTCATGAAGGGTGTTATACTAGCAGGCGGTCTGGGTACACGGCTTATGCCCTGTACCAAAGTGACCAACAAGCATCTGCTGCCGGTCTATGATAAGCCGATGATCTATTATCCTCTTAAGACTCTGGTGGGAGCGGGGCTGAGTGACATAATGATCGTCACTGGAGGTAATAATGCGGGAGATTTTCTGAGGCTTCTGGGCAACGGCAGCGAGTTCGGCCTTAAGGATATAAGTTATACCTATCAGGAGGGAGAAGGAGGAATAGCAGATGCTCTCAAACTGGCCGAGGATTTTGCAGATAATGACAAAATAGCGGTGATGCTCGGTGACAATGTAATAGAGAGTGATATCACAGGCGCGGTAAAAGAATTTAACAGGCAGGAAAAGGGTGCAAAAATCTTTTTAAAGGAAGTGGATAATCCGGAAAGGTTCGGCGTTGCTGAAATAAAAGACGGCAGAGTAATAAATATTGCAGAAAAACCCGAAAAGCCGGCAAGCAGGTATGCAGTCGTAGGGATCTATATGTATGACAATGATGTATTTGAGATCATAAGATCGCTCAAACCCTCGGATAGAGGCGAGCTTGAAATAACAGATGTCAATAACGAGTATATAAAAAGAGGTACCATGGCTTATTCAATACTGGAAGGCTGGTGGACAGATGCAGGAACCTCTTTTGAATCACTGTTCAGGGCAAGCAGTCTGGTAAGAGAAGGAATAGAAGGCAGCTAAAGATTTTCGCAGCTAAAAACTTTCAGGTGCGGTATATTTCTGTTGATTTGCAGTAGAAGCACCTTTTAATATGATGAGTGTTTTTGTAATCGCTGTCCGATGTTTTGATAGCCCAGGTAAGAGAATCTGTACCATTTTCATCATCTGAATTCTGGTATATGATAGCATTTCCTTCTTCCTTCACCGCGCCAATAAATTTGTATGTGTTTCCACATTTCAGACATTTATACATTTAATCTCCTTAATAAATACCAGTTATTATAAGATATTATAATATATTGTAATATAAAATCAATACATATTATATAAATTTTAAGTAAAATCAAATAATCTATAGTTTTTTTTAATATAATACGGTAATAGTAAATGTATTTGACTAAAGAAAATAGCTCTGATAATATCAATT
>CAZLOE010000008.1:40520-49387 GCA_964561115.1 uncultured Actinomycetota bacterium
ATAGAGATGATTGAATATCTGTGATCTTTATAAAAACAATATAATTAAGAAGGGAGAATGATGCCTGAATCTATTGGTCAATTAACTGATTCAAATTTTGAAAGTGAAGTATTAAGTTCAGAAAAGCCGGTCCTGGTGGATTTCTGGGCGGTATGGTGCGGTCCCTGTAAGATGGTCGAGCCGGAGCTTGAAAAACTGGCAGAAGAGAAAAGTGAGGAGCTGAGAATCGGAAGGCTGAATGTGGATGACAACAGGGATATCGCTGTGAAATACGGGATTACCGCCATTCCGACAATGATCTTATTTAAAAAAGGGCAGGTAGTCAAAAAGCTTATCGGCGTCATGCCCAAAGATAAGATATTAACCGAGATATCTCAATTTTTATAATTTAATGGGAAGTATTCTTGTCGGTACTTCGGGTTACAGTTATGCCGACTGGATCGGCAGCTTTTATCCTGAAGATATTGAAAAAAAAGATCAGCTTACCTACTACAGCAGAGAGTTCAATACAGTTGAAATAAATTTTACCTACTACAGTCTGCCGCACCCCCGGATATTTGAAAATATGTCAAAGAAGGTGACCGGGGATTTTGTTTTTTCGGTAAAGGCCCACAGCAGTATTACCCATACCAGAGATATCAAGGAAGATGAAATTTTAAAGTTTACAGATTCACTTTCACCGCTTGCCTCCCAGAACAGGCTGGGCCCGATCCTCCTCCAGTTTCCCTGGGCTTTTAAATTCAGCCGCAGCAATCTGGATTACCTGAGCAGAGTCAGGGAGATTTTCAGCGGCCTTGAACTGTGCGCGGAGTTCAGAAATTCAAGCTGGCTCGGTGATGCTACCATTAATCATCTTAAAAGCCTTGATATGGGGTTCTGCAATGTAGATGAACCTGGGCTTGAAGGTCTGCTTCCTCCTACCAGCATAGCTACAAGCAGCACGGGGTATATAAGGTTTCACGGCAGAAACAGCTCCAACTGGTGGCGGCCCAAACAGTCATATATGAGGTACGATTATCTCTACAATGCGGAAGAGCTCGGTGAATGGGTGCCCAGGGTAAGAGAGGTAACAGCAAATACCGAAAAGACCTTCATATATTTTAACAATCACTATAAGGCCCAGGCAGTAAGATCGGCAAAGATCCTTCAGGGCCTTATGGAAGATAGTGATAATTCCACTTCACAAAACTAATCTAATTATATAAAATCTATTAAACAGTTTTGAGGACAGTGATTTATTAACTAAAAAATAAAGGCTGATAGTTTATGTTTGATAAAGTAGACAGCAGGGTGGATCTGGTAAAGCTGGAAGAAAAGATTTTAAGCTTCTGGGAGAAAAATGACATTTTTAAAAAGAGCCTGAAAAAGTCTGAGGGCTCAAAAAAGTTTGTGTTCTACGAGGGTCCTCCCACCGCAAACGGGCTCCCCGGAGTGCACCATGTCCTTTCAAGAGTTTACAAGGATATATTTCCAAGATATAAGACCATGAAGGGCTATTATGTCCCCAGAAATGCCGGCTGGGATACCCACGGACTTCCCGTGGAGATCGAAGTGGAAAAGGAACTGGGCATAAATTCAAAAAAGGAAATTGAAGAGATAGGCATTGAAAAGTTTAACCGGATGTGCAGGGAAAGCGTTATGAAATATGAGGGGGACTGGGAAAAGCTAACCAGGCGCATAGGATTCTGGCTGGATATGGAAAATGCCTATTTTACCTTTAGAAATGACTACATAGAAACCGTATGGTGGGTGCTTAAGACCATATGGGATAGAAACCTGCTCTACCGAGATTATAAGATCGTCCCTTACTGCCCCAGGTGCGGAACGGCACTGTCATCACACGAGACTGCGCTGGGTTATCAGGAAGTGGAGGATTATTCGATCATAGTAAAGTTTCCCCATGCAGAGAGGGAAAATACCTATTTTCTGGTATGGACCACGACTCCCTGGACCCTTATTTCCAATGTAGCTGCAGCGGTAAGCGAGACTTCCGATTACGTGGAAGTGGAGTACAAGGGAGAAAACCTGATACTGGTAAAGGACCTTCTTTCCCAGGTCCTGGGAGAGGGAACAGAGTTTAAGGTCACTGGTACCTTTAAGGGTAAAAAACTAATCTCTTCACGTTACAGGCCTGTATATGACTACACGGACGGAAGCGCAAACGCGTTTGTGATAATAGGCGGCGATTTCGTATCCACCCAGGAGGGTACCGGTATTGTCCACATAGCGCCTGCTTTCGGAGAAGATGATATGAATGTGGGAAAGAAGAACGACCTGCCGGTGGTAAAGATGGTTGACGAGCAGGGAAGGCTTGAAAAAAGGGTGGAAAAGTTTGGTGGTATGCATATAGAAGATGCCAATCCTAAAATAGTGGAGGACTTAAAGGAAAGAAACCTGCTTTTCAATATAAGTAAAGTAAAACACTCGTACCCCTTCTGCTGGAGATGTGACAGCAGGTTGATATATTATGCCAGGAAGAGCTGGTATATAAAGACATCGCAGATAAAAGACGACCTGCTTGCTTCCAACAGCGAGGTAAACTGGTATCCCGAACATATAAAGAGCGGCAGGTTCGGAAAATGGCTTGAGAATAATATTGACTGGGCTCTTACCAGGGAAAGATACTGGGGCACGCCCCTTCCGGTATGGGAGGATGAAAAGGGCCACAATATCTGCATAGGCAGTATTGAGGAACTAAAGAAAAAAGCGCTGAATTTTCCTGACAAGCTGGATCTGCACAGGCCATACGTTGACAATATTATTATAAAATGCGAAAAATGCGGCAGTGATATGAGAAGGGTTCCCGAAGTAATAGATGTATGGTTTGATTCGGGATCGATGCCTTATTCGCAGTATCACTATCCTTTTGAAAATAAAAAACTTTTTGAAGAGAGTTTCCCGGCAGATTTTATCTGCGAGGGGATAGACCAGACGAGGGGATGGTTTTACACCCTGCTTGCCATTTCCACGCTGCTGTTTAAAAAGTCATGTTTTAAAAACGTGTTATGCCTGGGCCTTATAAACGATGAAAAAGGGCAGAAGATGTCAAAATCAAAGGGAAATGTGGTAGAACCGTGGGATGTTTTAGACAGGCAGGGAGCTGATGCACTAAGGTGGTATTTCTTTACCAGCGTTTCACCCTGGCTTCCCAAGAATTTCTCTTCTGCTGCAATTGACGAGGCGATCAGGAAATTCCTGCTCACCCTGTGGAACACCTATTCTTTCTTTGTGATCTATGCCAATATAGATGATTTCAATCCCTACGACTATGACCTGGAGCCAGGAGACAGGTTTGAGATAGACCGCTGGATCATATCCGAGCTTAACAGCACCGTAAAGGGGGTAAACAGGCTCATGGATGATTTCAATGTCACTGAAAGCGGGAGGCTGATCCAGGATTTTGTAGACATACTTTCAAACTGGTATGTAAGGAGAAGCAGGAGAAGATTCTGGAAAAGCGAGGAAGACCAGGACAAGAGAAGCGCCTACAAGACACTCTACGAATGCCTGGTCACTGTTTCAAAACTGTGCGCGCCCTTTATCCCGTTTATGAGCGAAAGCATCTACAAGAACCTTACCGGAAGCCTGGGCAAGGGCGAGGAAAGCGTGCACCTGGAAAGCTATCCTGCAGCAGATGAGAGCCTGATAGACAGCGACCTGAGCTTTAAGATGGATACGGCAAGAAAAGTAGTGGGGCTGGGAAGAGCGGTAAGGAGCAAGGTGAATATAAAGATAAGGCAGCCGGTTGAAAAGGCACTTATATATTTTGAAAAAGACGAGGGCAAAAAAGAGGCCGTGGAGCACTTTAAGGACATCATAATAAGCGAGCTGAACGTTAAAAAAATAGAATATGCGCTAAACCCTGAAGAGCTGATCACATATGACATAAAGCCGAACCTGGAGCTGGCAGGCAAAAAATATGGAAAACTTGTACCGAAAATAAAAGAAGCCCTGCAGGCAGAAAATTCAGTCCGGACCGCACTTAAGGTAAAAGGCGGCAAAAATATCGCCCTGAAAATAGATGGAAAGCAAATAGAGCTCCTTCCGGAGGAGGTCTTGACCGAGGCAAAAAACAAGGAAGGACTTGGAGTAGAAAGCGACGGTAAGATCACGGTAGGTCTTTCAACAGCCCTGTCAGACGGACTTTTGGAAGAAGGACTTTGCAGGGAACTTGTGCACCAGATACAGAACTTAAGAAAGGAAGCCGGGTTTGAGATAGAAAATACTATAAATACCGCCATCGGAGAGGGCATTAAAGAAAGTATTTTAAAAAAGTTTAAAAATTATATAATGAAAGAGACTTTAAGCAGATCCTTAAGCGGCACATTTGAAAAGGATATGTTTGTAAAAGAAGTACGTATCAATGATAAAAAGGTAAAGGTGGGCATAAAGGTAGTAGGGAGCATTTTAAAATGATAAAAAGGGCAAAAAGAAGTTTACTTTTAAACATATATTTTCTGATTATTGCTGTCTGTATTTTAGCTGCAGACCAGGTGACCAAATATATGATAATACAGAGAGTACCGGAAAACAGCTCCATTGAGATAATTCCGGGATTTTTTTCCATAACCCATGTCAGAAATACAGGGGCAGCTTTCGGATTGTTCCAGGGTCATACGGAAATCCTTACCGTTATATCGATTGTAGCCATAGTGTTGATAATCGTCCTTAAATCCATACTCAATTTTAACTCTGCCTTCTATAACATATGCCTGGGCTTTGTAATGGGAGGCGCGCTGGGCAACTTGATGGACAGGTTTCTGGTAGGAGAGGTAACCGATTTTATAAATGTAAGGTTCATTCCGGTTTTTAATATAGCGGATAGCTCTATTTTGATTGGTTTTTCCCTTATTATAATTTTAATACTCAGGGAATATTTCAAGAAGGGTAAGACTGAGGGAGTTGATTAAGAAAGAAGACGACGATTTAAGCTTTAAAGTAGATGCTTCGGGCTCGGGGCAGAGAATTGACAAGTTTTTAACCGTCAGGATCAGGAACACATCAAGAAGCTATATTCAAAATATAATCAATCAGCAAAAAATAAAGGTAAACGGCAGTACTGTAAGCAAGCACTACCGGCTGGCAAAGGGTGATGTAATAACCGTAAAAGACCTTAAAAAGACCGCCGGTGCCGAAATAGAACCCGAGAAAATAAGTTTAAATATTGTATATGAAGACAGTGACCTTGCAGTGATATCCAAAAAAGCGGGTATTCTCACACACCCGACTCCACACAGCAAAAATCATACCATGGTAAATGCACTGCTTTACCACTATAAGAAACTGTCAAATCTCTCCGGAAAAGAAAGGGCGGGAATAGTCCACCGCCTGGATAAAAATACATCAGGCCTGCTTATAATAGCCAAAGATGACGCCGCCCACAGTCTGCTTTCGGATATGTTTAAGAAGAGGCTGGTAAAAAAGACCTATGCCGCGCTGGTATGGGGCAGTTTTCCTGAGAAGAAGGGCGAGATAATACTTCCCATAGGGCGCTCGGGACTGGACAGAAAAAAGATGAGCATATCCATTGACAGGGGAAGGGATGCGGTGACAAAGTTTGAGGTCTCCGAGGAATTCGGAGAATCAACATTGCTGAACGTTCATCCTGAGACCGGAAGGACACATCAGATAAGAGTGCACCTGAGTTATATAGACCATCCTGTAATAGGAGATGAAATTTATGGGACCAAGCAGTCCCAGAAACTGGCTAGGGAACTTGGACTTGCCAGGCAGTTTTTGCATGCCAAAAGACTGGAGTTTGCCCACCCCGTCACAAAGAAGCAGTTAAAAATTGAAGACAGGCTGGCGGGCGACCTGCAGAAATGCCTTAAGGCTTTAAGGAGGAGAGAAAAGATGTCAGAAAAGTAATCGTCTGCTATACTTTTTATTAATAAACTTTTTTAAAAGGAGCGAGTAATTTGTCAAATATAAGAAGAGTGGTACTGGATGTATTAAAACCGCATACACCTGATGTGCTGGAGCTTTCAAAAGAGCTTGCAGACCTTAATGGGGTAGACGGTGTGGATATATCTTTGATTGAAATGGACCAGAAGGTGGAAAATGTCAAGATCACCTGTGAGGGCACTTCAATAGATTACCAGAAGGTAAAAGAGATAATAAGAAAGAACGGCGGCTCAATCCACAGTCTTGATAAAGTATCAGTGGGTACAAGCATGATTGAAGAGGCAGTCACCCACCAGGATTAGGTGGACCTTATTTCCTGCCTCATAAATACGATGTAAGATGCTGCAAAGCAGATGATGGCAAGAGCCACGATAGCCACAAGCTGCGGCCATACCTGGAGCAGGCTCTGGCTGAGCGACAGCGGGTTTATGATCATACTGCTTACATCAGTGGTCGCCAGCGATACCACGCTAAGCTGTAGGTGCCCCGTTGACGGTAAAAGCAGTATAAGGACTGATTCACTGAAAAGAGTAGACGGTGATACCCTCAGGATTGAATTCTCAATAGTGTAATTCCTTATCTGCTCTGCCATGGAAGCCCCGTCCAGCGGGACCATGGCATTGGCTATGGCATTGGCGATTATGGGAAGGAAAAACATAATAAATATCCATATGGCAATGGCGGTAAGTATTGATGCTGCGGTCCTGTTCATAGTAACTGAAAACAGTATGGACAGGCCCATCCATAAACCGCCGTATACAACACATATCACTATAAAGAAAAATAACCTTAAAATATCCTCAGACGAAGGGGGCACGCCGATTGAAAACAGGCCGATCCCGGCTATTATAAATACGATACTGGAAATAATTATGGCCAGGGTGGTGATGCCGGCAAGAAACTTGCCGTTTATGACACTGTCCCTGTAGATGGGCTGGGAAAGAAGCCTGCTAAGATTGCCGCTGTTTCTCTCGCTGTTAATGGCATCAAAGCCGAATATTATCCCGATTATGGGAATAAAAAAGCTTATAAAGGTCAAGAACGAGGGAAGTACATCTCCGCCGGTGGTAAACAGATACAAGAATACATGCTCGTCCAGTGCACTTGCGACATCTCTTATGTTGGACACAGCAACATAGGTAGATGACAGCCCTGCTACATATATCAGCCCCAGAAGGATCAAAAACCTGTTGCTGCTGAAGTGGTCTGATAACTCTTTTCTATATACGGTTAAAATACTTCTCATTTTACTCCTCTTTAAAGTATCTAAGATATATTTCTTCCAGCGCGTCCTGCTTCATATCCATCCTGGTCATAAGCACGCCTTCAGCGGCTATGATCCTGGATATATCCTGCCTTACGTCGCCGTTGCATATGACATTGATGTGCTTTCCAGTCTTTTCTACATCCACTACCTTATCCAGTTTCTTTATCTTCTCAACGGTACTGTCGGTCACTTTTTCCAGTTCTATTTCTATCCTGTATTTTCCGCCTCCGAAAAGTCTTCTACCCAGCTTTTCAACACTTCCTTCACCGATAAGCTTACCGTTAGACAATATCCCCACCCTGGGGCATACTCTCTGCATCAGGTTAAGCTGATGGGAAGACAAAACGAAGGTTATGTTCCTATTCTTGTTTAAATCCTGAATAGTACTTAGTACCTGGTTTGCAACTTTTGGGTCAAGCCCTTCAGTCGGCTCGTCAAAAATGACAAGCTGGGGGTCTTTTATGAGAACGTCTGCAATACCCAGCCTCTGCTTCATCCCCTTAGAAAAAGTCTTGACCAGCTTTTTTTTATTTTCGGACAGAGTTACGATCTCCAGTACTTCGTCTATCTTTTTATCTATCTCCCTGTAGGGGATCCTGTTCAGCTCTGCGGTATAGGCAAGGTTGCTCCTTGCAGTCATATCTTCATAAAATCCTATTCTTTCGGGAAGATAACCGGTAATTCTTTTGACCTTGAGCGGCTCCCTGGTGGAATTAAATCCTGCCACATGTATGGTCCCGGATGTGGGTTCTGTAAGTCCCAGGGCCATAAGGATAAAGGTTGATTTGCCCGCGCCGTTAGGACCCAGAAGTCCGAATATCTCGCCTTTTTTTATGTTAATAGTCAGATCATTTACCGCCAGGTGCTTGTCGTATTTTTTGGTCAGGTTCCTGGCGCTTATAATATTGTTATCATTCATCTCTTATCTTCTTCCCAGTCTGGTAAAGATTATGGCAACTGCGATTATTACCACTACAATTATCCCGATGCCTACTATTCCCCAGATGGTAGGAGTCTCAACAGTTACCCTCAGTTCTATATTGTCACTGGCTTTTTCACTTGAAGCGCTTAAGTTAAGCATGTAATCACCGGCAATAGCCTTTTCGGCAGGATTTACGGTCATATCTATTTCTGCGCTCTCCCCGGCTTCTATTGACTCTATTTCATCCGTGTCAAAGCTGACTCTCCAGCCCTCGGGCTCGTTAGAGGTGATCTTTATGTTTTCCAGTGATGTAGAGCTGTTGTTGTTGACGAGCAGCTTGAAGTGATTGTCTTTTCCCGAGGTCATATCGGTGCTGAGCATCCCTGATTTGGTTTTAAGTTCCAGCTCGTAAGTCGCAGTCAGTACTGCAGTAAATTCTATAGATGCTTCCAGCGGGTCACCTTCAACAGCTGATTTAAGAGTCGCAGTAAAGGTGTATTCTCCCGGTTCCTGGCTTACCATAGGGGCTGCACCAAATTTTAGGCTCTGCTGTTTGCCGCTGGTCAGGTTAATGGCGCTTATGTCTGTATTACCGCTCATAACCACAGCATACCATCCATCGGGGTAGTTAACAGTGATATCAAATGTTTTTTGATTTTCTTCTTCCGGGTCCAGGCCGAAAGGTTCGTCTCCCATCTTATAAATAACGTTAAAGTCAAAGATAAAATTCTCTCCTTCTTCTGCCTGTATTTTGGGAAGGGTGATCTCAAAGTA
>CAZLOE010000009.1:0-48297 GCA_964561115.1 uncultured Actinomycetota bacterium
TTTTTTCTTCTCAATCAAGCACTATGTCTTCAAGGCTTAGATCAACTACCCGGAATAAAAACTTTTGCTCTGTATCAGGAATATCTGAGCCGCTCCATAGAAAAGAAAAACCGTCATAATAATAACTGCTCCAATCCATAGTCGTACTTTCATATAAATACCCAGGTCCCCTTTCTGTGGTAATATTGAGGTAATAATTTCCAGCCATAAAATCATCCTCTACGGTAATATCAATCGGAACCCATCCGTAATCAGGGATCTTGATCTCAACCCAGGCATGTCCTATATCTATTTCTTTATCCCATTCATATAGAATAGTATATACCGGTATTCCTGCTGAAAGTCTGGCCGGTATCCCTACTGACCTTAGAAGTGCGGTATAAAGTATTGCATAATCTGCGCATACTCCGGCACCTCTCTGGAGTATTTCCGATGCATAAAGAAGTTCATATTCTCTGTCTGCTGCACGCCGATAATCATAATCAAGATTTCTAATAACAAAATTATAAAGGATCTCAGCTATTATTAAAGGGTCGGATTCATTTCTTATCAACGATTTTGCTGTATTGTATATTATTGGGTTATCTGAGTCTATAAAGAGATCGTCTGAAGTATATTTTTCCATTTCTTCATCCTCTATATCATAATCATTGATGGTAATGTCATAATCTTTATAAAAGAATTCAGATATGGTAACATCAGCTTCTATAGATGCGGTTAGACTTTCTCCTCCCAATAAATCGTCTTCAAACTCAAAATGAGCAAGCAAATTCCACTCATTATCAAAAACTTCTGAAGTATTTTCAATATTGGCTTTATATCCTTTTACTATTTGAAATGGTTGATAGGTCTGAGGTATTCTCATAAAGCACTCAATATCCTTTAAACTTTCGGTACCATTATTGATTAAAATATATTCTATCTCTACCGTAAATGTGTGTTCGATTTCTGGTATCACTGGCGGGATGTTTTCTTTCACTGTTATAAATTCAGAAATCTCACTTTCCTCCAGTCCATCACTGACAATCAACCTTACTTTATATTCACCAGGCTGATCAAAATAATAATAAAAAGAATCCTCATCTGAACATTCTTCATCATCGATCATCCACCTGTATTTCAATTCATCTCCATCAATATCATAAGTCTTTAGTGCAGACAGATAAACAGGTATTTCAGTTTGATAATATCCATCCATAGTATCTCCGAATATTTCGATTATTGCTTCCGGGGTGAAGTTTTCGTCATCGCTACTTTCCACAAAAAGATTTTCTTCGTCTGAATATTGACCTGACAGCATTATTATAGACATCCCTTCCATTCCATCAGCTACATAACCATAGTTACCGTTTATAGTTATGTCACAAGAGATCCCAAAAGTTTTTAGGCTGTCTACAATCAAAGGTTCACTTTCATTTGAAACATCTATTGCATATATACCTCCCGACAGACTTGAAATATAAATAAAACTGTCAGCAGCATCCATTTCCCATGCCCCTCCTAAGATCTCGCAACCTCCAACAGCTTCCGGGCTGGATACATCTCCTATTTCTATTACCTGCAACATGCTCTCAATATATTTCTCGTTTTCCCTATCCCATTTCCAGCTTGATATATAGGCATAATTTCCAAGTATGTATATTCCCCATGCATTCGATGATAACTTACAGGAACCTGCAAGTCCGGGCTTTTGTTTGTCTTCGATATCTATTATATAAAGCCTGCTTATTTCTGTATATTCTTTCTTCTGATAATCATAGTAATTTACATTAATATAAGCCTTATTATCTTCTATCCATATTCCTGACGGTATACCATCCATTTCATAACTGCCGGCAGCTAAGGGATTTTTTTTATTTGATATATCTATTATTTCAAGCTTGTTTACTTCTGAATCTTCTTCCATAACAGATGTACTGATATATGCATAATCACTCTCAATAAAAAGGCAGTTTACAGATTTTATATTACCCTCGCCGGTATTATAGTTATACAATAACCTGGGATCATCCTTTTCATTTACATCCACGATATAAAAACCACAGTCAGTATATTCATCATCATTATCATCTTTATGGTAAACATAATAAGAAATATAGGCATAATCTTCTTTTACAATAACAATATTAGCAGAATCTACTCCAGGACACTTTCCAATTATAGAAGGATTTTCTTTGTCTCTTATATCTACTATATAAAGAACTCCCAGATCGTTTGTAAGATAGGCGTAATTGCCATTTATGTCTACATCTATAGCCTGCCCTGATACTTTAATATTGCTTATAAGTCTGGCGTCAGGAACCCCGGTAAATTCTGTTTCTTCTGACGGTTCTTCCTCCTTAATATACTGTCTTCTGGTTTCGCCGTTTTGGATTTTTAATGGCAGGTAGCAGCAAGACGTCACTATCAATCCCGGTATTAAGACTAAGATTATTATAAAAGATATTTTAGAAATACCATGCGGGTTTAATCTAATCCTTTTTTTCTTCATCATTTTCTTTCATAAATTCAAGAGGCGGAAGATCTTTTATACTATCTATGCCCAGCAGCTCCAGAAATCTATCTGTAGTCTTATAGAGCAGAGGGCTTCCGGGTTCTTTTAGCTTTCCTGCCTCCTTTATCAATCCCTTATCTACCAGGGTTAATATTACGCTGTCCGTCCTGACACCTCTTATCTCAGCAACCTGAGTCCTGGTAACAGGCTGCCTGTAGGATATTATTGCAAGGGTTTCAAGTGCGGCCTGTGAAAGATGTGTACGTATATTTGACTTAGCAAACCTTATTAATACATCATTTAATGCGGGATTGGAATATAATCTAAAACACCCTGCCACTCTTTTAAGAATAAAACCTCTATTATTATCAGCATATTCTTTTTCCAACAGACCTATTATCTCATAAACTTTTTTTTCTTTTATTTTCAGAACGGAAGATATTTCACTTGCCTTTACTAATCCTTCTGATATAAAGAGTACACCTTCCACACATGACTTTAGCCATTGGTCTCCCTTAAAAAAGTCTAAATTGGTATTTTTTTTGCTCCTGCCGGTTTCATTTTTTTCTTTACTCATCATATCATCATCATATTTTTTTAATTATGATGTTTCCGAAATTTTCAAACTGTATGATATCAACAGCCTCTTTCTTATAAAGTTCCAATATGGATAAAAAACTAATTATTTTATCAATGACCCTACTATATCCTAAAGTAAGTTCTTTAAAATTAATACTATCTCTGGAATTCAATATCTTACTTATCCTGTCCATTTCTTCAAAGATGCTTATGCTGATCCTTTTATCATATAGTTCACTTAAATTAAATATTTCTTCATTGTATTTGATCAGTTTAGAAGCAATAGAGCATAATTCACCAGTATTTATATTCCTTGTAAAATCCGGGAATAATTTCAAGAATTTATCTTCTACTGGCGCTTCTCTTACAAAATATAAAGCCTCTTTTTCATAAAGGCTTTTAAAATAATTTGATAATTTTTTAAAGATTCTGTACTCTTCTTCTCTTTGCTTTAATATATCGGTATCAATCTTATCTCCCCCATTGATTTCAGCATCTCTTTTTGAGGGAATCAGTGACCTTGATTTTATCTCCATTAAGATAGAAGCAGTATGAATAAACCCTGAGAGTGTATCAAATAATACATTTTTATTTATTTTGACATGGTCAATGAAATCACTGGTTATGGTACTTAAACTTATATCATAAATATCTTCTTTTTTCTTTTGGACTAACTCTAAAAGCAGATATATCGGACCTTTGAATTTATTATACTCTATTAAATAATCTTTACTTTCTATACAGTTATTCAATCTAATCTATACCCATCTTTTTTCTTACGTCGGATATTATTTTTCCTGCTATCTTTGTGACATATTTTTTGCCTTCTTCAAGTATGTCATAAATATAATTTATATCTTTTTTGATGCTGTTTCTTCTTTCACGGAATTGTTCCAATGATTTAAATATTATCTCTGACAGCTCGTCTTTACATTGGGTACACCCTATCTTTCCATCTCTGCATCTTTGTTCAATTGATCCTATTTCTTTTCCTCTGTAAATCTTATAAAAATCGAAGATATTACATACTTCAGGGTGCCCTGGATCCTTAAGATGTATCCTTTTTGGATCGGTTATCATCATTCTTACTTTTTTACTGATGGTCTTAAAATCATCTGATAAAAATATTGCGTTGTTATAGCTTTTGGACATTTTTCTTCCATCTGTTCCCGGAACTCTGGTCGATTTTGAAAGCATTTCCTTTGGTTCGGTAAAATAATCACCATATAAATAATTAAATCTGCGCGCAATTTCTCTGGTGATCTCAAGATGAGGCAGCTGGTCTTCCCCTACCGGGATTATATCTGAATTTACAATAAGTATATCAGCTGCCATTAGTACCGGATATTCTAAAAATCCCAGCGTTGACAGGTCTTTTGACTTCAATTCTTTCATCTGTTCTTTATATGTAGGGCACCTTTCCAGCCAGGAAAGAGGAGTTATCATTGAAAAATACAGTGTAAGTTCTGAAATCTGGGGAATATCTGACTGCCGGTATATATGAGTCAGATCGGGATCTATCCCCAAGGCTACTAAATCTACTGCACATTCAATCAAATCCGATTTTATATTTTTTGGATTTTGATATTCTGTTGATAATGCATGCCAGTCAACCAGAAAGAAAAAGTTTTCATAATTTTTCTGGTTTTCTATCATATTGATTATGTTCCCGTGCAGGTGACCCAGATGTAATTTCCCGGTAGGCCTGAAACCGGTAAGCATTTTCTTTTTCATTTAATCAATCTCCTGTTTATGTTCGGCTGTTAAATTAAATACTGCCACCAGACGCAGCCGTTATAAATAAAATTAAATACCGGAGAAATAATACTCCAGAATATTCTTCCACCCAAAAATAGAAATAAAAAAATGATTATGAATCCAAACCTTCCGAAACTCAGATATCTGAACATGACTTCATCGGGCAGGAAAGAAGCGACTATCTTTGAACCATCCAGAGGAGGTATAGGTATAAAATTAAATATTGCCAGAAAAATATTTATATATATGGCACCCTGAAATATCTGGCTCACAAGTTCAAATGTTTCATATCCCAGACTATCAGACATTATCTGGCCGTTTGTAACCCTGAAAAAAATAAAATAAAAAAGACCATAAATAAGGCCTACCGTAAAAGCAAAAATGAGATTTGACGTAGGTCCTGCAAGTGATGTATACCGAAGTCCCTTTCTGTAATTTCTAAAATAACCTGGATTAATAGGTACAGGCTTCGCATAACCAAAAATAATACCTGAATTTATAAGTATTAATAACAAAGGCAGTAGTATAGTCCCAAATAAATCTATATGGGCGATAGGATTTAAAGTAAGCCTTCCCATGTTTTTTGCAGTTGAATCGCCGTTTTTATAGGCTATGAAACCGTGAGCATATTCATGTATGACAACTCCCATTACCAGTCCCGGAGCCCATATTGCCAGCTGCCTCAAAAAATTTAGTATTGACTGTCCTAAATTTGCCATATAAGCTAACCTCTTTTTCTTTGACCATATACCTTACCAAAATCTATTAAATTTGCAATATTATATGCCGCCAATAATCATTATTAATAAGTTATAGTCTTTCTCTTGGGTGGTATTTAAAATATGCTTCCTTTATATAACTTTTATTTAGACTGGTATAAATCTCGGTCGTAGAAATACTGCTGTGGCCCAAAAGTTCCTGCACCGTCTTTAAATCAGCCCCCTTCTGGATCATATGAGTAGCAAAACTATGTCTAAAAATATGGGGATATATATTTTTATCAAGGTTTATTCTTCTGGCATACTTCTTTAATATCTTCCAAAACCCCTGCCTTGTGATTTTATTCCCGTATTTATTTAAAAAAACATAATCTGACTTATGCTCCTGTTCTATTTTATATCTGCTGGTCCTGATATATTTTTTTAAATACAGCAGTCCGTTCCTTCCAACCGGAGTTATTCTTTCCTTATCGCCTTTTCCTATAAATCTTATTAATTCCTCGTCAAAATCAATATCCTGTAGCCTTAAATTTATTAATTCACTCACTCTTAAACCGCAGGAATATATTAACTCAAACATGGCTTTGTCTCTTAATTCCAGTTTTGTAGAACTTGGTATGCTATCAAGAAATCTTTCAACTTCATCTATACTTAAAACCTCCAGCATTTTTATCGGCTTTTTAGGATTACTTACCTGGACCCAGGGATTTTTTCTGCATATTTCCTCTCTAACTAAAAATTTATAAAAACTCCTAAGGGTCGATAATATTCTTGCAATGGATGATTCTGATTGATCTATATGTAAAAATTTAAGAAAATCTAATACCTGCTCTTTTTTAAGCTCGGTGTAATTTGTTATATTGCTTTCTTCTAAAAAACTCTTAAATTTTTTCAGGTCTCTTGTGTAGGAATTTACAGTGTTTGCAAGTAGTAGTTTTTCAAATCTTATATATTCCATATATTTTCTTATACTACGGTCTATATTTTTATTTTTTATCTTTTTTTCCAATCTTCAATTGTTTACTTAAATAATCCCTTGCCATAAGGATCCCAATAATAGTCTTGGCATCTTTTATCTTGCCTTCATTTATAAGTGTAACAGTTTTTTCCAGATCCAGTTCATAAACATGTAAAAACTCGTCATCGTCTAAATTATTTTCTTTTCTCTCAAAATCTACTGCAAGATAAAGATATAATATCTCGTCTGCGAAGCCGGGAGATGTGTAAAAGGTCACCAGATGTATTAACTTGCCATCTACTGCTCCCACTTCTTCATGCAGCTCTCTTTCCGCACAGTCTTTTGGATCCTCACCCTTATCAATCTTTCCTGCCGGTATTTCCAGCAAAGCAATTCCTACCGGATATCTGAACTGTTTTACCAGCACCACCTCACGCTTTTTATTTACCGGTACGATTCCCACGGCACCAGGATGTGAGACTTTTTCCCTGGTGGCGATTTTTTTATTGGGAAGCATTACATTATCCAGGTATAATTTAATTATTTTACCGCTGAAGATCTTCTTTGATTTTATCTTTTTTTCATATAGTTCCATTTTAAATTTTAAAATTCCTTATAAGATTTTTATTTGATCACAGTCTTACATATGTTCAGTACAAGCCGGGCAAGCTTTTCCAATTGATTGATTTTTACAAATTCTTTAGCTGTATGGATATTCTCTACCCCGGCACTAAGATTAACTGCAATTTTCCCTTTTGAATTAAATATATTAATATCGCTACCGCCTCCAGAAGACATTATCTTTGGTTTTATATTCAAAATTTTTAGCGCATTTCTTGCTACCTTCATAGGGATTTCACTTCTATTTATTTTAAACCCGTCATATTCCCTTACTACCTTATATTTTAAGCCAGCGCCTGTATCCCGTGCACCTTTTTTTAAATCATCTATCATTCTTTTTGTTATCGAATTTAGTTTTGATAATTTTAAGCTCCTGGCTTCCATTTCCACCCTGGTGTTCTCAGGTACTATGTTGGTAGCCACCCCGCCTTCTATCCTGCCGATATTACATGTGCTTTCATTATCTATTCTACCCATTTTCATATTTGAAATAGCTATTGATGCAGCTTTGATTGAGTTAATCCCCTTTTCTGGTTCTATGCCAGCATGGGTCGCCTTTCCTTTAAACTGGGCAATAATTGAATTATGAAACGGCGCCCGGTTTATTATTGTCCCTACATCTCCATCACTGTCAAAGGCAAATCCATATTTAGCATCAACCATATCCATATTTATATTTTTTGCCCCCAGCACACCTATTTCTTCAGAAATAGTAAACATGATATAAATATCACCTGTGGATATTTTTTCTTCCCTGATTACATTTAATATTTCAATAATCGCTGCTACAGCTACTTTATCATCACCGCCCAGTATAGTATCTTTGTCTTCATTATATATTTTCCCATTTTTTATTACCGGATTGATATCACCCTCTACTTTAACTGTATCGAGATGTGCAGTCAAAAAAATCGGTCTGCTTCCAGACGGGTTTTTAGTTCTATAGACAGCTATTATATTTCCGGCATTACTGCCAAATCTCTGGCCACATCTGTCAATACTCACTTCAAGGCCAAGATCCTTTAACTTATTTTTTACATAACCGACTATCTTTTTCTCATTTTTGGATGGACTTTTTATACTTACTAGTTCAATAAATGTTTTTAAAAGCCTCTTTTTATTGATCAAATTATTATCATCTCCCGTCAGTCGAATGCTTTTTAAATCTATAAACGTTTATTAAAATTATGCCCACAGCCAGTATTACAGCTGATAGAACAGCCGAACTTAATATTATTCTTAAGAAAAAATCATAAAAAAATCCAAAAGGAAAAATAGTGATTATAAGTGACCCTGAAGGGAAGGAAAAATTTCCCTGTGGGAAAAACAGCCGGTGAAAATTATCAAATAAAACCGGAAAATTATTTCCCAGCAAATATAATAATAAAATAAAAAACAGCACAATACCCGAAGAAATCATAAATACTGTTCCCAGGTCTTTTAAAAAAATACCTGTTTTTATCTTTATGATAAAAAAGGTTGTTATAATAAACAAAAGAATACCTGCACAGTAAAGGACAAATATCTTTAACAGCAGTGATCTTACGTCTTCAAGATGCCTTATTTCATCATCACTAAAATTAGTAGCTTCGCTCTTTATTTCATCATTAAACCTTACCTGGGTGTCATAATCCACAGGTCTCAATTCTTCCCTGTATTTAAAAAATTCATATATTTTTACCGTGACTTTTAAAACATCATCCTTATTTAAACTATAATACACTCCATTGTCTTCATATAGATCTTCATAATAGTTTAAATTAAATATGTGATAAGCTAGCGGAGTAAAAATGATGATGATTATAAGAAAAATGGAATTTAGAAAAATTAAGGTTTTTCTTATTCTACTTCTTTTAGAACTCATATGATAAAATCCTGGAAATAAAATCTACTATTAAGTCGCTCTTTTCTCAACCTTTTTTTTAGAAGCCGAATATTTTATTGAAGCATTTATAAAATCCCTGAATAATGGATGCGCCCTGTCCGGCCTGGATTTAAATTCAGGATGAAATTGTACTGCTACAAACCATGGGTGGTCTTTTATCTCAACAATTTCAGCCAGATTCTTTTCGGGATTGATACCTGTTATTATAAGACCATTTTTTTCCAGTATATCTCTATAGTCGTTATTTAATTCATACCTGTGTCTATGCCTTTCAAAAATGATTTTTTCTTTATAAGCTTTATAGGCTCTGGAATTATTTTCCAATACGCATTTATATTCTCCCAGCCTCATAGTTCCACCCATATCTTTTATATTTTTCTGTTCGCTCATCAAACAGATCACCGGATTTTTGGTTTTTGGCTCAAATTCAGTGCTGTTGGCATCTTTAAGACCCAAAACATTCCTGCTGAATTCAACTACTGCACACTGCATACCCAAGCATATCCCTAAAAATGGTATCTTTTTCTCCCTGGCACACTTTATTGCATTTATCTTCCCCTTTATCCCCCTGAATCCGAATCCATAAGGCACCAGTATACCATCCATTCTGAAAAGTAGATGATCTTCAGGACAGTTCTCACCTATTGATTCAGAATTTATCCAGTTTATATTTACATTTTTCTTAAAATAATAACCGCCATGGTTTAGGGATTCTACGATACTTATATAGGCATCTTTTAATTTTGTATACTTGCCAACTATTCCTATTTCTACCTTACCTTTAAGATTGTTTATTGTGCTTACTATTTTCTCCCATTTTTTAAAATCAGACTTCCTTTTCCTAAGTTTTAATTTTGACAGTACTCTCAAATCAAGTTTTTCCTTTTTTAACATCATGGGAACTTTATAAATATGATCAACATTAATCGCTTCTATGGTATCTTCTTTTTCAATGTCACAGAAAAGACTTATCTTGCTTCTTATGCTGTCAGTTAATTTGCTCTCACTTCTACAGATTATTATATCCGGCTGAATACCGATACTTCTAAGTTCTTTAACACTGTGCTGGGTCGGTTTTGACTTTAATTCCTCCGTAGTCTTTAAATAAGGTATATAGGTCACATGTACATAAAGAACATTTTCCTTCCCCACATCTTTTCTGAACTGCCTTATTGCTTCTAAAAATGGAAGCCCTTCTATATCTCCTACAGTCCCGCCTATTTCAGTAATGACTATATCAGTTTTTCTCCTGGTCAATGTTTTTTTTATACATGCCTTTATTTCATCGGTCACATGCGGGATCACCTGTACTGTAGTCCCAAGAAATTTACCTTTTCTCTCATAATCAATGACATTTTTATATATTTTTCCTGAAGTATAATTATTATATTTACTCAGGTCTTCATCAATAAACCTTTCATAATGGCCCAGATCCAGGTCGGACTCTCCACCATCGTCAGTTACAAATACCTCTCCGTGCTGGATAGGATTCATTGTCCCAGGATCAACATTTAAATAGGGATCAAATTTTTGTATAGTAACACTATAACCACTTGATTTTAAAAGCCTTCCTAAAGAAGCTGCACAGATACCCTTTCCCAGCGAAGACATTACTCCTCCGGTCACAAAAATAAATTTAGTTTTCAACTTTGATCTTCCCTTCTGTCAAGTCATTTTTGATATCACTGCTTTTTTCTATAAGTTCTTCAGCATGCATAACTGAAATATCACTTTCTTTCATTCCGCTTATCATCCTTGATATTTCTTTTATTTTGTCTTTTGGACCCAGCTTCTTGATTTTTATCTTTGTCCTGCCTTTTTCCACAAACTTATCTATAAAGTAGTGAAAATCAGAAAAACTCGCTATCTGTGCCAGATGAGTAATCGCTATTACCTGACAGCCTTTTGATATTTTATACAGTTTTTCACCTACTACCAGTGAAGTCTCTCCGCCAATACCTATATCTATCTCATCAAATATCATAGTGGTAATATTATCCACAGACCCTATTACTGATTTTATAGCAAGCATTATCCTTGATATTTCGCCGCCCGAGGCAATTCTTTTAAGCGGCCTTACTGCCTCTCCTATATTAAGGGACATCAAAAACTCTATATCATCAATTCCGTTTTTTGCCGGTTTCACTTTTTTACCCTCTATTTCAATACCATCACTGTCTTCCAATAATCTATGTAACGGTTCAAATGATATGGACTTGAAACCAAGGTCCGCCATTTCATTTACCACTTCTTTTTTCAGATCTGCTATAATGTCTTTTCTTGATTCACTTAATATTAATGCTTTATTTACCATATTTTTTAAGGCTTCATCATACTCAGCCTTTTTCTTTTCAATTTCACTATCCAGATCTTCAAAACTCTCTATCTCCTCCTTCAATTTCTCCGCGTGTTCATTGATCGAATTCAAATCCATATTATATTTCTTTTTTATCTCTGACAATTTAAAAAGTCTTTCCTGTATGCTGTCGAAACTTTCTTTGCTGAAGTCAAAATCTGCAAGGTAACTGTTCAGGTACCGGCTTACTTCTTCAATAATATTTACCATGTTTGAAATTTTACCGCTGAAAATCTTAAACTTATTATCGATTTCAGCAAGTTCATCAATATTTTTTTCAAGAACAGCCATATTATCAATAAATGAAGGGACATCATCACGGTCACTCTCTATTATTTTCTTACATCCACTGGCAAGACTGTAGATCTTTTCATAATTCTTAAGGATCCTCATTTTATTTTCCAGTATCTCTTCTTCATTTTCCTTTATATCCAGTTTCTTTATTTCTTCATATCTGTAATTCAGGTCCTTTAACTTTTCTTCTCTTATATTCTTTAAATTTTTTAACCTTAAAAATCCCTCTTTTTTTTCAATATACTTCTCCAGACTTTCCAAATAGTCCCTTTTAGTGTTTGAAATTATATCTTTGCCAAATCTGTCTATTATGTCTATATGTGTTCTTGGTTCTAATAAATATTGATGATCATGCTGCCCGTGAATGTCCACAAAAAAACTTCCCAATTTCTTTAGAGTAGAGACCTGAGTAAAAATCCCGTTAATAAATGCCTTGTTTTTACCCTTTCTGTTGACCTCTCTGGTTATCACAATATCATCGCAGGGATCTTCTTCATCTATTAAATTTTCAGAAATCATATAATCGACAGCTGCTGTGTTGTTACTGAAGTCAAAGTATCCCTGGACCAGTAATTTATCTTCATTGTCTCTTATCAGATCGTTTGCTGCACGTTCACCTATCAGTAGATTTATTGCTTCGATTATAAGGGTTTTACCGGCGCCTGTTTCACCGGTGAGGATATTAAGACCGTTCTGAAATCTTAACCTGGCATCATCTATTATAGCGAAATTTTTAACCTGTAATTCTTTTAACATATCTTACTGGTGCTGCATTTCCTTAATTTTTTTATATCCTCTCAATAAATTTTTCTTTGAATACTTTAAAAAACATATCCTTGCTAAAAGATATTAACTTTAACTTTAATTTTGATTTTTTTACTTTAAAAACATAACCCGATCTTATATTAAATGATGCTATCTTTCCGTCAACGCTTGCATAATCTTTATTATTCTTTGATTCTATTTTTATTTCCAGAACGTTATCAGGACCTAAAATTATGCTTCTGTTCAGCAAGGTATGGGGACAAATCGGAGTTATAATAATGACCTGGCTGCACGGTTCTACTATCGGACCTCCTGCAGAAAGAGAATAAGCCGTAGAGCCCGTCGGAGTAGCTATAATTATTCCATCTGCTGCAAAATTTTTTATTGGTATTCCATTAACAATCATCTCAAATTTTATTATTTTTCCCACCATAGATCTTGTTATAGTGAACTCATTCAACACCAGATAAGGTAGGCCGATATCTTCTAATTCTTTTTTACCTTTATAAAATCTTCCTTCCAGAAGCATTCTATTTTCAATTTTGAAATTATTTTCTAAAACCTTATCAATTGCATCATACATATTACAGGTGTCTACAACAGTTAAAAAACCAAGATTCCCTACATTTATACCCAATACAGGTATCTCGCGCTTAAACGAGTATTTGGAAGCTCTAAGAAAAGTCCCATCTCCCCCTACTGATAATATCACATCACTTTTTTCACTGAGCTCATCTTCAGTAACTGAGGGAAGAGAATAAAACTCAGGCATCTTATCGCTTTCTATCATAAGTACATTGATATCCTTTTTGATCAAATATTCATAGATTTTATTTGCGGTCTCTATTGCTTCCTTTTTATCATTATTAGAAACTATACCAATATTTTTCATTTTACATACCTATTTCTGATTAAAATAATTATGGGCTCTTTCAACCACTCTCCTGATTATTTTATCATAATTTATGATATATTTAGCTTCTTTAGAACATTTTATTAAAAAAATCCAAAACTCAATATTGCCCTTTCCACCTTTTATTTTGGAAAAGGTAAAATCTTTGATTTTTACCGGAAATTTTATAATAAAGTCCTTTATTTCCTTCAGGACCTTATAGTGCAGATTTTTGTCCTTTATTATACCTTTTCTTTCAACCTCATTTTTTTTCAGCTCAAATTGAGGTTTTACCAGTAAAAGTATTTCCCCTTTTTTTGTAGTAATTTCCAAAATTTTATTAAAAATTCTTTTTATGGAAATAAACGAAACATCAACAACCGTAAAATCTGAAATGAAAGGCAACTTTTCCACATCAAGGTTACGGATATTTGTCCTCTCCAGGACAGTTACCCGGGGTGAATTTCTCAGTTTCCAGGATAATCCCCCATATCCTACATCAATATCTATTACTTCACCCGCTCCGTTCTGTAAAAGAAAGTCGGTAAATCCCCCGGTTGACGAACCAATATCTACAGCTTTTTTCCCACTTATACTCAGCCCCAGATCTTCAAATGCTCCTTCCAGCTTTAAACCACCCCTTGAAACATAAGGATCTGGAGGGATCACTTTTATTTCCGAATCCGGATCTACCATAGTACCCGGTTTATCGATCATACTGCCTGCTACTCTTACTCTACCTTCCATTAACAGGGCATCTGCTTCTTTTTCCGTGTCAGCCAGCCCTTTTTTTAAAAGAATATCTCCTATTTTATTCTTTTTTTTGATATTTATTATACCTTTCTCAGCAGAAGGAACTTTGCCATATTGACAAGCCACTCGCTCTCAATATTCATGCTCTCTATTATTTCAATGGAATTTTTAATTTTTTCTTCAGCAATTTTTTTTGATTTTGAAATACCCCACATATCAGGATATGTATTTTTTTTCTGAAAAGCGTCTTTACCTATAGTTTTACCAGCTGCGCTTTTATTTGAAGTTATATCTAAAATATCATCTGTGATCTGAAATGCCAGACCCAGATTCTCAGAATAATCGGTTAATTTCTTAAGGATGCTTCTATCTGCTCCGCATATAATAGCAGCACATCTTGCAGAAGCAGCTATTAATTTTCCAGTTTTGTTCTTATGCATATATTCCAACCTGTCTTTACTTATTTTTTTACCAGTGTAATATACGTCAATCACCTGGCCTGCAACCATTCCACTCACACCTGTAGCATCGGTGATCTCTCTTAAAACCTTTAATTTAGTCTCAGCATCCGCAATCTGGTATTTTACTATTATATTAAATGCTTCCGAAAATAAAGCATCACCAGTAAGTATTGCAATATCTTCTCCAAATTTTTTATGACAGGTAGGTTTACCCCTTCTCAGGTCATCATTATCGATTGCAGGCAGGTCGTCATGTATTAATGAATAAGTGTGTATGAATTCTATTGCACAGGCCGTAGGCATTACTTCATCATAATCGTGACCCAGGCTTTTTGCAGTTATCAGACATAGTATGGGCCTGAATCTTTTGCCGCCGCTCTCTATGCTGTACTTTATGGATTCCCTAAGCACAGCAGGGATTCTTTCGTATTTTTTTACATAATATCCCAGACTGTTATTGACTTTTTCTATTAAAAATTCAGGATACAGCTTTTTCCCCTCTTTAATGTGATTTTCTGAAACCATAGACTCTTAAAAACAATCAGACTAACTGATCTGGCTGTTTATATTACTTAAAATCTTGCCTAGAACGCCGTTTACAAACTTGGGTGTATCTTCTTTTTGGCCAAGGCTTTTTGATATCTCAATAGCTTCATCCACCGATACCTTAAGCGGTATTTCATCCTCATAAAGCATCTCATAAATGGCTACTCTTAAAATATTCCTGTCAACAATGGCTATTCTTTCCAAAGTCCAGTTCTCCACTACATCCTTTATCAATTTGTCTATCTCCTTCCTGTGACTACCTACACCATTGATAAGTCTTAAGGTGAACTCGTCGTATTCTCTTCCTACCAACAGATCATTGTTTAAAATATCACTTATTTTTTTATCCAGCAGATCCTTCTGATACAATAATATTATTGCATTCTCTCTACTTTTTCTTCTTGTTATTTTAGGCATCTTATAGAATATAGTTTAATTTGATCAGGCACTTATTCTGGTTATATACTCGCCTGTTCTGGTATCGATTTTTATTATATCTCCAGTACTTATAAACAGCGGCACTTGTAATTTTGCCCCTGTCTCTATCTCAGCAGGTTTAAAGCTCGAGCTTACGGTATCGCCTTTTTTACCCGGTTCTGTCTTGGTGACCTTTGCTTCAATAAAAATGGGTAGTTCAATGGAAATCGGTTTTCCCTTATAAAATATAACAGATAATTCCATATTTTCCAGCAAATAATCCTTACTTTCCCTTATTATATCACCGTTCAGCTGGATTTGTTCAAAGGTCTTTATATCCATAAGATTATAATATTCATCCCTGTAAAGATACTGCATTTTTTTAGTTTCCAGTAAAGCCTGCTCCATTTTTTCACCGGCCCTGAAAGTCTTGTCAATAATAGCTCCGGAATTTAAATCTTTTAGCTTTGTCCTGACAAAAGCACCACCTTTTCCGGGCTTTACATGCTGAAAATATAATATTTTGTAAAGCTGTCCGTTATAAATTATAGTCAATCCATTTTTGAAATCACTTGTACTTATCATATAATTTTCCCCTGGTAAAAATTTAAAATATTAATCTAATATAATAAATTCTTTTGTAGAACCATAGAGCAGCTCGCATTTGTCCTTGCCCACCAGTACCATATCTTCTATCCTTATACCTCCTAAGTCCTCTATATATATCCCCGGCTCGATGGTTATTACCATATTTTCCTTTAAAACCATTTTGCTTTCTGCATTGATTTTTGGTTCCTCATGTACTTCCAGGCCCACTCCGTGCCCAAGTCCATGTACATAATTTTCGCCATAGCCCTTTGAACATATGAATTTTCTGACTTTCATGTCCATCTGGGCGCAGTTTATTCCTTCTCTGCAATCTCCTATCGCCAGCTGCTGAGCTTCTAAGACTATATCATAAATCTTTTTAAATTTATCACTTTTTTTAAGATCTTCTGTAAATACCGTCCTTGTCATATCCGAACAGTAGTTATTATACCTGCATCCAAAATCAACAAGTATCAGACCGTCTTTTGATTCTATATTTTGTGGAAGATGATGCGGCATTGAAGAATTCCTGCCGTATGCGACAATAATGTCAAATGACTTTCCTTCTGATCCATTCTTTACTAAAAGTTCTTCTATTTTAAGTGCAAGCTCTATTTCCGATAAATCTTTTACCCCTAAAGCACCTGAGTCTATTATGTTTTTAAAAACTCTGTCCGTGACCTTACATGCACCTTTTATTTTAGAGACTTCATGCAGTTCCTTGATCAATCTTAATTTTTCTACTGCTCCTGTTATTTCAAACAATTTTTTTCCCTGCCTGGATAACAATTTTTCAAGTTTGCAGAAATCACTCAGGCTTATATTATTTCCCTCTATTCCAATTGGTCCGGTTTTATAATCTCCCAAGATCTCTGAAAGCTTTCTGTATTTATTATCTTTATAGCTGACAATATTTATTTTTTTGTTATCAATTGATTTTTTTGCCTGTTCGGAGTAAAGAAAACTCACTAAAAGATGGATATCATTTCCCGTAAAAAGAAGTATACTTCCCGAATCTTTGCCGTAAAAGCCTGTGAGATAAAAAATATTTACATCACTCAAGATTAAAATATTTTGAAGTTCTTTTTTATTTAAAAAGCTTTTTAACTTTATAATTCTGGAGGTGAGTAACTTATCCACTTCTATATAAGATTATACCAATATACTTTATATATCAAAAAATTATATCACTCGTTAACTACTTCCTGCCACTCTGCTTTTGTAATTATTGTTTCACCGCTACTGGAAGAATTCCCCGGCAGGTCAGAAGGTAAATTTTCTGATATATTATCCTCATAACAGACTTTGGAAAAAGAAGTATCAATATCCAGAACACCTCCTGCAATTAATGTACCTCTTACCACGCCTTTAGTTATTTTTATATTTCCTTTTGCAAGTGCCACCATATACATAGTAGGACTGCTGCAGCTTGGAGGTTGAACCCAATAATCACGCCAGATATCGGATTCAATTTCTCCATTTGATACAAATACTAATAAAGCATTCTCAGAGAAATCATTTATATTTAAAGGTATAAGCTTCGTAAGAGTATTAATATTTCCGGTAGTATATATAATGCCCTTTCCCCTGTAATATATTTCATTAGTACTGGGTCCACCAGTACTAGGAACATACCATACATCAACTCCGATTTGAAGATTACCGTTTATGATGACATTTCCATTAACTTCCATAACGTATTTTTCACCTTCTTTTATAAAGCTCAAGCTATTTCCATTTAAATCCTGATAACTATAGGGAACATTCCGGTCATCTAATGTTAAATTACCATTGATAACTAATGCCGAACTTTGTACATCTGACCAGTATTCATCTATCAAAGCAGCTACATCATATCCTGGATCATCGAAAGTATATGTAAAGCTGTCATCACGTGTAGCATATATAGGCGCCCAGGGATCAGATGGCCATGGGGTAATAGTCCCATTGCATGATAGAATCAAATCTTTTCCGGATTCCCCTATACGGGCACTTCCACTCATACTGATATCACCCATTACGATCATCGGACTTACCAGGCTATCATCTATGTAAGTCCCACCGGATATTGTAAGATCACCTGCTATATTGATTTGACCCCCTTTTATTTTTGCACTCCCTTCCATTACAACGTTCCCACCTACAGACAGAGATTCCGGGTTTATATTAGTCGTATCACCTGACATATACAAATTTCCTTTTACAACTATCGGACCTGCACCATATTCCTGTAATATAGCTGAACCTGCTGTAAGGTTAAGATCACCTTCCGTATAAAAAGGACCGTCTAGAGGTTTATAATTACCGCTAAAAGTCGCTGTTTGACCTGTAAATACATAGTCATAAATACCAAGTATGGGACCCTGCTGTAAAACATTTACTTTTACCCTGACTGTCCTTTCCATTCCACTTTTATCAATGCCTTTGGAAGTTATTATGTACCAGGAAAATCCACTATCGCTGTGGTATTTATAATCAACTATAAAACTTCCCTGCACTTCACTGCCATCATCTATTTCTTCAGTATATGGGCTTGATGGAAGAGGGACATCTTCATTATAATATTTATCTATATTCAAAAACATATCTGAAAGCCCAGCTTCTGCAAAGTTAAATGCCCTTGATTGATCCTCATCAAGTTCAGTAAAGCCTATATCCCTAAAAATATATCCCATCATAGCCATGGTCAATAATATTACTACAAATCCCATCATCAAAACTAATGTAAAAGTACTGCCTTCCTTCTCTTTTATAAAATTTTTTATTTTTTTAATAATCTTATTCATTTAAATCTCATTCCTTAAATATATTGTTGTGTCTAAATTCATGGTTCTGTTGCTTTCCCCTCCGCTCTGATCAATGGATATATGAACATCGATCAATCTTATATCATCTTTATATTCTTCCACAGGTACATCCATTCCCCCTTCGGGAGTATTTACACCTGTATAATAGGTGAACAGGTTATTATCTATTACACGGGTTGCTGCTACTTTTGCTTCACCGTCATCTATTTCCCTATATAGATCATAATATCCGTCATCATGAAGTTGTAAGTAATAATGAACCAATTCAATTCCTTCATCGGCATCTACATTGCTTTTAAATGTTATCTCTTCGTCATTTGCCGTACTTATATTTACAGCCTCTCTTAAATCCTTGCTTATCCTGTAAACTACTACCCTGGCATCAATTTCATTAGTAGTTATGTCAATAATATCTTTTGAAGCGTTGGCTGACAGAAGAAAGGTAGCAGAAACCACAGTAACCACAACGACCATCAACAATACAACTAGCAAAAGCTCGATAATCGTGAACCCTTTAGAATCCTTTATTTTTTTGTTAAGATACAGTAGTGACTTCATTGCTTGGTCCGCTTTCTGTTTCATCTTCATATATAGCTGTTATAAAAAAAGTATAATTATTTTTACCAATTTTATTACTAAAACTTGTACCAGTAGTTCTGCCAACTTCAGATCCGTTTCTATACACTACATACTCAACAATCGAGAGCTGGGTATCTGGTGCATCCCATGCAAGATTAACATTTCTATTATTTCCGCCCCCGGAATATCCTGTAATACTAAGATTCTGTGGAGGGGGGTGTTCGACTTCTATTTCTGTAGAAACTGTATTACTTGGATCACTTTCAATCTCATCGGTATATACTGCAGTAACATAAAAACTATGATTATCATCATCTCCTGGATAACAAACATACAATTCTGTAAAGGAGTCTCCTTCTAATGCACCGTCCATATAAACATTATATTTATCTATTTCCTTTTCCGTATCAGGAGCTTCCCATACTAATTTGATCTCTCTTCCACTTCCAGAACCGGTATCATATTCGATTGACAGGTTTACCGGTGCCGGGTGTTCGACTTCTATTTCTGTAGAAACTGTATTACTTGGATCACTTTCAATCTCATCGGTATATACTGCAGTAACATAAAAACTATGATTATCATCATCTCCTGGATAACAAACATACAATTCTGTAAAGGAGTCTCCTTCTAATGCACCGTCCATATAAACATTATATTTATCTATTTCCTTTTCCGTATCAGGAGCTTCCCATACTAATTTGATCTCTCTTCCACTTCCAGAACCGGTATCATATTCGATTGACAGGTTTACCGGTGCCGGGTGTTCGACTTCTCCAGAACCTTCCTGTCCCTCTAAAAAATAAATTTGTGTTATTAATGTAACAGGAATATTCATCGGTTCTTTAAAAATAGTCAATTCTACCTGCTTGTAGCTGTTTTCTTCTCCATCTACCCAGGTTATGGCATAATCAATGTCATAACCATCCTCCTCCAGTTCAGGATGATCACCTAACCAGGCATCATATCCAGAACCTCCTTCTTCAACCAATTCAACATCATCATATTCCATGTTTTTAAGCAGTTCCAGCTTTTCATTGGCAACAGCCAGCGATAGTGTCTTTGCCTTATCTGTCTGTATTACATCAACCGAAACTATGGTGCCCCTGACAAGGACTACGGTTAGTATAGCTATTATTAAAAGAGCTATTACCACTTCAATAAGGGTAAATCCGCTTTCCTTCTTTAGAATACGGTTTATTTTATTTTTTTTCATTTTATTAAGGAAATAAAATCTTTTAATATCTCTCAAATTCATATTCTATTCCTCTATTATATGACTTAATGCTATCTTATACACACTTAACCCAAATCCAACTATACTACCACTCACGGCCGGCGATATTACTGATTTTGACCTCCACTCTTCCCTGGCAAAAATATTTGATATATGCACTTCAATAGTCGGAATTTTACTTGCGACTATAGCATCGCGTATTCCGTAACTATAATGAGTTAGTGCACCAGGATTTATTATTATGAAATCAATATTCTTTATGCACTGTTGTATCTTATCAATTATCTCGCCCTCATGATTTGACTGGAAATACGACAGCTCTACCTTACCTTCTGCCATCTTTTTCAGTTCTTTTTCCAAATCATCAAAACTTTTACTACCATATATCTTTTCTTCCCTTTTCCCCAGCAAATTAAGATTAGGGCCGTTTATTATAATGACTTTTTTCATTGTACTTTATATCCCGGCTTTCCGGCTGTTTTTAATCCCTATTTCGTCTTTTAATAATTATTATTGTAATTATTATTTTCTATATATATATTTATAAGTAATTATACATACTTTTATTAATATTATCAACAATCATTTTTTTTCCAACATCGTAATAAAAAACAGGTTTGTTTATGCCATTAAGCAGTATAAATTTATTTTGCGAGGTTTTAAATTTTTTGTCATATTTTAAGGCACTTATTATTTTTTCGGCACTAATCCCTGGTATTTTATAGGGAAGTTTAAGCTTTTTATACAGCTTTAGCACATCATTTAATACTTTTTTATCAATCAGCCCCAGTGAAATTGAAATATTAATTGCAATGATCATTCCAATACTGACAGCCTCTCCATGACTTACTCTCTTGAGATCAAATGCGTTTTCTATGCAGTGCCCTATGGTATGCCCGAAATTTAGAAGGTTTCTGTAATTTAGATCAAATTCATCCTTTGCTACCACTTTTACTTTTATGCAGCAGCAGTCATATATGATATTTTCAAAGACTTTAGTTTTAATTAACCTTATCAGCCTGTCTTTCCTTTTGTTATCAATCGTTTTTAAAAGCCTGTCAAGTATATCCTTTTTAAAAACCATTCCATATTTGACTACTTCAGCCAACCCGTTTATGATTTCATCCTCCTTAAGGGTATAGATTATAGTGGGATCGATTACTATCATATGTGGTTGATAAAAACTTCCTATTATATTCTTTATATTCCTGTAATTAACTGCAACTTTCCCTCCTATGCTACTGTCAACCTGACTGATAATTGTAGTCGGGAAATGTACCAGTTTTATTCCCCTGTGGAAGGTCGAAGCTGCAAACCCTGCCAGGTCCCCTATCACTCCACCGCCAAACGCTACTAAAATATCATTTCTGTGAATATTAAAATCAATCAGTTTTTTATATATAAAATCTGCACTGTTTAAATTTTTATATTCTTCACCGTCTTTCAGGACTATAATTTTGAAAGGCATCAAACATTTTTTTAAAAAAGATTTTATTTTTTTTCCATATATTCCAAATACTGTATCATTCGTAACCAGTGCAATTTTTTCTGCATCACTGAATCTCTTTTTGCTCAATTCCGGAAAATCCTTATAGATTTTAGGATTAAGGTATATGGGATAATTTCTAAGTTTGGTTTTGGCTGTAATGATTTTCATCTATTTCTTAAGCTTTAAGCCTGGCTATTATCTCATCAGCAGTCTGCCCGGCACTTCTTTTAGAATTGCTCACAACCAGATCGGCATATTTTCTGTACATAACGTCTCTTTTAGCGAGTAATTTTTTTATAGTTTCTTCTCTCTGACCTACTTCAAGCAGCGGTCTGTCTTTAACATATTTAAGGCGTTCCAGTGCATCCTGGACGGATATCTCCAGATAAACTACTACTCCGCTTTTTCTTATGATATCCATGTTCTCTTTTCTTTTTACTATTCCTCCCCCACAGGCAAAGACACAATTTTTATTTTTATATATTTTATCCACTACTTTTGTCTCTATATCCCTGAAATATTTTTCTCCACCTATCTTGAATATATCCTTTATTTTTTTACCCTGGTCAATCTCGATTACCCTGTCCAGATCAATAAATCTAAATCCCAGCTTAACTGCTAATATTTTTCCTACTGTACTCTTTCCGGAACCCATAAAACCGGTAATATATATATTATTAAAATCCATAAAGATATTTAAACTTTTTCAAGGTATCTTTTATAGTTGTTATAGTTTTCCAGAATCTCTGTTATGTTATCTTTTCCAAACTTTTCCTGAATTGAATTTAATATCTCTATAGAAATCATTGATTCACCTACTATAGAAGCACTTGGTACCGCACATATATCCGATCTTTCCTTTAGACTTACAACATCTTCCTTGCTCTTTATATTTACGGTATGTAGTCCTTTTCCTGTGGTAGGTATGGGTTTCATATAAGCTGTTATAACCACATGTGCTCCATTGGTCATCCCGCCTTCTATTCCTCCCGCCCTATTTTTTTTTCTATAGAACCCATCGCTTTTTTTATAATATATCTCATCATGAAAATGAGTTCCGGTCTTCTTGGCCGTGTTAAATCCTTCTCCTATTTCTACTCCCTTAACTGATGGTATACTCATAAAAGCTCCTGCTATTTTCCCGTCAATTCTTCTGTCCCATTGAGAATATGATCCCAGACCTGGAGGGACTCCTGTAGCAACCACTTTAAAACTTCCTCCCAGACTATCTTTATTTTTTTCTGCTTTTTTTATCTCCTGCTTCATCTGCAAGCTCACCTTTTTATCAGGGCATCTTACCTCGGACTTTTCAATTTCTTTTAAGATTTTATCTGTTATTGTTATATCCTCACTGAATATTTTCTTACCGATTCGGGTAACATAGCTTAATATGTTTATCCCCAATAGCTTTAGTACAGTCTTTGCAAATGCACCCGTGCAGACCCTTGCTGCTGTTTCTCTTGCACTGCTTCTTTCTATTACATCCCTTAAATCACCTGACCTGTATTTCAAAAATCCTGTGAGGTCTGCATGTCCCGGTCTTGGATTTAACAGCTTCTTGCCTGAATTGCCACTGCCCGGCCCTTCAGGATTTATTTCCATTATATCTTTCCAGTTTTCCCAGTCTTTATTCCTTATAATAAATGATATCGGTGAACCTATACTCCTGCCCTTTCTTACTCCGGAAATTATTTCTACCTGGTCATCCTCTATAGACATCCTTTCACTTCTCCCAAAAGTCTTTTGTCTCCTTTTCAGCTCATAATTCAGATAACCAATGTCTATTAAAACTCCGGAGGGATAGTCATCTATAATTCCTGCAAGGCATTTACCATGAGATTCACCGGCAGTTAGAAATCTCAAAGATTATGCATCCTTTCTAATCATATAACACTGAACCCATAAAAACAGTTAATGTATTATCACCTTTAAGCAGCACTATTGAGGTTTCATTGATTGCCTGGACAAAATAATAATATCCAAAGAGATCATTTTCTTTTAGCAGATAAAGATGGTCGTTGAAGCTTAATTCGGCATACTCGACTCCATCTGTGATATAAATTCTTTCCAATTCAAAGATATTTTTTTCTTCTTCTTCTTCAGTCTCTTCTTCAATATAAAACGGTTTAAAAGGATCCTTTATTGACTCGTCTACTAAGTCAATTTCTTCTTCAATAGCATAGCTCTTTTTTATGGCTATATCTTCTTTACCTATTTCACTGATCTCTTTTTCATCTATCTCAACTTCCGGCAATTCCAGTTCGTCTTCTTCACTCATATATGATTCTTTTACTATACTGGTAAAGGAACAGCCTGTTATTACCTGGAACGCTGCCAGTAAAACCATTAAACTTAATATAAATATCGCCGGTTTTAATACTTTCTTAAAGTCTCTCATGCTAATCACTTATATAATATAACTTTACAGTAACAAATACATTGAGGCTTTCATATTCTTCCACAACTGATTGTATTATGAAATCCTCGACTATTACTATCCTTGGCATTTTCTCAATAGTCCTGACAAAATTAATAATATTGTAGTAACTTCCTTCCAGTGAAAAATTTGCCTTGATCAATCTTTCCGGACTTTCTTCTTCTTCTTCTTCTTCTCCTCCTAAAGCCTGCTCCGCATAATCAACTGAATTTATAGTTATACCCGAAAATTTTGCAACATCATAGATATCATTGGTAAAAACACTTGTATCGTTTTCCGAAGGAAGCTGCATTGAATACGTCTGGTATTCGGCATTTAAAGTATTGTACTCATCCCTTACCAGTATAAGCTGGTTTAATCTATTTATATTAGATCCGTTGTTTTCTCTTTCGGTTTCTATCGCCATGCTCGCTACTGTATTGGCAGAAAGATTTGGAATAATAAGCAGCAAAACCAATAACACATTGATCACAAAAAATACAATTATTAAAATTATTTTTACTGTATTACTCATAATTAAGTATAAGATTATATTTTATTATTGCTCCATCGTATTTATTTCAGATTCCAACACATCTTCTCCGCCATCACCTTCCTGAGTCTCAGCCTCTTCTTCTGCAGCTTTCTTATAAGGTTCGATGTCGTAGTAAGCGCTGATAGTAAAAAATATCACGTCAATATTTGACTCGGTTATCTGGTCTTTTGCCATATTGTTTAGTATTACATCACCCGTATAGGGAATATCCTTTATCTCTATTAGAAGCCTGGTTATGTCATTATAATCAACAGCATAGCCGCCTATGGTAAAAAACAATACTTTGGTCACCCCTTCCTGTTCGTCTTTCTTCTTATCAATATATTCATATAGAGCACTGCTGTTTCCATCAATAAAATTTATGAATACATTATCCGGTATTCTTAATCCAAGATCATATAAAATCTCTGACCAGGATATCTCATTTTCCTGTAATGAATCCACCAGCTCTGATTTGACACCCACCTTATTTTTAAATTCTTCATATGTCTCAAGCTTTGTTATGTAACTGCTTACCTCTCTATTTACTCTACTGTAATTATCTAATTTCGGAGCAAGGTTACTATTTGCATTTATTAAAAATATGGATAAAGCTCCCAAGAGTACAGCGGCTACCACAAATAATATTATTAATATATTGAATATAACGCCTTTTACATCTTTAACTTTTACTTCTTTTGGGAGAAGGTTTATTGTCTTCATTTATTTAAACCTCTCAATGCCATACCGACAGCTATCGGGTCTATTACACGGTTCAAATCCTTACCCTTAAGGACCGGATTTCTTTTTATATAGTCTAATGAAAAATAATCAGAAATATTCAATAATTCTACCTTATAACTTATTTCCCTTTCTATATATTTATCAATATTTTTTATGTATTGCCCGCTTAAAATTATTTTGTCAATCTTAAATTTTGGATTTTCCTGCAGAAAATTCTCTATTGATAATCTAATTTCATATATAAATTGGTCTGCTGCATCTTTCATTATCTTGGCTATTTTCTCATCATCAATAACATTTTTCTCCTCAGCCTTATCAGATTTCTCACTTTCTTTCTTATCTGATCCCTCTGCAGATTCACCGGAACTTTCCTTTTTGGGCTTTTCCTTATCCTCTTTAAACCCCGTTCCCAGAAGCTGCCTGAAATCAAACTCGGAAACTATTTTCCTGCAATATTCATCGTTCTGGTTGATTTTATAGATTTTATCAATAAAACTCCTTATGGATGATGATGTAAATCTCGGATATCTCAATTCATTTGCCTGGATTATCTCAAAAATCGATATATCAGATCCAAAATTTACCGCACAAAAAGAACTTAGATCCTTGCCCTTCCTATTTTTTTCTAGACCGTATATATAATCAAGTGTTCTGTAAAGGGCAAAACAATTCAGGTCAATGACCTGTGCAAATAATCCGGCATCCTTGAAGCTCTTTGCTATATCATTGATCATACTTTTAAGTGTGCCGACCAGCATCAATTTTGAAGCGTTTTCACTCTTTTCAACAATATAATAATCATAAATAATATTATTTTTTGGTATAGGGATAAAATCGCTTATCTGATACTTTATGGAATTGTTTATTTCATTATCATCTAGAACCGGTATCTGCACTTCTTTAGCAATCACCTTTTGATTAGCAATGCCGATGAACACTTTTCTATCTGAAATCTTATTTTTTCTCCATATATCCTTCAATCCTGTGGTTAAAACTGCAGAATCCTTAACCTCACCTTTTTCTATTGCCGCGGCTGGTATCTCATCTATCACCAGATTTTTTATTATATAATCCTTTCTTGCTTTCATCAGCTCGATCACAGATATTTGAAAAGAACTTAAATTTAATCCAACTGCCAACATAAAAATCACTCTTCCTCTTTTATCAGAAAAAACTTATATACCATTTTAAGATATTATTCCCCCAAAATAAAGATATTATACTACCCAGCGATATAAAAGGACCGAAAGGTATGGCCTGTTTTAATTTTTTTCTCTTTATTATTATTAACGATAAACCGTATAGTGAACCAAGTAAAAATCCTAAAAACAGACCAGAGACAACATTTCTTACCAGGAATGCTCCAGCCATAAGGCTTAATTTAACGTCGCCCATGCCCATACCTCTTGGGCTTATTAAATGGATCATTAGCATAAATACGAATGCACCCACACTGAAAGCAAGCGGCATCCACCAATTTGAAGGATCAGACGCAATATTTAAAGCCAGCCCCACTACTATAAGAGGCAGCACTATTACATTAGGGATTATTTTAAATTCAATGTCAATAAATGATACCGCTATCAGTGCACAGCAGAATATTATGCCTATGGCAGTATTGATACTCAGACCAAAGATAATATAATTGGCCAGAAACAGTATAGAAGTTATTATTTCTACAAGCAGACTTGTAACAGGAATTTTTGACTTGCAGTATCTGCACCTTCCTCTGAGTATAATATAAGACAGTACTGGAATATTATCATAAAAAGCTATTTTCTTCTTACAATTGTGGCAAAAAGAAGCAGGCCTCACAATAGATAATTTCCTGGGAACCCTGTAAATAACTACTTCCAGGAAACTGCCTACTGCTAAACCTGCGATTATAAAGATTAAATAAAAAATTACTTCTCTTATTTCCATTCTATTTATTGCTTATATGCTACTTTTAGTTTTTTTTATTAGTGCTAAATGTTTTTCTATATTATATTACTATAATTAATTATTTAAATATTCTTTTATTATTCTAAAAATATATTCCTAAATAAATATTTATACTTTTGAATAATAACATGAGAAAGATTTTTAGTCAAAAAAATAAAAATAATGTAAAGTATATATAAAATAAGGGATAGTATGCTATCCCTTATTTTATATATACAGTACAATTAATTATCTTTAACTTATTTTAGTATGCACCAGTTTCAGTTGTCCACGCACCATTAGCTATAACCAAGTCATCAACACCACTATCATCTGCTCCATTTGCACCCCAGCTTTCTAAAGTATAACTTGATCCACCAGCACCCAGTGTATATACGTAAGCATGAGTCCAGCTATCAGTTGTTGGGATCGGATTCATATAGGCTGTTATTGTAGTATAATCAGCTGGGTAACTCTCAGTATCAGCCTGGCACAGCTCCAGTGCGGTTGCTATGTTTTTCATTTCACTTTCTGTTGCAGACTCTCTGGCTCTGTTCCTTAAAGCCAGATAACTTGGAACAGCTATACCTGTTAGTACAGCAAGTATGATAATTACTATCATAAGTTCTACCAGAGTAAATCCCTTTTCACTTTTATAGATGTTTCTCCACAGTCTTTTCATTTTGACACCTCCTTTGCTTAACTAAATTTAATTAAAATATAATTATTTTTATTATACATTAATTTATTATACCCATAAAAAATAAATTTAGACAATTATTTATAAAAATATTTATAGTATTAACATTATTATTTGTAGTTAAGTATATAACATTTTATTATATATGACAACATATTTTTATAAATTAAATAAATTAAAATAAATATATTATTATTTTAATTTTAAAATGTAGATTAATTTATTATGTTTTATGAGATATTGGATTAGATAAAAAAAAGAATATTTATGAAAGAATAAAAAATATTAATTTTCAGCAAAGTAGCCTTTTAAAATCCTGATGCTCTCTTTTAATTTTCTAGAAACAGATTTTTGGGAAATACCTACTTTTTTGCCTATTTCCTTCTGGTTGAACCCTAAAAAATAACTTAAAACTATTATCTTTTTATTTATACCGCATAGTTTGTCTATAGCATCCCACAGCAGGATCTTATCCTCCATCACCAGGCCAAAATTCCTGTATTCCTTGGATCTGATCATGCTTCGGTCAAAATCATATGTGTCATCATTATTGGTATTATCAATTTTTTCAATCGGCCTGTAATCATAGAAAGCAGCCTCTCTTGCTTTGAAAAACTCATTTATTCCTTTTATGGATATATTTATGCCATTCGATATCTCTTCCACTGTGGGATATCTTTTTTTGCTGAATTCAAAATCCCTGATAAAATTTATAAATACTTTATTGAGCTTCCATATCCATCTGGGAGCTTTTATCAGTTTGCTGTCCCTTATAAAATGCAGTATCTCTCCTTTTATACAGTAAACGGCAAAAGTAGAAAACCTGTTTCCATTTTTTGCATCAAACCTGTTTAACGCCATAAGCAGCCCGGTAAATGCAACCTGCTGAATATCTTTTTGATCTATCTTGTCATTCCTGAATTCTTGAGCAATTTTATAGACCAGCTTTTCAGTCTTTCTGATTATAAGATTTAAAGTATCCGGAGTATTGTATTTATGGTAGATCCTAATAAGATCTTCTATTGACAGACTTCTTGCTCTTACAGAGTTTAGATTTTTATATATTACACTTTTCATCAAAGATATCAGCCTTTTCCTATTAGATTTACATAGCCTGGTACATATTAAACATGGGAAGATACATTGATAAAACAATAACTCCTACCATGCCGGCAACAACTAAAAGCATCAGCGGCTCCAATATGGTTACCAGTATATCTATAGAGTTTGTAACCTCCTGTTCATAAAAATCAGCAATCTTGGCTGTTATCTCATCAAGGGTACCTGTCCTTTCACCAACAGCCATCATCTGGACCATCATTGGCGGGAATATATCCATTTTGGCCATAGGATCTGCAATGTTCTCACCTTCTCTTATTCCTTTTCTTATTCTTTCAAGTGCATTATCAATCAGTATATTGCCTGCAATACCCTTTGAGATTTCTAGAGAACTCAATATAGGGACACCCGTAGCAAGTAATACTGCAAAATGCCTGGCAAATCTTGCCAGTGCCATTTTCTTAAACATGTCGCCAAATCTTGGAATATTTATTTTGATCTTATCCATGATGTACTTTCCTTTTGGAGTTCTTACTGCTTTTTTAAACAGGTATCTCCCGCCAAATATCAATACGGCCAGTATCAAATAAAAGAATACGTTTTTAAACAGATCACCAATAAATATTACTCCTTTTGTGATCATCGGCAGCTCTGCACCAAGATCTTCATATATATCCTGAAATGTAGGAACAAGATAGAGTATAATCACCAGAGTTATCACTACCGCAAATCCCAGGACAAATTTAGGATAAGCAGTCTTGTTTCTTACTTTTAACTTTATTTCCTCATCTTTTTCAAGAAAGGTGGCAAGGTCATTCATAGTCTTGTCCAGAACACCTCCTGCTTCACCAGCCCGGATCAGACTAATAAATATATCTGAGAAAACATTTGGAAATTTTTCCATTGATTCTGAAAGTGAATGTCCTGATTCCACATCTGCTCTTATACTTGCAATTATATTTGAAAACTTTGGGTTTGGAGTTTGTTTTTCCAATACGGTAAGAGATTCCAGTAAAGACATACCTGAAGAGATAAGGGTAGAAAACTGCCTGGTAAATACTACCATATCCCTTACTTTAATACGGTTAAAGAAGCTGAAACCTTTTACTCCTTTTTTTGTCAGAGTCAATTGTTTGCTCTCTTTGACCTCATCAATATTTACCACGAAATAATCCATTTCTTTCAGTTTGGATAGGACCAGGTCCTGTGATTCAGCATCTATTGATCCTTCCAGCAGTTCTCCATTTAGATTCCTAACTGTGTAATTATATGCAGCCATGATTATAAATCCTTATATATTTAATAAATAAAATTAACCTAACTCCTCTATCATCCTTTTGACTTCATCTAAGCTGTGTGCTTTTTCCATCACCATTTCCTTTGTAATTTTACCACTCTTATACAGGCTTACCAGTGACATATCCATAGTCATCATTCCCCTTCTTCCGCTGGCCTGTATTGCTGAATAGATCTGGTGTACTTTCATTTCCCTTATCATAGATTTTATGGCAGTATTTACAAACATCAGCTCAGTTGCAGGGACCCTTCCGTCATTGGTCCTGTTTGGTAATAATTGTTGTACCATTACTGCTTTTAACGTACCTGCAAGCTGATTTCTTATCTGTTTTTGCTGATGGGTCGGAAAAATATCTATGATCCTGTCTATAGTCTGAGGTGCATCCTGTGTATGAAGCGTCGAGAAAACCAGATGGCCTGTTTCTGCTGCAGTAAGTGTATTGGATATGGTCTCAAGATCCCTCATTTCACCTACCATTATGACATCGGGGTCTTCTCTTAAAATATACTTTAGAGCTGCCTGGAATGTCTTGGTATCTGTTAGCACTTCTCTCTGGCTTATAATACTTTTTTTATGCCCAAACAAATATTCTATAGGATCTTCTATTGTTATAATATTTTCTGCCCTTTTTTCATTGATCATATCGATTATCGCAGCCAGGGTCGTTGATTTACCACACCCGGTAGGCCCGGTCACCAAAACAAGTCCTCTCGGATAATTTGCAAACTCTTTTACCTGAAGCGGTAGATTTAATTCTTCAATGGTAAGTATACTCCTGGAAATATATCTGAAAGCAGCAGCCAGACTGCCCCTCTGGTAATAATAGCTGCACCTGAATCTTCCGTAGCCCGGCAGTGTGTATGAAAAATCAACTGCCAACTGTTTCTCAAGCCTCTCTATCTGTTCATCATTTAATATCCTTAGCAGCATCTTTCTTGATATATCAGGTGTGATTTCTCCATATTCCTCCAGCTTCACTAATCTTCCATGGACTCTTATTACAGGAGGAAGGACACACACGATATGGACATCCGATGCACTTCTTTTTATACCTTCTTCTAATATCTGATTAATATCCATTTATATTTCCTTCTTGATTAATTTATTAATTTATTATTATAAACTATTTTAAATAATTCCTTTATATCATTTTTATCTGGCATTATATCAAACCAGACCTTAAAAGAGAATACAGCCTGGTTCACCAGCATCTCCATACCAGTAATAACTACTGCTCCTTCTTTCCTGGCCTTCTTTAGTAATATTGTCTCTGTTGGTTTATAAACCATATCTAAAACAAATTTTTTCTTAAGACTCCATTCTTCCGGTATTGGCATCAACTTTTTATAAGAACCAATATCCATTCCTATAGGGGTGCAGTTCACAATCAAATCAATTTTTTCTATCCTGCTACTGATATCACTCAGGCTGGCCAACATTTTTATTTTCTCACTGCCTATGTCTTTAAAATTTCTTATGATATTCCCGACCTTCTCTCCAGTCCTGTTATATACATATATATCTTTAATTTTTTTTTTAAGCATTCCATAAATAGTACTTTTTGCCGAACCACCTGCCCCTATTACCAGACACTTACTTCCAGCCCAAGAAAATTTTTTATCCTCTAATGACTTAATAAAACCATCCACATCAGTATTGAAACCTGTTGAAATCCCGCTCTTTTTAGTGAACTTCACTGTATTTACAGATTTAATCACCTCTGATGCTCTGTCTGTTTTATCGACTAAATCGAATACCTCTTCTTTATAAGGCATAGTGACATTCAATCCGGTAAAACCAAGCCTCTTTGCGCCGTTAAAAGCTTCATCGATATTTTTCTTCTGAAACTCAAATGCTAAATAAACCGCATTTTTTGAATACTTACTTATAAGATAGTTTTGAATTTTAGGAGACAGGCTGTGCCTCACTGGATTTCCGATCAAGGCTATTACTTTTGTATTAGTATCAATCATATTTTATGTTTACTATTATTATTACTTCTAATATTTTATTTCAAATATACTATATTTTTTACTATTCTCTATTTTATCTATTTTAATATCCGTTACCGCCGAAAAAGTAGGACCTTTTTTTACTTCATCTATAAAATTCTCAATATCTTCATCTTCTCCCTGGCAAATTACTTCCACCTGGTTATTATAAGTATTCCTTACGTAACCGCAAATATCGTATTTGCCTGCAATAGACTCTACAAAATAACGAAAACCAACACCCTGTACTCTACCTGATAGCACTACTTCATAAGTTTTAACATTTACAACCATATATCTATTAAATTAATTATTATAATTATACTAAAATTTATTTATATTTACAAATTCTTAAATTATTATAACTTTTATTATATTTATTAAAAGTTAGTTTTTAATCCTAAATATTGAAAAGGGGTCTACCCTGCCCAATTCAGTTATAATCACTCTGTCATTAGGGTTTGCACAGAGCATCTCGGTATTATTATCAGCCGATATAAGTCTTTTTACCTTAAATTTTTTGGGATTTTTATTAGGCTGGAGTATATCTATGACTTTACCGGTCTTAAATTGGTTTTTAACTCTTATCACAGGGCCTCTGTATCTTTTACTGTAACTGTGATAAGTCCCTACAAAGTCATACTTTTTTATATAACCTACATTATCATTGTCTTCAAGTTCTTTTCTGTCCTTCAGGAACATAAAACCTGTGGTAAAATTTCTGTGTGAGCATTTGTCCAGTTCGCCTGCTAGATAAATTATATTTTCTTCAGTAAATTTACCCTGTTTTATATAATCCAGAGCTTTTCTGTAGACCCATGTGGTAAGACTTACGTAATTTTCCGTCTTCATCCTTCCCTCTATCTTAACAGCACTTACTCCTGTATCTGCCAGCAGATCCAACCTGGATAACAGACAGAGATCCCTCGAGTTGTATATATAGGTCCCTCTGCTGTCCTGCTCAACAGGGAAGAACAGATTTGGCCTTTCCTCTTCCACAAGATAATATTTCCATCTGCAGCTGTGGGCACATTCCCCCTTATTGGCATCTCTTCCTGTCATATATTTACTTAGCATGCATCTTCCAGAATAGGATATGCATAAAGCCCCGTGTATAAATATCTCAATCTCGATTTTTGTATTCTTTACAATATCTTTAAGGTCAGAAAAATTTATTTCTCTTGCCAGGTTAACCCTTGATGCACCTAATTTTTCAAAAAACTTTACTGCTATATGGTTGTTTATATTAGTCTGGGTGCTTATATGAATTTTTATTTTCGGTAGAATCTTTTTTACCAGCTCCAGTGCTGCAAAATCTGATACTATTATGCCGTTTAGTTCCAGGTCTTTTAATTTATCCAGGTATTTACTGAATTTGGTTAGTTCAGGTTCAAAAATCACAGAGTTTAAAGTAAGGTAAACCTTTACCCCATGTTTATGCGCATACTCAACACCCTCTTTTAATTCGCTGATATTAAAATTTCCCCTGATGCTCCTCAGGTTAAATTCCTTTCCTCCCACATAAACAGCATCTGCACCATAATTCACTGCATATTTCAAAATATTTAAATTATTTGCCGGCACCAAGAGTTCCGGAAGTTTTTTAGTTTTCTCCATAAAATGATAAATCTATTATTTTATAAATTTTGTCACCGATAAGCCGTCACCGATATCAAAAAGATAATTGACGAATCCAGAAGATTTTATTATATAGCTTATATATTCCCTGATCCCATTTACGCTGTTTTGATCATGCTTTCTGATTTTATCCTTAAATATTTTATTCCCGTAAAAAATATTATCGGCGATTATCAGAGCTCCTGGTTTTAGTTTGGTCTCCAATGCCCTGATATAACGGGGATATTCAAATTTTGCCCCATCAATAAATACAAGATCAAACTTGTCTCTCAACTCCGGTATTATTTTTAAAGCGCTACCTGCCAAAAAATTTATTTTTTTTTCAGGGAATAAACTGCTGATAAATTTCTTCGCCTTACCGATCCTTTCCCGGTTTAAATCTATTCCAGTATAATAGCCTCCTCGCAGACTTTTAATCAAAAAATAAGATGAAAATCCGGTACCGCATCCCACTTCAAGTATACTATCCGGATTTTCAAGTACACATATAAGTTCAAGGAACCTTCCTGTAGAGATGTCTATTATGGGAATTTTTTTTAAGGCTGCTTCTTTCCTCAAGGCGGACAGTAGTTTTCTTTCCTTATTTAAATTCTGGATTTCCGTATTGCTATTTGACCTCTGCATTAATAAAATCCTGGTAGTCTTCAAAGAATGAATGGATATGATTTTCAGTATCCGTTATTTTAAAAAACAAGTAATCAACATCTTCAGGATCTAAAGCAGCTTTAATGCACTCCAGCCCGGGATTGCATATGGGAGTAGGCGGCAATCCGGCATAAAGCCTTGTATTATATTCGGTATCAGTCTGCAGGTCACTTTCAGTCAGGCTTTCATCTTCACCCCATTTATCCAGAAAGTAGCTTAAAGTAGCATCTATATCCAGTTTCATATCTATATCCAGCCTGTTGTGAATAACCGCAGATATTAAGACTCTTTCCTCAGTAATATATGCCTCTCTTTCAATCATAGATGCGATTATTAATATGTTATATGCTGATAGGTCTTTACTTTCTGCAAAGGAGTAATCCAGGCTTCCTGTTTCATATTGATACTGTGCAAGCATCATATTAATTATATCCACAGCATTATGATCTACAGTTATCTCGTAAGTTTTAGGGAATAAAAACCCTTCCAGACTGTGAGCTTCCTCTAAAAAACCGTAATCATAACTGCTTATATCCAACGCCTGCTCTATTTCCTCATAATCTACAAATGGTATCTCCTCTGATACCTTTACGGCTATCTGTTCTGCAATATAACCTTCCGGGATAGTAAACTTATATGATATTATCGGTGGACCGGCTGTTATTTCGTTTAATACCTCTTCAAATTCCGAACCTGTTTTTAGGGTATATATTCCCGGTATCAGACTGCTTTCTTTTCCTTTCTGTTCTACAAACAACCTGAAAATAAACGCACTTTCTACTATGCCCTTTTCTTCCAGAAGTGAAGCTATCTCTTTTAGTGTCATTCCCTCTTTTATTTCAAATTCTACTTCTGTTGTACCAGACACTTCACCGCTTGATCCGCTGTCGAAAATATCACATGATGTGAGGAGTAAAAAAGACAGGGACATCAGTATCAGCACGGTTATAATAAACCCGCAGCAGGCAAGTTTTTTATTTGATATTTCCAATTTCCTTCTTTCTCCTCTGCAAATAGTCGCTTAGAATTATTGCTGCAGAAAACTTATCAACCTTCTTGCCAGCTTTCCTGCCTTTGTTACTCTTTCCTAAAAGCTTTAACGGAATCTTAGTTGTATATCTTTCATCCATATAATCCACATCGATTTCTATATCCTTCTTAAGATCATTTACAAAACTTATCACCTTTTCTGCCTGGTTTCCTATTTCACCCTTTAAGGTATAAGGCAAACCAACAGCAATATTTTCTATATGGTACTTAGTTATCAAATCCTTTATCTTACTGATTATATTTTTGTCATTCTCATAAACTTCAAGAGGTATAGATGTTATTTCAAGCTCGTCGGAAACTGCTACTCCTATCCTTTTTTCTCCTATATCCAGTCCCATTATTCTCATTTTTTTTTCTTTAATATCTCTAAAGCTTTATTTTTTACAAATTTAATAGCACTACCCAATGAATCAGGGTCGGATCCGCCCAGCTGAGCATATCCCGTTTTACCTCCTCCACCGCCTTTTATTTTTTTACCTGCCTCTCCTGCAATCATGCTGCAGTCAACACCATTTTTTATTAGATCATCAGTAGCCTGCAGCACTATAACCGGTTTTTGATTAACAATATTTCCAAAAATAACAAAGGTACCCTTCCCCTTAAAATAGTTTTTTACCTCGTCACCTGCATTTCCCATACTCTTGATATCCATATTTGAAAATGCTTTGAATTTTGAAAAATCGAAATCAATTATCTTTAGTTCATTACTATCAGTATCATATTTAAATTTATCTGCTATTTCCTTTATTAATACTTTTATCTTCAGTGACATCAGTTCTTCTTCTTTTTTCTGTATCTCTTTTTTAATTCCGTCAACAGCTTCTACCAGCCTGCCTTCATCCACTTCCAGCTTTGAAGATATTTCACTTAAAACCGCTTCCTTTTCCCGTAAATAATTATAGGCATACATACCTGTTGCTCCTTCAATTCTTCTTAAATTGGCGCCTACGCCTGTCTCTGCTATGATTTTGAATATCCCTATATCTCCCGTCCTTTTTACATGAATACCCCCGCACAATTCCCTGCTGTAGTTATCTATTTCAACAACTCTTACGAACTTCCCATACTTTTCATCAAACAATGATATGGCTCCTAACTCCTCCGCAAATTCTCTTGTGGTCTCGAAACATCTCACAATATCATTGTTCTGTATTTTCTCATTTATAATCTGCTCTACTTTTTCCAGGTCCTTTTTTTCTGGCAAGCTGTAAATAGAGTAGTCAAACCTGAATTTATCCTCGTCTACGAACGAACCGGACTGTTTTACCTCTTTACCAAATACACTCCTTAGAGCCCAGTGAAGAAGATGAGTAGCAGTATGGTTCCTGCTGATATTTTTCCTGCGCCTATGATCGACTACTGCACTTATCTTATCACCTTTTTTTAATTTACCTCTTTTTAAAACTCCCTTGTGAGTATAAATACCTTCAACCGGGATCAGGCACCCTTCCACCTCAAATAAAGCCAAACCGTCTTTTATTATGCCTTTATCTCCTATCTGACCGCCTTTTTCGCCGTAGAATGGAGTCTTTCTTAAGATTATTTCGCCTTTTTCGCCTTCCGACAGATGAGGAACTAATCTCTTATTGCCGTTTTTATCAGTTTTTACCATATTTTCTATTACAGTTTCCGCTGAAGTGTTCTGATAACCTATAAATTCGACTTCCGATTCCTTGCTTATCTTCTGATATATGGCAAGATTTTTATCAATTTTCTTATCAAATAATTTTTTATTTTTTGATTTTTCTTGATGTTTTTTTAAATGTAGATCAAACTTTCCCTTATCCAGCTTTAAATCGTTTTCTTTTAATATTTCCCTGGTAAGCTCTACGGGAAAACCGTAGGTATCATAAAGTTTAAATGCGTCTCTGGAATCAATATACATGCCTCTTTCCTTTTTGATCTCCTTGATTTTCTGAATTAAAACCTTGCTGCCTTCCTTTAATGTTTCTGTAAATCTTTTCTCTTCATCATCGACAAGTTTAAAAGAAAAATCTTTCTTTTCCGATATTTCAGGATATATGTCTGAATACTCGTTTACTACTACTTCACCTATTTTGTTTAAAAAATAATCCTTTATTCCAAGCTGCCTTCCGAATCTTACTGCCCTTCTGATTATTCTTCTTAAAATATATCCCCGTCCTTCGTTTGAAGGTGATACTCCATCAGAAATCAGGAAATATATTGCTCTTGAGTGGTCTGCTATTATCCTTACAGCCTTGTTAAAATCACTATCACTTATGCTGTTTGGACCTCTTTTCCTTCCTGCTGTGTCTTTCGAAATCTCTAAAACCCTTTCTACTATCTTTTTAAACAACACCGTTTTAAAAATGGAAGGTTCTCCTTCCATCACCGCTTCCATTCTCTCAAGCCCCATACCTGTATCAATATTCTTCTTGGGAAGTACATTATATTTTTTTCCGTTAAAATCATACTCTATAAAAACAAGATTCCATATCTCTATAAACCTTTCACAATCACAGTTGGGACCACACGTTTTTTTTCCACAGTCGTATTCTTTCCCAAAATCATAATGTATTTCACTGCAGGGTCCGCAGGGTCCCGTCTCTCCTGCAGGCCCCCAGAAATTTTCATCTTTTCCAAATTTATATATCCTGTTTTCCGGTATGCCGCTTTCTTTCCAGTATTTTATTGATTCAGTATCTACCGGTATGTCATCATCACCTTTAAATACGGTAATAAAAATTTTATCTATAGGGATGTTCATAATGTTCAGTATAAAATCCAGAGCATACCCGATTGCTTCTCTTTTAAAATAATCACCAAATGAGAAATTCCCAAGCATTTCAAAAAAGGTGCAGTGTCTGTTAGTATAACCCACGCTGTCTATATCACTGGTCCTAAAGCATTTCTGTACTGTAGCTATTCTACTCCGGGGAGGCTTTTTTATATCTAAAAAAAAGGGCTTAAACTGCTGCATTCCCGCTGTGGTCAGAAGAACGCTTGGATCGTTTTCCGGTATAAGCCCGGAAGAAGGCAAGATCAGGTGGTCTCTCTTTTTAAAGTAATCTAAAAATTTCTTTCTGATATCCATATTATAAATCAGATTTCATTTGATAATAAAACGGATACTCCATTTGTTCGTAACTGTAGGAAGTTTTTTTGCGCCCTGCGCTTAACAGGTGGTTGCCCTCCTGTCTGCTTTATAAGTCCCATACTACAATGGGCTTTTATGCTGCAGTCAAAGTTTGAGCTTCCAATGTAAATTTGTTGGCACAAAAATTTAACTTTGGTTACGATATAAACAGAGTATCCGGGTTGATGTTATCATAATTAAATAGTTAATTCAATAAAACCTGGATTACCCGTAACACTGCATTATTCTTATTCTTTACTGTCTTTGATCACATCAATTGATATTTCTTTTAACTGCTCTTTAGATACGCTGGAAGGTGAATCAGTAAGCAGGCATACGGCAGATTGTGTTTTTGGAAAGGCTATCACTTCCCTTATACTGCCGAGATTTGCCAGCATCATTACCATCCTGTCCATACCCAGAGCAATACCACCGTGAGGAGGTGCACCGTATTCCAGTGACCTAATAAAAAAACCAAAATTTTTCTTTACCGACTCCTCGTCCAGATTTAGTACTTTAAATATCTTTTTCTGAAGGTCTATGTCATTTATCCTTATAGAACCTCCTCCAATTTCTTCGCCGTTAAGCACTATATCATAAACCAGAGAATTGACTTTAAGAGGCTCGGAGTCCAGAAATTTTTTAGTATCTTCATCAGGTGCTGTAAACGGGTGATGCATCGGCGCCAGTTTTTTTTCATTTTCATCCCATTCAAATAGCGGAAAATCACATACCCAGATAAAATTGAACTGATTCTTATTTATTACATCTAATCTGCTGCCTAAATATTTTCTTAGAATTCCAAGGACACTGCAGGCCTTCAAAAACTCATCAGCCACTATAAGGACCAGATTTCTCTCCTTTAATTTTAAATTGTTGATCAGACCCGCCCTTTCACTATCGGACAGGAATTTAGATATAGGAGACTGAAGGCTCTTGTTTTCGCCTACCCTGATCCATACCAGACCTCCTGCACCATTTTTCTTTGCCATCTCAACTAGGTCATCAAGCTCTTTTCTGGTCAGGCCGGAGGCATCATCCACTACTATACATTTTATACATCCCTTATTTATAAGGACATCGTTAAAAATTTTGATATTACTTTCTTTAAATACATCCGAGATATCATTTATGGTAAGACCAAACCTTAGATCAGGTTTATCCGTACCGTAAAGCTCCATGCTCTCCTTCCACTTAATCCTCTTAAAAGGAAGTTTTATTTCTTTATTCAGAAACTTCTTGAATATATTAGAAAACAAGCCCTCTATTATTTTCATTACATCATCGGCTTCCACAAAGGTCATCTCCAGATCTATCTGGGTAAATTCCGGCTGCCTGTCAGATCTTAAATCTTCATCTCTGAAACATCTTGCTATCTGATAGCATCTGTCAAATCCAGATATCATCAAAATCTGTTTAAAAAGCTGCGGTGACTGCGGAAGTGCGTAAAATTTTCCCGGGTTTAATCTTGAAGGGACCAGAAAATCCCTTGCCCCTTCAGGAGTACTCTTAGCCATTATGGGTGTCTCTATTTCCAGAAAACCTTGGGAATTTAAATACTGCCTTGCCGCAGCTGTTATATTATGCCTCAATCTAATGTTCTCCTGCATCTCTGCGTTTCTTAAATCAATATATCTGTACTTTAATCTCTTGTTTTCATCAATTTTTTTTCTATTGCCAAGCATAAAAGGAGGAGTCTTGGATCTGTTGAAGATAGTGATTTCTTCTACCAATATTTCAACTTCGCCTGTCGGGATAGCCAGATTTATGGTGTCCTTTGATCTCATCCTGACTTTTCCTTTTACTTTAATTACATATTCATTGCGGATATCTTTTGCAACCTCATAAGAGCTTTTGTTTTTATTGGGGTCGAAAACTAATTGTACCATGCCCGAAAAATCTCTGAGATCTATAAAAATCAACTTTCCGTGATCCCTTCTTTTATTGACCCAACCGCATAGAACAACATCCTTACCCTTTGATCCTTTTTTTATTTCACCGCATAAATCCGTCCTCATGCTGGTTTTAAATATAGAATTAGTCATAATCACCCGCTCCTAGGATCTCTGTTATTTTTTCCTTTTGTGTTTTCCAGTTGATTTTATATTGTTTAAATTTTCTAATATCTTTAATAGTAAGGCTATCACTTTTTATCTCATCTTCTCCTATTATTATTACAAAATCATAATCATTTTTTTCAGCCCATTTTATCTCTTTTTTCAGATTTCTGTTTTTAAAACTAATATCGCAGATCACTTCAAGATCTCTGAGGTATTTTAATATATTTAGTGAATAATCCTGGCAATTTTCATTCATCGCTGTCAAATAGACTCTGGGTTTACATGCCTTTCTTTTTACTTTTATACCCAGCTGTTTCATTAACATAATAGTCCTGTCAATACCTACAGCAAAACCTACCGCAGGAAGATCGGGTCCTCCTAACTGATTTATCAGATTGTCATACCTTCCCCCTCCTCCGAGAGCATTTTGAGCACTCTTTAAGTCCTCTGATACTATTTCAAATATGGTCCTGGTATAATAATCGAAGCCCCTTACCAGACCGGTATCAATTTTATATTCTATTTTAAGATTTTTAAGGTATCTTAAAGCCTTTTCAAAATTCTTCCTGCAATCGGAACACAAAAAAGAAGATATATCAGGAGCTTTTGCAATTACTTCCATACAGCTGCTTTTTTTGCAGTCAAACATTCTAAGAGGATTCTTTTTAAACCTTTTGCGGCAGTCACTGCATAACTTTTCCAGATCGGATTTATTTAGGCTTTTTTTAAATTCTTTGATAAATTCACTCCTGCACTTTACGCATCCTATACTGTTGACTTTAAGCACCAGTTTTTTAAAACCTAATTTTTTATAAAGTAAATTTAACATCCATATGACTTCCGCATCCAGAATGGGATTATCAGAACCTATGGATTCCACTCCAAGCTGCCAGAATTCTCTCATCCTTCCTTTCTGCGGCCGTTCGTACCTGAACATATTTCCGATATAAAACAGTTTTAAAGGCATGCTGTCGGAATAAAATTTATTCTCTATCACAGACCTTATTATTGATGCAGTGCCTTCAGGACGCAGTGTAAGGGACCTACCTTTTCTGTCAGGAAAAGTATACATTTCCTTCTGTACTATATCCGTGCTTTCTCCTATGCTCCTGCTGAATACTTCGGTATATTCAAATGCAGGAGTTATTATCTCCCAGTAATTAAAAATCTCAAATACCTTTCGGGCAGTGTCTATTACGAAATTTCTATAGTCAATGTCTTCTCCGTAGATATCACCTGTACCCCTGGGGGAACTTAATTTCAATCTAACTCACCTTTTCTTTTTCAATCCTCATCCTTTAAAAAATCCTTCTGCAAATAATAATTATTTTCCAGTTCATATTTTAGACTACTAACTGGACCGTGACCAGGATATATGATTGATTTTTTGTCCATTTTTTTTACCCCAGCCAGTGATTCCTTTATCTGTTTCATGCTCCCGCCAGGTAAATCAGTACGTCCTATTGAACCCTTAAATAAAAGATCACCGGTGAAAATACAACCTCCTGCTGAAATTGTTATGCTTCCTGGAGTATGACCCGGAGTGTTAATGATATTTATGCCTAAGTTTTTAAAATAGCTGTAATCATTATTTTTTATTAGATTATAAGTTTCTAATGATAATTCATTTTCACCAAAAAATGAAGAAATATTCTTATCGGGATCGGTGATGATCGGTTCTTCAAATTCATGAATATAGAAGGGTATCCCGTAATATGAGACTATATCCGTAACAGCTCCGATATGATCGTAATGTCCGTGGGTATTTAATATAAAATCCGGCTTGATTTTCTCAGATTCAAGATATTTCTTAATAAAATTAAAATCTGCACCCGGGTCTATTATTATATCAGCCCTGTCTAAAGACAATATATAACAATTGACCTTAAAGAAACCTAATTCCAATCTTTTTATCTTCAATATCCGATTTTACTTTCTTGGTAATATCCTAAAAGCATCATAAACCGAATCTACAAGTTTTATATTATCAATAACATCTTTTAAAATATATTTATTGCTTATCTCTATCAAAAACCTGAATTTGGCATGTCCTTTTTTATCTATGTTTAATGAATGCGCCCTCAGTATATTTATATCATACTCACTTATGACATTGGTAATATCCCTTAGAAGTTTGGTTCTGTCCAGAGCTTCTATCTGTATCTCTGCATTAAATTTATAGGGAGCTTTCTTATCCCACTCAACCTCAATAAATCTCTGCTTTTCTGAACTCATCAAAGTATTGACGTTATTACAGTCTATTCTATGTACCGAAATACCCTTTCCCCTGGTTATGTAGCCTATAATACTATCTCCAGGTACCGGATTGCAGCACTTGGCAATAGTCACCAGCACATCCCTCATTCCTTTCACCCTGACACCGCTGCTCTTTTTTTCCTCAGCTTCTTTTCTGTGTATGTCTTCAATAGCCAGCTCTTTTTTAGGTTCCTTCTGATTTAATTTTTTTATCACTCTGGTAAAAACCTGATAGGCTGAAACCCTGTGAGATCCAATACTTCTGAAAAGAGTATCCGTTTTGTTAAAATTCATTTCTCTTGCTACTTCTTCAAATATCTCCAGGGGTACCTTCTTAAAAGAAAGCCCGTTTTTCCTCAATATTTTTAGCATTATATCTCTGCCTATATTATAAGTCTCCTGCCTCTGCTCTTTGCTAAACCACTGTTTTATCTTATTTCTTGCCCTTGAAGTCTTAACTACGTTAAGCCAGTCCCTGCTCGGTCCCTTCTTAGTCTTGGAAACGATTATTTCCACAATATCGCCGTTTTTCAGGACAGTCTCGATAGGACTCATATTTCCGTTTATCTTTGCCCCTATTGTATTTTGGCCGACATCGGTATGTATCTGATAGGCGAAATCAATAGTAGTCGCACCTCTGGGCAGATTTACCACTCTTCCCTTGGGAGTGAAGACAAATACTTCTTCCTCAAATAAATCCAGTTTGAGAGATTCCATATAGTCCTGGGGGTCCTTAAGTTCCTTCTGCCAGTCAAGTACCTGCCTGATCCATGCTACTCTTTTATCAAATTTACTTGGTTTTTTAAGGCTTCCCTCTTTATATTTATAATGGGCTGCAATTCCATACTCCGCAAATTTATGCATCTCAAATGTTCTTATCTGTATTTCAACGGGCTTTCCTTTTTCTCCGATAACAGTGGTGTGAAGAGATTGATACATATTAAACTTGGGATTAGCGATGAAATCCTTGAACCTACCCGGTACAGGCTTCCACAGAGAATGTATTATTCCAAGTACTTCATAACAATTTTTCACATCGTTTACTATAATTCTTATTGCAATTATGTCATAAATATCTTCAAACTTTCTATTCTGTTTTATGATTTTATTATAGGCACTATAATAAGTCTTTATTCTACCGCTTACATCCGCTGATATCTTAACTTCTCTCAGCTTTTTGTTTACTACTTTTATTGCCCCATCTACTAAAGATTTCCTTTCCTCTATCTTTTCATCGAACATTTTTTTTATTTTTTCATACTCTTTAGGATATAAATATTTAAAACTCAAATTCTCCAGTTCTGATTTTATTTGATATATCCCTAATCTATGAGCAATAGGTGCATATACTTCCAGAGTCTCTATTGAATTTTTAACTCTTTTATCCTCTGGCAGCGGATATAAAGTCCTCATATTATGAAGCCGGTCTGCAAGTTTTACCAGTATTATTCTTACATCTTCCGACATTGCTATTATCATTTTCCTTATATTGCTTACCTGCTGTTCTTCTTTACTGTCAAAAACCAGCTTATCCAGTTTAGTGACTCCGTTTATAATATTTGCAGTCTTTTGTCCAAAATCCTTATTCGCCATTTCCAGGCTGTAATCAGTATCTTCTATCACATCATGTAAAATCGCAGATATAATAGAGGTCTGGTCTAACTCAATATCAGCTAGTATCTGGGCCACTTCCAGTGGATGTACTACAAAGGGTTCGCCCGATTTTCTGTACTGATCCTTATGATATTTCTTTGAAACCTGATAAGCTTTATATAACAGCTGTTCATCCAGTCCTGGATTATATGACTTGATTTTTTTTACCAGCTTCTTATATATAAGATCGGTATTTACCTTTTTTATTTTATTGTTTAAGCTCAGATCCATTTTTTATAAATAATTGCCTTTAAATTATTATTATTATAAAACATTTTCAATTTCTCTAAAATAAGTCTATTATTAACAGCTGAACCATTTCCAGATCATCCCAGGTGTTCTTCCTTATTTTATACAGCACAGTGACTTTATTGCCTATTATAATCTTTTCTTTGACTGCTTCAGTTACTCTAAATATAACCGCATCCAGGACTTTACCCGCATTCTCCAATTTTAATTTTACATGCATCTCACCTGATAAATAACAAAAATCTGATATTGTGCAATCTCTTGTTATAAAATTTGGTTCAGGATTACCTTTTCCAAAAGGCCTGAGCATATCTAAATCCTTAAGGGTCTTCTGGTCTATATCATTGAAGCTTATTTCCATGTCATAAAAATATTTTTTCTTTATATCTTCATCCCTGATTTTTTCAAATGCGATACCCAGCATCTTTTTATAAAAACTTTTAAAATTTACCGTCTTCATCCTTATCCCGCATGCTGCCCTGTGCCCTCCAAACCTATCAAATAATTCAGCTATTGAAATAAGACTACTATATAAATCAAAATTATCAGTACTTCTGCCAGAACCTTTAAGTTCACCTTTAATCTCTTTAAACAGAATTGCCGGTATATTAAATCTCTTAACAATATCAGAAGCTACTATTCCCAACACGCCCTCATTCCAGTTTTTGGATTTATCTATAAATATTTTCTTCTCCTTTATTACTTTATCAAAATCATTATTTTCAATTATTTCATCTAAGATTTTCTTTTGAATATCCTGTCTTTTTTCATTAAAAGAATCAAGGTCATCTAATATGCTGGCTTTATTGCCTTTTTCACTGCTTAAAAGGTCTAGACCGATTCTTGCATTCCTGATCCTTCCTGCTGCATTTAGTCTTGGAGCTATTACAAATCCGACATCATACTCATTTATATCATCCTTTTTCTTGAGTACTGTCTTTACCATCTCTTTAAGTCCAGGGTTTTTAGTCCTTTTTATCATATCGATACCTTTTTTCACTATTACCCTGTTTTCATCTACCAGCGGCATCAGATCCGAAATGGTCGAAATAGCGACAAGATCAAGTAGACTGGTAAGATAGCCCTTTTCAAATTCACTCTTAAATTCACTATCAAGAGTCCTTAATACAGCAATAATAAATTTAAAGGTCACTCCTGCACCGCTTAGATGCTGAAATGGATATTTTGAATCTTTGACTCTGGGGTTGATTATAATATAGTCTTCTCTGGTTTTGTCGTGTACAGTAGATTGATTGTGATGGTCACAGACTATAACATCCGGGCCGGGATTACTGCTTGAGAACTCCATTACTTCAGAACTGTTGGTACCGCAGTCCACACAGATAAGCAGACTATACTTTCCTTCAATAGATACCTTTTTATAAAAATCAAGGCTGAGGTCATAGCCCTCTGTAAACCTGTCCGGAATATAAGCTCCCGCATCCAATTTCAGCTTTTTTAAAAAGTTATACATCAGGGCAGTGCTTATAATGCCGTCAGCATCATAATCTCCAAATATTAATATATGTTCTCTACTGTGTATTGATTTTAGAAGCCTTTCTACGCCTTTCTCAATCCCGGGAAGCAAATCTGGATCATGCAATTGCTTTAGTCCCGGACTCAAAAAGGATTTTATCTCTTCTCTTGTGATTATGTTTCTGCCCGCAAGGATATTGATCAAAATCTGGCTGTACCCTGTATCCTCTGACAATCTCTTGTCAGTTTTTTTTATGCTTCTTTGCTGCCAGCATGTGGGAAAAATTGTCATCGCTATTTTTTATACTTTGGGAACCTGTTATTCCATGCTACCAGAATAGGACTGGCAAAAAATATAGAGGAATATGTCCCGCTTATTATTCCAATAGTAAGTGCCAGTGCAAAATCTTTTAAGGCTGAGGTACCTAATATGAGAAGTAAAACCACAGGAAACAACGTAGTAATAGAAGTATTAATCGATCTTGAAAGAGTTATATTCACTGAGTCATTTACCACTCTGCCGTATCCTAATCTTCCTGTCAACGGAGTATTTTCCCTTATCCTGTCAAATACCACAATGGTGTCATTTAATGAATAACCTATTATAGTAAGAATTGCTGCAATTGTAGAAGTATTTATCTCACGATTAAAAATGGCATATATGCCAAGGGTCACCAATACATCATGTATTAATGCCAGAATTGCTGCAGCTCCAAACCTGAATTCAAATCTTATCCAGATATATATAAGAATCCCGGCTATGCTTATACCAATAGCTATTAAGGCATTATTTATCAGCACTCTGCTGAATCCCGGATCTACAGTCCTGTCCTGCAGCAGTTCTCCGACTACTCCTATTCTTTCATCTAACAAATCGAGTACCTGGTCTTTTTCTTCCGTGGATATGGGTTCTCCTAATTCCTTTGCTTTTATTCTGATAATAAATCTGTTAGATTCTGTCTGCACCAGATCAGTTTTTACCATCTGTACTATTGCACTGCTATAACCCAGCTCATTCATCACTTCCCGTACTTCGGAAACATTTACTTCTTTCTCAAATTCTACCTCAAGTAAAGAACCGCCCAAAAAATCAATACCTCGGTTAAAGCCACCTCTTAATAAAAAGCCGGTAATACCTACGATTATCACTGCCAGGGATATGATAAACCATATCTTTCTTTTACCGATAAAATTAAAATTGAAATTTCTAAACCTCAAATCCTATTCACTTCTCCTTGTCCTGACACCCATAAACCCGGGCGTTGCGATCCTTGGTACCCCTGCCATTAAAAATAATAAGGATCTGGTAA
>CAZLOE010000010.1:0-43328 GCA_964561115.1 uncultured Actinomycetota bacterium
TAAAGCAAAAAAATCCAAGGAAAAAATAATAGAATAATTTCCATTCCAAAACCATTTTAAAAATTAGATCATTCTACTATAATGGACTCTTGATTAATAAAGAGTCCATTTTATCTGTACTTGCCCTTGATAAGGAAACATTTATTTTTTTATTATGAAAGGTAAAAATTTTTTGGATAAGTTTGCAAAAACAATATCATATATTTTTAATGGTATTTTTATTTCCATACCGATTTTCCTGGTCATATGTTTCATAGTTGTAGAAAATAAAATCGAAGCTGTCGGGTGGGCCTCTCTCTGTATACTTTTTGGAATAGTAATACCCTATATCTATATATACTTCTTATATAAGAAAAAAAGGATAAGTGATATTCATATACCTAAAAAAGAGGATAGGATAAAACCCCTGATAGTATCCTTTGTAAGCTATGTAATATGTTTTATGATTTTATATGTTCTGAAAGCCCCGCCATTTTTAAAATCCATATTTGCAGTGGGTATTGTCTCTACTGTTATTTTCACTATCATAACCTATTTCTGGAAGATCAGTATACACACCAGCTGGATAACCTTCGGAGCTATAACTTTCGTTATTTTATTCGGTAAATGGATGCTGCTGCTGATCCTGCTTATTCCGGCTATTGGCTGGGCAAGAGTAAAGACAAAAAAGCATACTGTAATACAGGTAGTTCTTGGTGCAGCCATAACTACTGTGACAACAGTCTTTGTTTATTATAATTATGGGCTTATTAACTTTTCTTAAACAAAAGACGCATTTTGACTGTAGTCTATAAGGAAACAATAAATCTGTGGAAGTAGTAAGAAACAAGTAATTCCAGAAGTAATAAGACTACAGATACTGCCGAAGGCAAAATCAAATATTTACTTGCTAACCTTGTTGCTTTCTGCGAAAAAGGCGGAATTAAAAACATTATTACCAGATTAATAAAATAGAATGTAAACAAAACAGAAAGTGCTGATAGATAATAGTAGAAATGACCCAAAAAACTGAATCTGAACAGGGTTACTGTAATAAATACTGCTATTATTAAGATATAGATTATAAATTTTAAAGGTCTTTTAAATATTTTCTCTTTTTTTGATTCCTTATAGTATTGAAATACAAAGACCGGGTAAATAATAACCATAATAGAAGATCCGCACAGGAAACCGGTTATAAATCTTAAATTATTATCAGTATTGTATAAACCAAAGTTTGAAGCAATGCCATCTACTATTGTGGATAGAAAAAAGAGACCGAGTATGATCAAGGTGTAAGGGGGCGGAAGATCATTTTCTTTTTTTCTAAACATTATAAATAGAATAACAGCTGTAACAGTGAAGCCAATATAGATTCCGCTGCATCTGGAACAAACCGGTAATACTACATCGCCGATGGCAAGACTCCTGGCGGATAATTGATGGCAGACTGAGAAACCTAATATATTTATTAAAAAATCAAGCACTCTCAGTTCCTGTCCCTTCTAATTTTAATCACTTTCCATGTTATCCTGTAATTTGCTAAAACCCTTATCAACCATCATAAGTAGTATGGAATGGAGTTCCTGGTTTGCCGATGCGATGATTGAGAGTTGGTATTCTTTACCAATACCCATAAGCGGCATATTATCCAGTGCTTTACCATGAGCATCAGTTATTATTCCCCCGCCTTCTTTTAATATAAGATATGCCGCTGCAATATCATAAGCATAATTGTTGACTATGCTGCCCTGACCCACTTTCATATAATCTTTTTCAAAAACAGGATAATCAGTAACAAGCCTGTGGCCGATATCTATATAGCAGTCAAGCTGGCCTGAAGCTACTCTGGTTATGGAAAAAGAGGAGCTTCCCAGTGAAAAAATACTGCCGTTAAAATTTGAGCTGTTAATCAGCTCTTCCAGAACTGTTATTAATGGAGCTATAGGTTTTCCTCCAATACCTATTGACCAGAAGAGAGAGTCGATATCAATTTTGCCGGATAATGATGGTGAGGTAATATTTCCTTTATAAATGATTTTTGCTCCGGAATTCTTTTTAGCGATAAATATACGTCCGCTTTTTATTTCCTGTACGCAGCCTAATTTTAGATCTTTCATTTTTGGTTCATCTGTAAAGTCCGAAAGGGCTATTGATATACAGCAGGATTCCAGGCCCGAAGCTGCTGCTCTGGTACCGTCTATTGGGTCTATTATTAAAAGTTTGTCTGCAGGACCGTATTTAATAAGACCCCTGTCCTCTGAATAGTAAGCTATATCGATGTCCTTTAGATATTTTTTTAAAAAAGTCTCAGCAATATCGTCGATCATAAAAGTAGAGTCGCCGCCTATAGATTTACCTGAGATAAGTCTTGATTCCTGTTTTCCAAGATAGGGCAGCACTTTTTTTCTGATCTTATTACTAAGCGCAATAACAAATTTTACGTTTTCCTCACCTAACATATTTTAGTATTTTAACTTCTTATTTTAAAAATTTCTAATCAACTATATAAAAAAAGAGCATCAGGATATAAAATCAGAAATATACATATGTTTTAATAAAATTATAGTCTTCTATGTGTAATATTGGTAGAATTAACAATATTATTCTTAGCAGTCTATAAGGTATTGACGAAAGGCACGGTTTTATGATATTTGATTTTCATACCCATACCTTTTTAAGCGACGGCAAAAACAGTCCAATTGAGCTTATAAGATTCGCGGTTGCCAGAGGATATAGATTTATCGCGCTGACGGATCATGCCAGTCATTCCAATCTTGATTTTATAATCTCAAGAGTAAGCAAGGACTGTACCCTTGCTGAAAAGTACTGGGATATAAATTCAATTGCAGGAGTTGAGCTGACAAATATACCAGCTAAAAGTATAGATGAAATGGCCGGTAAAGCAAAAGAGCTGGGAGCGAAGCTTGTGGTAGTGCATGGTGAGACTATCGTGGAGGATGTTGAACCGGGCACTAATCTGGAGGCAGTAAAATCAGAATATGTCGATATACTGGCACATCCGGGAATTTTGACCATAGAAGAAGCCAGACTTGCAGCGAAAAACGGCGTTTTTTTGGAGATTACTGCAAGAGACAGTCACAATCTTACCAACGGAGTGGTGGTTAATATAGGAAGGGAAGCCGGAGCCAAATTTCTTATTAATAGCGATGCGCACAGCCATCTCGATTTATTTAAACAGAACATGCAGGAAAAAATAGGCCTTGGTTCCGGCCTTAAAAAAGATGAGATAAAGGAAATTTTCGGTAAAAATTATAAGCAATTTTTCGAGAGGATTAATTACTCATTTAAAAGAAGCATATGATATAATTGGAAAAATTTGGTTTTTTGTAAGAGTTATCAATCATAATCATTTATCAAAGTTTGGAGGTAATTTATGGACAATAAGAAAAAGGCGGAAGAAGTAAAGGCAAAAGTCGTTGGACCTGAAGAAAAACCGGCAGTTATTGCTATTATTGCACTGATTGCAGGAATACTCAGCGTACTTTGCCACTGTGTTCCTATTGCCGGATCTGCTATTGGATTTTTACTTAGTGTAGCTGCGGTAGTACTGGGTATTATTGAATTTAATAAAATTAAAAAAGGAGAATCCAGCACAAAGGGCCGTGGGATGTGCATAGCCGGTATTATCCTTGGCGGCGTTGGTATAGTCTTTGGTATTATATTGCTGATGATTGTGATCTTAGGTGCTTTTGGAGGTATGCTGGGCGGAATTTTTGACTATTATAACTATTAATAAGATTTGCCAGTCTTACTAAAAGTTTTAAACTTTTTAGGTGGCGGACTGTGCCACCAGCAGGATTCAAGATCATTTGGGTTTGATGGATTATACATGCCCTTGTGTTCTAGATGTACAGGAATATACATCGGGATCCTTTTTTCTTTAGTAGCGATAATCATAATCGAAAGAAGAGTAAAAGGAGAATTCCCTTCGGTAAAGACTGTAGCAATCACGATCGGTGCTATTTTGCTGATGGGCCTGGATGTAGCAGCTTCAGCCCTGAAATTCTTTGATTCAAATAATTATATAAGGTTTGCTGCAGGTTTTTTAGCCGGCTGGTTTATAGCCCTGATCCTGCTGCAGCTTAAGAATATCCTGATGTGGAAAAAACTGGTGAGAGTTCCTTATCTAAATGATAAAAAATCCTTTATTATATGGATGTTCTGCGGTATTGGTCTTATTGCAGCTTTTATGTTCAGCTTTAAAAGACTTTTGATTTTATGGGGAGTTATTTCAGTTATAGGGATGATTATTTTTGTTACCTTGGTAGTATTGATTTTATTTTTCGGAATAAACCGAAGGTTGACCAACAAAATAAATTCATGGAAATCCTATATTTTTTGTTTTACGGCTGGGGTTGTTTTTAGTATTGGTATCGTAGCACTACTTTCTACGGCAAGGAAGTTTTTAATATGATTTCAGGGTTTTAAATTATTTTTTTTATTTACTAGTGCTCCAGGCCTGTATCCTTGCAGGTCTACCGAGATATATAAAAAACCGATTTTTTTAAATTCCTTTATTATTTTATCTTTTAAATCCTCCTGCATCAGCCTGGGAATCTCATCGTTTTCTATTTCTATTCTGGCCGTGGGATAGAGGTATCTTACCCTTCTTTGTTTGAAGCCAAGAAAGCAAAGATAGTCTTCGGCTCTTTCAATTTTTTTTAGTTTTGTTTTTGTGATCTTCTCCCCATATGGAAATCTTGAAGCAAGGCAGGCCATAGCCGGTTTATTCCAGGTAGGCAGGTTTAAAACCCTGGAATGTTCTCTTATTTCTTTCTTTGTAAGGCAGGCATCAGCAAGTGGGCTTTGTATCCCCAGTTCTTTTAAGGCTTTCAGTCCCGGGCGGTATTTATTCAAATCATCGTAATTTGTTCCGTCCGCCACAGTATTAAATTTGTATTTATTTTTTATTGATATTAATCTTAGCATGAAATCCTTTTTGCAAATATAGCACCTGTTTGAAGGATTATTTACAAATTTTTCTATTTTTAGCTGGTTATGATCAAAGATTATGTGTCTGCAGTTCAGTTCTCTTGTTAATCTCTTTGCATCTTTAAGTTCGCTCTTGAGATAAACTGGTGATCTTGCCGTAACCGCGATAACATTTCTACCCAGGACTTCTACTGCCGTTTTTAAAAGGAGGCCGCTGTCCACTCCGCCGGAAAATGCTATGATCATAGACCCGGAATTTTTGATTATCTTTTTTAGTCCGTCTATTTTTTTATTTTCCATTGCCGTGTTTTTTTACCTGAGAAAATAAAATATAAAAAATTGTGTTTTTTTGCAATAGTGGGAGTAAAATGATATTTTGAAAATAAAATTGTGGTCGCTGGATTTATTTTAAAGAAAGCTGAAAGAGACTAAGAGCAGTGAAGAATAATATGGAAAAGATTTTGTATATTGACTGTTTTTCGGGTATTAGCGGCGATATGATGGTGGGTGCATTACTTGACCTGGGACTGGATTTTTCACTTCTTAGAAATGAACTAAAAAAACTAAACATTGACGGCTATAGTGTCAGCTGCAGAGAAGTAATCATAAATTCAATTAAAGCAAAAAAATTTAATGTGGAGATCACAGGTCACCAGCATAAAAGAGATTATAAGGATATTAAAAAAATAATTTGCAGCAGCGGGTTTGATGAAGGGGTTAAAAATCTCTCGCTGGATATTTTCAAAGCAATTGCAGTGGCAGAAGCGGAAGTGCATAAATGCAGAATAGACAAAGTACATTTTCATGAGATCGGAGCAGTGGATTCAATAATTGATATTGTAAGTGCGGCTATAGGTATAAAAAACTTGAAAACTGTACACTTTTACAGCAGCAAAATCCCGCTCGGAAAAGGTTTTATAGAAACTGCACATGGAAGGCTTCCGGTACCTTCACCTGCTACAATTGAGATATTGAAAGGGCTTCCGGTTTTTGGAGGAAATTTTAATTTTGAAGTGACAACTCCTACCGGTTCAGCCATATTGAAGTCTATAGTGGATAAGTTCGGCCGAATACCTCCCATGGTTATTGATAAAATAGGTTATGGAGCGGGCAGCAGGGAAAATAAAAAGATTCCCAATGTATTAAGGGTCTTAAGTGGCAGGGTTGAGGATAAGCATATACAAGAGCCGGAAGATCTGGTGATGCTTTCTGCAAATATTGATGATGAAAATCCTGAAGTAGCAGGCTATATTCAGGAAAAATTGCTTGAAAACAGGGTCCTTGATGTATGGACAGAACCTATCTATATGAAGAAGAACAGGCCCGCGTTTAAACTTTGCGTTCTCTGTGATAAAAAATCGGAAGCTAAGATAATAGATATAGTATTTATGGAATCTAAGACGCTGGGGATTAGAAGAGAAGAGGTTAAAAGATATAAGATTGACAGGAAAATAAAGACTGCTGAGTTACCCTACGGGAATGTAAAGGTAAAAATCGGTATTTATAAAGGGGAAAAAGTAACCATTTCGCCCGAATTTGAATCCTGCAGCAAGCTGGCAAAGAAGACTGGAAGACCTTTAAATAAAATATATCAGGATGCTATTTTATTTTTTTCTAAAAGATAATATTTTAATACCTCCTGGAGTACAGCTACAGTAGGTACGGCAATTAAAAGACCCCATATGCCAAACAACGCGCCGCCCACCATTAAGGAAATGATTATAATGCCTGGATGTACCCCTACCTGGTATTTCATTATATTAGGTGAAATGACATAGTTATCTAACTGCTGAATAGCCACAAAAAGAAGGATGACCAGTATAGCTTTCAGTGGTGAAATGAAAAGAGCCGCCAGCGCGGCAGGTACCGCTCCTAATATAGGACCCAAAAGCGGGATCAAATTAAGCAGGCCGGCGGTGAAACCAAGCAGTATGGCGAAATCTATTTTTAATATCAGCAGTACGATGGTGCAGAGGATCCCGACAATAATGGATATAAGTATCTGACCCCTTATGTATCTGCCGGCAACTCTGTTGATCCTGTCCAGAATAATGTTAATATGTTTTCTGGACTTTTTTGGTGCTATTTTTAATAAAAGTGTCCTTATTTTATCAGCATGATTAAGTAGATATATTCCCAGCAGTGGTCCTACTATAAGATATAAAATTATATTGAGTACCGACCTTCCAAATATAGTGGTCCACTGTAAAAAATTGATTTCTTCTATATTGATCCTGCTGAAAAAATACTGAGTAATCCCGCTTGCGTCTTTAGGTATTATTTCTTTGCCTATTAGATTTTCAACACCCTTTATAATAATACTGTTTTTGAGAAATTCATTTATTACATTGGTCAGATTATACATATATATGGGGAACTTTTCTATGAAAGTCTGAAATTGGTTTATTATTATGGGTATGATAAAAAAGAATGTTACAAAAATGATCCCTGCGAAAATTACATAGGTTATAGCAATGGCAAATACCTTACGCATTTTCTTTTCAAGCAAGGTGACCAGGGATGTTAAAAGATAAGCGATGGCAATAGCTAAAATCAATGGTATGATAGCTATTCTTATTAAATATAAAATATAAAAGAAGAGAGCAGCGATTAAGAGGAAACCAATTATTGACCATGAAAATATTCCTACATTTTTAATTGTTTTCATCCCGTTTGGCGGTTTTATAAATCTCATAAGAGTTTATTATATTATATTTCTTTAAAAAATATAAATTATAAGTTCTTTGGGGTTATTATTTGAAGTAGCATTATAATTATGATAAAGTTTAAATTCAAAAATAGTAAAAAACGGGAAGTGGGATGCCGGAAGAATCAATTGCTGCTTATATTAACAACATCATAGCTTTCACCCTTTTTATTGCTGTAATTACATTGATATTTGTAGCGCTTTTTTTATTATCCCGCACTTTAATATACAGGAACAGAAAAGAGTACCGCACAGGTCCAGAAAGGGAGCTTTCCGCCGGCAGGCCTTTGTTTTTATTTAGCTATAAAAAAGATCCCTATCGGTCAAAAAATATTTTTATACTTGCCCTGTCATTTAGTTATGTGATTTCTTTTATATTGCTTATCCTTATGGTATTTAATTACTCAAAGGATCCTGTGCCGGGATTTAATATGTATTTGATCATAGCAATTATACTCTATTTTATATTGACAGTGGTATATGTGATCAAATCAAAGATTATAAATTAAAGGTGATTTGCATGCCTTCGCTGGTAAAGAGTAATTTAAATATGATCGTGGTTGGATTTGGATGCTGTAAACAGGAAATATTGGCCACCCAGGGGCCTTTATATGATATCCAAAGATTCGGAGTAAATTTCGTAAACACTGCTGAAGATGCCGATATATTGGTCATTCAGGGGTTTTTTAATGAAGAAGGTATCAGCAGGGTTTTAGATATTTATGGCAGGATGCGCCCTCCCAGGGGCATAATTGCAGTGGGAAGTTGTGTCCTGAATGAAAATTTATTTGATTTGGAAAGTAAGCTCCTTAAGAAATTTCGCAAGAGAGTAGGAATAAATATGTATGTCCCGGGCTGTCCGCCCAGACCGGAGGCGTTTATTTATGCTGTTCTGGAATTTTTAAGCAGAAAATAATGAAAAAATGGGATTTTGGTAAATGATTGAAGATATTTACAATAAAGTATATTCTCTGCCGGAAGCTATTCTTGTAGGAGAGGCAGAGAAAAAAATAGAGTCTGTTTTAAAGGATAGAATAAAAAAGATTTATAAAGCCGGACAGGATTTATTGATAGAAATATCAAAAGAGGATCTCCATCAGGTAGTAAAGGAGTTAAAGGAAAATCCTGAACTTCAGGTAAACAGATTTCAAAGCATAGCTTCGTACAGGAGCAAAAATAAGGATTTTATACTGATAAGTCTTACATCGTTTATATATAATTTTTCTTTTCTAATAAAATTACAGATATCCGATAAAGAATCCAGGGGAGGCTGTCCTGAGATCATTGAGATGATGGCGGGGTTTTATAAAGCCTTTGATTTTTACAGGGATAGAAGTGAGCTTATTTCGGAAAAGTCAGATATGGAGATTTTTTACCGGGATCAGGATGGACTGGATTGTTTCGATTTAAATATTTCTGCTGACGGTGATACTGTCAGGGAGGCTTTTGCAGATATAGATATCAGCAGGGTTATAAACAGCGGTTATTATAGGGATCTGGAGATATATAATCTTATAGCCTATATAAGCAGGTTTGACTGGAAAGCGGGAATATTTCCAGAGATCTGTCTATGCAGTGCTTTTGAACAATTACTGCAGCTGAAGGTGCCGGAAAGAGCAGTTTATATCAGAATGGTCCTCTGCGAGCTTTACAGAATATCAAACCATATATATTTCATTTCAAATATTTGTACTTCTTTGGGATGTGATGTAGCTTATAATCTTTCTCTTTTGGAGAGGGAAAGAGTTTTGAGGTCTATCGAATTCATAACCGGTGCCAGGATCATACCCAATTTTATAAGAATAGGCGGTGTAAAAAAGGATCTGAATGAGGAAGTATTGCTTAATATTAAAAGAGGCCTGCCTGTTTTATACAGAAATATAAAAAAAATTGAAAGTATGATAATTGATAATTTCCTGGTAAAAGAGAGATTAAAAGGCATTGGTATCATAAGTAAAGATGCCGCTTTGAGCTACGGCATAACAGGGCCGAACCTGAGAGCTTCCGGCATTAGATATGATCTGCGGAAAGACAGGGATTTTGCTTCTTATAAAGACCTTCTATTCACATCTCCTATAGGCAGAAAAGGAGATTGCCTGGACAGAGTCATGGTCAGATTCAACGAAATATATCAATCTTTAAGAATAATAAATCAGGCTGTAAAAAGATTTCCCAAAGGACTCTATATAAAGAAAATAAATTTATCCCATATAGAATTCCAATTTGAATCGGTGTCATATGGTGTTGAGTGCCCGCATGGTTTATTTAAGATCTATATGGAATTGGAGAAGAGTAATATAAATTCAATAATAGTAAAAGGGCCTTCGATTAACAGCCTTATTCTCGGCGAAGAGGTATTGAAAGGCAATAAAATAGAAGATATTAATATAATTCTAACCAGCCTGGATATAAGTTCCGGTGAAATAATGACTGATTAAGGTGGTAACGTGCTTATTTTTCTTAAAAAGATGCTTTATATCCTTATAATACTGGCAGTAAATTTATATATATGTGAGTATATCAGTAACAAGCTTTCAGCCAGAGTCGAACTTAGAAGAGGATACAGTATGACCAGGATGAAAAGCACAGGTTTTCCGCTGGTCAGGTTTTTAAAATATCTGTCCAAAGATAATAGGTTAAGCATATGGACCTATTTTACTTTTTTGTTTTCCTTTCTGATATGGACCACGGTCCCTATTACTTCAAATTTAGTTTTAGTAGAGATGGACTACAGTCTTTTGACAGCAGTTGCATTTTATATTGGACTGATAATCATGCTGTTTCTTGATTTGTGCAGTACTTCTTATAATGATATATTCAGTGAGGTGAGTAAAAAACTGCTGATCCTGCTTTCCTTCCTGGTCCCCTGTTTGTTAAGTATTGCAAGTATTGTTTTTATAAATAAAACTTTAAACCTGAAAGAAATTGTAAATTCCCAGCATCAGTACTGGAATATAATTTTCCAGCCCCTCGGGTTTATAACATTATTTGCTTCTTCGCTTCTACAGTTAAAATTATTGGGCATAAGTGGAAAGAATTATTTATCCGGTAATATAAAAATAAGCAGAGAGGGTGCAGGTTTAGCAAAAGTCATAGAAAGGATCTCTGCTTATATGATTCTTTTCTTCCTGATCATGCTTTTGGGTATCCTTTATTTAGGTGGATGGCAGAATTTGTATTTTATAAGGGGAGAAATAATGATCGCCGTTAAATTTTATTTTATTTATATAATACTGCTGCTGCTGGATAAGGCAACCAGCAGGATAGACAATTACAAACTTTTTGTAAAGATAAATTGGGGATTTCTCCTCCCGTTATCACTGGTCAATTTTGCAGTCACTTTTGGTTTTTCAATCGTTAGAAATTATAATTTGTTTTAGCAGGATATTTTATTAAAATGTTAAGTTTGATAAGAAATTTTTTAATTAGCATCAGAAATATATTCAGAAAGCCCAGGACAGCTGCTTATACCGGGGAGAGAATAATAATCCCCGAAGGCACCAGAGGTGTCCTACATTTGAAATTAGATCTGGATACGCTTGAGATCATCTGCAATGGATGTGGATTGTGTAAAATGATCTGTCCCCAGAAATGCATAGAAGTAAGAAAAAGGGTTGGCGAAGAGGGAAAGAAGATCTTAGATGAATTCTATCTGGATCTGGGGAAATGTATTTTTTGTGGAAATTGTGTTGAGTTTTGTGAAATGAATGCTATTAATATGTCCTATAAATATCAGCTCGCAGAGCATAATGAGAGGGATTTAAAATTGGAAAAAGTAGAGTTAATAAAGCCATCAAGTGTGATCAAGGATTTCTGGTAAAATATGTCATTTGAAAGTCAATTAACAATTATAATAATACATTACACTGCACTTTTCGGATTACTGGCATCTGCCTTATTATCCCTTTTTATGAAAAACAGGAGATGGAAATTAATATTCATGTTTCTATCTTTTTTGTTTGTTGGAATATTAAGCTTTGTTTATTATTCAGGTGTTTTATTTTTCATAGTCGGGATGATCATAATTTTCTTCTTTTTATCACTTAACTTATTTGTTTTTCAGGTAAGGCTGTTTGGGAATAGCGATAAATTTAAGAGAGAAGGAAAATTAAAAAATAGTGCTGCGGGTGCGATTTTTAATATTCTTCTACCACTTTTGTTCTGCGGGATTATTGGTTATTTGATCTATGTTTATACATCGGGCTTCCTGCAGAATATAGCTGTCATAGAAGATATTACTATTGCCGGCCTGAGCGATATTACCGGGCTGTTTTTAACTGACTACAGCCTGGTTTTAATACTTATAATTGCATTATTGGTTATGTCTTTTTTCTGGTTTCTAATTATTGGCAGGGATGAAAAATGAATTTTCAATTAATAATATATTTTAATCTTCTACTTTTCCTTTTAGGGATTTTTGGTATTTTTTACAGCAGGAATATCATAACAATGTTTGTTTCCTATCAATTTATAATAATATCTGCAATTATTAATTTTTTAAGTTTTTCTAATTTGCTATATATGCATTCGCTTTGGGCTGAGGTTTTTATTATATCTGGTGTAATATCTATTTACTTTTTAATGTTTTGTATTGTCTATTATATTTATTCAAAGCTGAACTTACTGGATAAAAAAGTTTTTTACGAAAACTATAGATTATTCAGGATAATCACAAGTGACTGGTGGGGAGAAGATAACAGATAAATCATGGAATTCATATTTAATATTAGTGAAAAAATAAATCCCCTGCAGAGTATAGTAGTTATGGCTGCTGCAATTTTGATCTCATCATTTTTCGGGCTGTCAAAAAAAAGATCTGTCAAGCGATTTATAATAGCGGTCGCTGCAGTTTCTTTACTGTCGGCTTTCTATATTAATATTCATATTTTCATTCATCTGGGAAGTCTTTCCAATGATTTACTTGCTTTCGGAACCCTGCAGGTGATCGAGGTGGGGATCATTATATTCAGCGCCCTTAACATATTATTCTTTGTTTCGGTGTATGAAGTCAACCGCGATCATTTTATTAAGATATTGATACTGCTTTTGTTTTCAGCCATTTGCGCAGTTTTTACAGTGATAGCAGATAATTTTATTTTAATGTTCACCGGTATGACTATATTTGTTTTGACCGCATTTCAGTTAGTTACCGGTCTTAACTCAGATATCAGTGCATCAGGCAATTATGCGATTAGGTTTTTTTTAAGGCCGGTTTTAACTTTGATTTTGTTATTCTTCGGTTTTTCATTATTTTATGGTGCTGCAGGTCTTGAAGGATTTAGCCAGATCTTAGAAAACGAGAGCGTATCGAATCCGCTGGTGATGATTGGATTGGTCGTTTTCGGTGCTGCTGTTTACATTTATTTTTTCTTGTTTCCTTTTCAAAATCCTTATATGGGATTATTAAAAAGGAGTAATGCTTCCTCAAATGCAGTTATATGGTTTTTATATTTTCCGGTAGGTTTTTTTGTATTTTTTAAATTTAGTGAGTTATTTAGTTTTTTTATAGAAAAAGGCAGCCTGTATGTTTCTATAATCCTAATAGCTTTGACTTTTATCTGTATGTTTGCCGGTAATTTAGGGGCAAGTAAGACTGCAAGCGTAAGAAGAATCATTTCGTTTTTATTTTTATATTTTATAGGTATTTTTCTACTGAATATTTCTATGTTTTCTGCGGGAATTATAAGCAGTCTTTCAATGAGATGGCTTAACATTGCAAATGTATTTCTTTTAACGTTCAGTTTTATACCTGTATATGTTATTTTCAGTAGAATTGAAAAACTTACAGGAAGTGATTCCATTTCCGCAATAAGGGGGTTAGGAAGGAGCAATGTTTATCTAAGCATAAATCTTATTATTATATTTCTATCATGGTCAGTTACAGCTCTTTATGTTTTACCGTTTAGGAAGTATTTTACCGGCGGTGTAGACATTTCTGCGATGGGGGCTATAGGTATGACACTGCTGGCTTTGATCTCGGTCACTTTTATATTTCTTATGGTAAATATTTTTAGGGTAGTAACCAAGTTTTTTAAAAGGCCCTCTGAAGGAACAGCTGAAAAGATTATATTTCACAAATTTTACTATGTTTATATTACTTTTTTTACCCTGGCTATATTGATTGTTGTGGTAAAGTGTTTGATGGAGATATCAGGTATTGATATTGGGATTATGGACTTTAACATAACCGGGTTTGTTTTTTAATATAAATTCAATTGTCATTTATGGTGCAGTTTCTTTAGTAACTTGGTAAGACACAAAAAAAGATTAAATATAAGACATCTTTTGATCATTATACTGTTACTGCTTATAGCAATAGCAGTTATTATAACTGTAAATAAATTTTCTTTTAAAAAAGAGCATGAACCTTCCACTGCTCTTTCCGATTTACTGCCGAGATATAGGTTGATAGATATGGATAATATCCCGATTACAGGTGATGCTGATAGTGACGGAATTAATGACCAGAAAGATATCATGCAGGGTGCAAAAGACCAGCTGAATAATCCAGCCAGGACTATAAGGGTGGAAGAGGGAGAAAATAATTATTTTAAAAACGGTAACCCTCCTGAGGATCTGGCGATCCCTTCGGATATTATAGCCAGAGCTTTCCTTGAAGCCGGTTTTAGTTTAAAGGATCTGGTATACGAAGACATCGGTAATAATTTTGACGAGTATCCCATAAAAGAGATATGGGGACGGAGTTTTTGTGATCCCAATATCGATTACCGCAGGATACAGAATCTGGAGGTCTTCTTTAAACGGAATGCAAAAGTCCTGGATATTTTTTTTAATGCTTTAGATGAAGAAAATTTGATCTCATGGCTTCCTGGAGACGTGGTTTTTTTTGATATGGATGGAGACGGCTTTAGTGATAATGCCGGGATTATTTGCGATAATACCACAAGAAGTGGAGTACCAAAGGTAGTATATAATTACATCGATCCAGGATATACGGTAGAAAATGACATTTTAAAGGAAGAGACTATCACCGGCCACTATAGATTTCCAAAATAGGCATCATCGATTAGTTCTATAAAAATATATTTAAATATAATAAAATTATTATTAAGTAATCGGGTTTACTGCTTTTACGTTTAAGCTATATGTTGCATAAAAAAAGTGTATAGGCAAAAATTTTTAAAAGAAATAGATGTATCAAAGAAATGTTTGTGGAAAATAACTGCAGCTGCAGTTATTTTTTTGACATTGACTGCCATTATATTGTTTTCTCCTGGAAAGTTACAGGCGATAACTTTAAATGAATTGGGAAATGCAATTGCCAGATTAAGCGGTGATGAAGAAGAACTGCTGGAAGAAATACTTGCATCTGAAACAGAAATTGAAAATATAAAAAACGAACTTAATTCTTTAAATGAGGAGCTTTCAACACTGAAGGATCAGCTTGAAGAACTTGATAAAGAAAGAGAGAAATTGGATAAAAGTATTAAAGAGAAGAAGGCGGTCCTGGGTGAGAAGATAATTTTTTCATATAAGTATGGCAATAATAACGTGGCCAGGTTTATTATCAGCGCAAAAGATTTAAACCAGGTTGTAAATAATATCTACCTATTTAAAAATATTATGAGCAGTGAGGCTGAAATAATAGAGCAGCTTCGCTTTGAAAAGGAAGAATATGACAGGATCTGCAGAAAGTCCGAAGAGAAAAAGGCTGAGATCGAAGCCACTAGAGAAAGGATCACTACTGAAAAGCAGCAGCTTGAAAAAAGCCTTGCGGAAAACAGGGTTCTACTGGAGAAAGTAAAGGGTGAAAAATCGGAAATCCAGGGTCTCCTGAATGAAATAAGGAAGAGGATAGCGCAAATTCAGCCTCCCGGTCTTACCCTGGTAGGTGAGTGGGATATGGTCGCAACAGCGTATTATGCTTTCGGGAAGGGGGGCAACGATATAAATGGCAATGGTATAACGGCAATAGGACTGAGGGCCAGAAAAGGTATCATTGCTGTGGATCCAAGGATCATACCGCTGGGTACCAGGATATACATACCCGGCTACGGCGAAGCTTTAGCTGCTGATACGGGAGGGTGGATAAAGGGAAACAGGGTCGATTTATGTTTTGAATCTCTGGAAGATTGTTATAGATACGGCAGGAGGAAAATAAAAATATACCTTATTGAGGATTGAATCTTTTAAACCATTTTTAACAGTTTGACCAATGATTTAAAATCCTTTATATATCTTTCTTCGGTAATAACACCTTTTACAATTACATCCCGGGGGTCAAAAAACGGGACGAGTTTAAACGAGGGGTTCTCAAATATTCTCATATGTATTTTTTCCATATTGGTATATTTTTTTTCAACAGAGAAGAATCTATTCAGGATGATGTTGGAGATATCAAGCCCAAGCGAGACGATTATATGAGGGGTGGTTATGGAGATCTCCTTGGTAAGGAACGGGATACAGTTATTTATGTGTTTTACAAGCGGCTGGATAGTTTCTGTTGAAGAGGCGCCCTTTTTCTTTACCGTTTTTCTAGGAGTGCATTTGACTAGGTAAGTAATATAGAGGTCTTTGGCAAGGGATAGTTTGGTCTGGTCAAATATTTTTTTCATGAATCTGCCCGATTCATCACCTGTAAAAGGTACACCCTTTTTTTCAGCTCCATCGGCACCGGGGCAGTCACCTACCACTATTATATTTGCTCTGGCAGAGCCGGTACCGGGAACGGGCTGTTTTCGGGTTTTTACCAGGTCCAGGCACTTTTTACAGCTGGAAACTTCACTTTTTAGTTTATTTATGCTTTCCTTGGCACTTATTGGCATAAAGATTAAAAATTAATCCCGGAAAAGCACTTAACAGTGCATATTATTATTACTTTAAAAGTATATAACATAAAAAAAACCGAGTAAATAATAATTAATTTTTTTTATTTATTTTTGTTATGATGTGGAGCAATTACCTAAACCTGATATCATAGCCCCTGTCTTTCCAGTATGCTCCTTCTCCGAATTTTGTCTGAAGTACAGAATTGATGCAAAGAAGTATTATATACACCATTGAAACAGGGTGAAGAAAAGTATCGAGAATTCTGTTATTAAGCCTTATGGCAAGTATTATTCTCATAGTAAGGACAATAAAAATCTGGATTATAATCAGATTGACTATAGGATAGGGCCAGTTAAACAGCAAGATCCCCAGGGGAAGAAAAATAAAGGGAAATAAGAATATGACTGAGATAAATAAAATAACTACTGCAATATTAAAAACCTTGAAATCAAAAGCGGCAAACATAAATTTTGAAAACCCTTTTATAAGTCCTCTGAAATTCCTGTACATTCTGCAGTATATGTTTTTACTTCCATCGAATAACATAAATCTGTATCCATGTCTTTTTACCTGTTTTGATATATGTATGTCTTCAAGGATTTTAGTCTTTATTGATTTGTGCCCTCCTATTTTTCTGTAAACCTCTCTTTTAAATAACATGCACTGCCCGTTTGCAGTACAAAACAGTGGATATTTTGATTTCTTTATGAGAATCAAAGGTAAAAGGCTGAGGATCCCAAAATGAACCCAGGTTACTACCAATCTCTCATGTATGCCGACCATTATCTGCTTTGGGATCGCAGAGAGTGCATCTAACTTGTTTTTTATAAGACAGCCGATGGTGCTGGAAACTGCATTTTTAAAGTGCAGCGTATCTGCATCTGTAAAAAGAAAATATCTTCCTCTTGCATGTTTTGCTAACTGATGGCAGGCGTAACTTTTTCCGATCCACCCGTCTTTTAATGGCTTACCGGTAATAAGCTTTACCCTGCTGTCCTTTTCTGCAATCCTTTTGACGATCAGTGAAGTATCGTCGGTAGAATTATCATCCAGTACCAGTATTTCTATATTGGCATAATCCTGTTTTAATAAAGATGTAACACACATTTTTATATTTTCAGCTTCATTTCTGGCAGGGACCATTATTGATACCAGGGGGGGTCGTTTAATAAAAGATTCCGGGAGTGAATAGCCGGCAATATTTTTAAAAAAAATATTGTTTAAAATAAAGTTAATCAGGAATATTACAAGAATAGACAAAACAAAGTACTGGTATAATAAAAATAAATGCATTGTAATAAGAAATAATTGTTAAAAAAGTTGCAATACAATCCTAAGGTATGAATAAAAAAATTACAAGCAATATTTTAAAAAATTTTATCCTTATCAGCGAAGAGGTAGTTATAAACAGCTGTGCCGTCCTGTAATGTGTGTTTTAATCGCTTTTAAGTCAGTAAAAACTAAGATTTTAAATTTAAAAACAGGTTTGCCATTTCAATTGCGCTCAATGCTGCATCCCAGCCCTTGTTTCCCCTTTTAGTACCGGCTCTTTCAATAGCCTGTTCCAGATTATCGGGAGTTATGACTCCAAAAGCAATAGGGATGTTAAGGTCCAAGCTGATCTTTGCTGTTCCCTTGATAGTTTCGCTTGCAATGTATTGATTGTGTGATGAATCACCCTTTATGACTGCACCCAGGCATATGATAGCATCATATTTTTTTGACTCAGCCATTATCTTTGCTGCAGGTGGTATTTCAAATGAACCGGGTACCCAGGCTATATCAATGTTACTTTCTTCGCATTGATGCCTTTGCAAACAGTCCAGTGCCCCGTCAAGCAGTTTTGAAGTTATAAAGTCATTATACCTGCTTATAACTATTCCTATCTTGAGCTTTTTTGCATTTAGCTTACCTTCATATTTTTTCATGATCTTCCTTTCTGACTTTTAGTCTAACATATGTTTTAATTTATTCTTTTTTGTTAATAGATATTTTTTATTGTTTTTATTAGGAGGGATGGTTATCGGTATTCTTTTGGTCACTTTGAGCCCGTATCCTTCCAGACCTACTATCTTTCTCGGATTGTTGGTCATAATATTAATTGTAGTAAGACCGAGATCGGAAAGTATCTGTGCTCCGATACCATAATCTCTCAGGTCGGCATCAAAACCGAGATGGAGGTTTGCTTCAACAGTATCCAGCCCTTTTTCCTGAAGCTCGTAGGCTTTCATTTTATTACATAGCCCTATGCCTCTTCCTTCCTGAGACATGTAAAGAAGAACTCCTGAACCTTTTTTGTTTATTTTTTTAAATGCAGTGTCAAGTTGTTCCCCGCAGTCACATCTTTTAGACCCAAAGGTATCACCGGTAAGACACTGGGAGTGTACTCTTACCAGGACATTTTTTTTACCTCTTACTTCCCCCTTTATAAAAGCTATATGAAATTCGGGGCTTATAATTGACTTGTAGGTAACAGCTTTAAAATCCCCCCATTTGGTAGGAAGGTTTACTTCGGCCACTTTTTCTATCAACTTTTCTTTTCTTTTTCTGTATCTTATAAGTTCTTCAATGGTCACTATTTTAAGATCAAATTTTTTTGATATTTTAATCAAGTCGGGAAGAAGTGCCACTTCACCATCTTCTCTGATGATCTCGCAGATGATCCCGGCCGGATACAAACCTGCCGTTATTGCCAGATCAACAGCGGCCTCCGTATGGCCGGCTCTTATAAGAATACCTCCGTTATTGGAACAAAGAGGAAAAATATGGCCGGGTATTAAAATATCATCAGGATTGGTATTGGGGCCAATAAAGGTTTTTATAGTCTTTACTATGTCTCCGGCTGAAACACCACTGCCGCTGATCGATCTGGCGTCTATAGATACAGCCAGAGCACCAAGATTGGTAGAAGAATCTTCAAAATCCCGGCTTATCATGGGTATCTTTAACTGATTTAGCCTTTTTCGTTCACAGGGTAAAAATATCAAGCCGCGGGCATGGGTCATAAAAAAATTTACCGACTTTGAGGTCACTTTTTCTGCTGCCTGGAAAAATACTCCTTCGTTATGCAGTGATCTGTCATCGACTATGATTATTGTTTTTCCGGACCTTATGTCATCTATGGCATCATCGATAGAATAAAAACGGACTTTATTTTTCCTTTTTTTTAAATCCATATTTTTCAAGCTTCTCCTTAAATACTTTATCTTTTGTTTTTTGTAAATCTTTATTGTCCATTTGTTTTTGCTGTAAATAATTTACGATATAGCGGGAAACCATGTCTACTTCAATATTGACCATATCTCCTGGTCTTCTATGGCGCAGGTTTGTGTTTTCATAAGTATAAGGAATTATAGCTGCGCTAAAGATATCATTTTCAACTTCAGATACAGTAAGGCTGATCCCGTCAACGGCTATGGCTCCTTTTGGAGTCACAAATTCACGGATTTCAGGTGGAAGTCCAAAATTGATAAGATATGATTTTCCAATACTTATTATTTTTAAAACTTTACTCATACAATCAACGTGGCCGCTTACCAGATGCCCCCCAAGTTTGTCGGCTGAAGTAAGAGGGATTTCAAGGTTGACCTCATCACCTGAATTGCAATATTTAAAAGTAGTAGTGTTTAAGGTGCTGAAAGAGATATCACAGGTAAAACTATCGCTGCCTGTACTTTTAGCAGTTAGGCAAACGCCGTCCACCGATATGGAATCACCGGCGTTTAAGTCTTTTAAGACTCTTTTACATTGGATCTCGATTTCCCTGTCCTGACCTTTACCGGTTATTTTTTTTATTCTGCCGGTTTCTTTTATAAGTCCTGTAAACATAGAAACACCTGATTTTAAATGTTTAGTCTTTTAAAGGATAGGCGGTGATTACCAAATCACTCCCGGTCCTTCTTATATTTTCAAATCTTAAGTTTATACAATCTGTTACCCTGTCTATACCAAGGCTCCCAAACATACTGTAATTACTGTCCCCTCCTATGATTTTTGGAGCAAAGTAAAAAATAAATTTATCTATTAGATCCCTTTTAAGGAATGAAGTGATAAGAGTCGGGCCGCATTCTAAAAGTAGGGAAGTTATTTCGTATTTTTTATACAGAGTTTTAAGTATTTTTAAAATATCCAGACAGAAAGTTTCCCCGGTTTCTTTATCCACCTGTAGCACATCGATATTATTTTTACGAAACTCCTTAATTTTATCTTCTGATATTTTCATTTGCTTTTTCCCGGTAAAAATAATTGTTTTTGCCATATCCGAAGTCTTTATAATATTAGAATCCGGTTTGATCCTGAGGCTGCTGTCAAGAATTACCCGGTAAAATTTTTGACTGTTATAATTTTTATTTAAACTTATTGGGCGGCCTTTAAGATTATTTCTTGGGAAAAGATAGGGATCATCAGCCAGTACTGTATTTATTCCTGTAAGCGTACAACCATATTCTTTACGGAGGCCCTGGACCCGCATCCTCGATTTTTCCGATGTTATCCATCTGGAGTCGGAGGTTCTGGCAGCTAACTTGCCATCAATACTCGAAGCGATTTTGCAGCAAACAAAAGGTATCCCTGTCTTTATTTGTTTAAAAAAGACTTCATTTTGAAGTTTTATTTTGTCTTTCAGAAGTCCACTTCTTACTTTTATTCCTGCTTTTTTTAAGAATATTATTCCCCTGCCGTTGACTTTAGGATTGGGGTCAATACATCCGATGATTATCTCTTTGAACCGGTGCTTTACAATTTCATTTACACAGGGTGGTGTTTTTCCCTGGAATGTACATGGTTCGAGTGTTACGTACATGGTAGAGTTTTCAAGAGACTGCCTGGAATTATTTATGGCTTCTATTTCAGCATGCGGCAGACCTGCCTGCCTGTGATAGCCTGAAGATATGATCCTGCCGTTTTTTGTGATAACAGTCCCGACCATAGGGTTGGGTTTTGTGCTCCCCCTACCCTTTTCGGCGATTTTTATGGCAAGTTCCATATATTTTTTATCTTCCCTTGTAAAATTATTGTGCTCTTTATCATCCATACCATATTTGTATATTTAAACAAAAAAACCATGGAGAAAATCCATGGCTTTATAATCAAGTAAGTCAAAAATTTTCTCCCATCCAGACTATAGCTGTCGGTCTTAGAATTACACTAAGTCAGCCTGCCTAAATAAACAGGGTTGCGGACTCTAACCGCCGGTAGGGGATTTCACCCATCCTCGAAAATCAATATATTTTCAAAAAATCAAAAAGCTAACTATAAAATATACTAAAGTCGGCCTAAAATGCCAAGCTTTTTCTGGCAAAAGTCAAAGATTTATTTTTCAAACCTGAAAAATTATTTAAAGATTATGTTATAATCCATATCATAATTTAAAACAATATAAGGAAAGGTGTACCGGGTAGAAAAATGGATGTAAAAATCTCCGCGTCTATTCTGAACAGCAATTTTGCAGATTTAGCCGGTGAGATCAAAAAGGTCGAAAAAGCAGGAGTGGACATGCTTCATGTGGATGTTATGGACGGCAGTTTTGTTCCGAATATTACTATCGGCCCTCCTATTATAAAATGTTTAAGAGAAAGTACCAGGCTTTTTTTAGATGTTCATCTTATGGTCAAAAAACCTGACAGGCTGCTGGACGATTTTATAGACAGCGGTGCAGATCTGATAAATGTTCATGCTGAAGAATGTCCTCATCTGAACCGCACTTTGAATTATATAAAAGATGCTGGAAAGAAAGCTGCGGTTGCATTGAATCCCTCCACACCTCTATGCTTTATAGAGAATGTCTTGGGAATCATTGATATGGTACTGATCCTTACCGTAAATCCCGGATTCGGGGGGCAGAAATTCATACCTGAAATGATCTATAAAATAAGAAGCTTGAGGAAAATGATCGAAGAATACAAAAGATATTCTTCTAGTTTAAAAAAGAGCATAGACATTCAGGTTGACGGGGGGATCAATATTGATACTGCTCCGGATGTAGTCAGTGCAGGTGCAAATGTTCTGGTTATGGGCACCGCTATTTACAGGTCAGATAATCCAACGGAATATATAAAAAAAGTAAGAAATAAATTAATGGGATTAAAGACAGTATAATCTTATTAAACCCATCTTTTCTGACAGTAATACTTTTTATTATTGAATGTTTTAATATAGACTAATCGGTTGAGATCGCTTCTACCGGGCAGCTTTCTAAAGCTTCTTCGATGCACTCTTCATCGCTTTCTTCATAATCTGTCTTGATGACTTCTGCTACCTCTTCATCTTCATTTAATTTAAAAATATCCGGACATGTTTCCTCACACAAACCACACCCGGTGCAGAGTTCTTTATCAATCTTTACTTCCATAGGGTTCCTTTCTATTTTATTTTTTTAGCAATATTGTTATGTAATATACAAAATTTTTTTTTCTATTTCAATAAAAAAATTTTTATTAAATATAAGAGATTCTATTTTCAGAAAAGGGATTTTAGATAGTGTTTAAAATTTTGAAAATAAGATTACTATTATATTCTATTAAATTTATATGTATAATTTTAAAAAAAATTGAATATCAGGAATGAATATTATATGGAAACTTTAGCCAAAAATATATTGACCAGGGGATTTTACGGGAGAGATACTTCAAAAGTAGCAAGAGAACTGCTGGGAAGAGCATTAATAAAGTATAGCGGGCCGGAAATAGTGGGTGGAATAATCATTGAAACAGAAGCTTATTACGGCCAGGATGACCCTGCAAGCCATGCATACAGCGGTAGAACACGCAGAAGCAGGATAATGTTTGGAAAACCGGGCACTGCTTATGTTTATCTGTGCTACGGGATGTATTATCTATTAAATGTCGTAACTGAAGCAGAAGGTAGACCGGGTGCAGTATTGATAAGAGGCTTAAAACCGATTTGGGGGATTGATATTATGAAAAAGAGAAGAAAGATCAGTCAGGACATTAATCCTGCAGATGGACCGGGCAAATTAACTATAGCATTGGGGATAAATATTAAGGATAATGGGGCTGATATTGTATCAGGAGATAACGGACTATATATATTTGATTGCCAAAAAGAGGGCGGTAATTTTAAAATAGCTGTTACAGAAAGAATAGGAATAAAGAAAGGTAAGGAAAGATTACTAAGGTTTTTGATTAAAAGTGAATAATTATAGTTTCTTAAGTTATAATAAATAAAATAAGTTTGGTATATGGAAATATTATTGTAATTGATTTAATGTTAATATAAATATTATAAGAAAAATATTGTGAAAGAAACGATGGATGAGATTGATTTTAAAAAATTAAATAGGGCGCCGTATATGACCAGAAGAATGTATGTGATTAAGAATATATGTACGTTAAGTGATATCGATTTGGGTTATCTGTTCGGTCTCTTTGGTTTATATAACAAAAAGAATAGTGGAACATGGTTCTGGCAGAAAGCAAGATTAACTGGAACGCTTAGAGATAACTATAACAAGTTTAATACGGCTGTAGATAAAATTGTAAAGGATTTAAAGCTGGCTGATGAAAAAATGACAAAGCAGCAGATAGATTCTGCTTTAGATGTATTTAATAGACTCCTAAGTGAGATGGAAGCTAACTGTAATGTTGACCGTAATAGTGACTTTAGTTATGTAAAGGGGTTTCTGGATAAAAATTTAAAGGTATTAATCGATGATAGCTTAAAGAGAATTAAATAATATATTAGTCAGAGATTGTATATTCTTCTCTGTATCTCTGCCCCTCATCGTAAGTGACCATACCGTAGCACGGTAAAATCTCATGATCGTCAAGCTCAGATGCAGCCTCATACATACCGGCAGTGATTTCTGTTTCAACCGAGGAATTTTTTTCAGCTTTTATTTTTATAGATTCAGGGCCTTTTAGATATACGGTCAGGTCAAACCTGGTATTGTTTTCAATTATCAATATACTTTTTTCCTGGCCCCATAATTTTCGCTCGGGAGCGGATACTGTAAATGTACTGTGATCTGACGCGGCTATTGATTTTATTTTAGAGTCAATAAGTAAGGGGTCTAACTCTTCCTCTGATTCTGGATTGTATTCAATGATTAATTCATAAAGGAATGCTGCTTTTTTATAGCTGCCGGAGGAATATTTATTTGAAGCAGCATTTTTAAGGGTATCGGTTGGTATATTGTAAAATACCTTCCTTTTTTTACTGCTTGATATGTCATTGTAAGATTTATCTTCAACTTCCAGATCCAGGACTTTCAGGAACTCTTCAATTCCTGAGGTATAATCGAAATTGTCTGCCATTTCTACCGCCTGTTCGATATAAAGATCAAATAAAAGATTGCCGGCAGGATTGAAATATTCGCTATTATCATAATTTTCAATTATTTCTTCAAGTGCTTCTATTGAACTTTCCAGATCATCTGTTTTGTTAAAACTCAATGCTGCACTATATAAATATTCCGGTATTTTATATAGTGCAATAAAAGCTTCATTTGTATTTGTAAATTCTTTATTGACTTCTTTGAGTACTTCGACTGCGTTTAGGTAATTTTCGCCTGCCTGGCTGTAATTTTCACTGCTGAAATTATCCTGCGCTAATTTAAAATAGCAGTCTTCAAAAATCTTTTTTACTTCAAGGTCACTGCCGCTTATTATTCCTGAATCTATTGCTTCTTCAAAACTGATAATTGCTTTCTGGTAATCAGCATTTGAATAGTAGGAGTACGAAATCTTTTCCAGAGCATTTCCTGCAAGGCTGCTGCCGGGGTAGTTTTCTAAAAGTGTATTATAATAATCAATAGATTGGGCATAAGCTTCGCTGTCATGACTCTCCTGTGCTTTGTCATTTAGAACCGAAGGACCAAAAACATATGATAGTATCAATCCTATAAGAAAAGATAAAAAGAATAAAGTAAAGAAATAATTTCCCCTGGTTCTCCTTACGAAATTAAATATTATAAGTATAATGCTTATTACAATTACTGGTATGCAGACATAAGGTAAGATATCCCAGAATTTTCCCTTATTTATATAAGCAAGGCACCCCATTCCTACAGCGGTTAATGTAAAAACCGCTATGAAAAAGATAGAACTGGGACCAAATCTTCTTCTTCTGTATGTATACATAATTTCATTATTTTATTATAGATGTGGAAATATTAGCATAAAAAAGGATTATTAGAAAACAAGCAGTTTTATACTTAATACAAATATTAATATAAAGTTTAAGAATTATGTATAGATAATATATTAGAAGTTCTACATTATCTAAAATAATTATATTTAAATATAAATGTTGCCCGATTCTATCCTTCTCCGAACTCCATTACCAGGGTGTCCCAGAATTTTCCATCGTAAAAGTGGTCTTTATTTTGAATCTGAATTATTTTAAATCCGAATCTTTTATATACTTTAATCGCCCTTTTATTATAGCTGTATACATTTAGAATAATTTTTGTGAGTTTAAGATTGGATAGTGAAAAATTTATGATATTTTTTATCACATCAGAGCCGTAACCTTTGTCCCAGTAATCCTTTTTACCAATCATAATGCCCAGTTCACAGCTGCCCTTTTCCCAGTCTATTTTATGCAGGGCACAATTGCCGATATGAAGATTTGTTTTAATATCTTCAATAGCAAAGACTATGTCATTATTAGAACCCTGAATAAATTCAAACCATTTTAGTTCCTTTTTTTCATCATATTCCCTAAAGTTCTGACTCAAATACATATTTACCGAAGGGTCTTTTAACCAGTCAAGGCACTTTTTCAGATCACGTTTTTCCAGTAATCTAAGAACAGTTTTTTTACCAGGGATCTTGTGAACGGTATATTTACCAAAAATTTTCTTTTCAGGCAATTTATTCAAAGTCCCTTATTTTTTACCAAGTTTATCAATAAAAGATTGAATAAGATCGACAGGAACAGGGAATACAATGGTTGAGTTCTGTTCTGTTCCTATTTCCTTTAACGTCTGCAAAAATCTTAGCTGTACTGAAATCGGGTGTTTACTCAGCACTCTTGCTGCCTCGGATAACCTTTCGGAAGCCTGGAATTCTCCTTCTGCATTGATTATTTTTGCCCTTCTTTCCCTTTCGGCTTCAGCCTGTCTGGCAAATGCACGCTGTATGGATTGAGGAAGCTCTACATCTTTGACCTCCACAACTGAGACTTTTATCCCCCAGGGATCTGTCTGCTCGTCTATTATTTTTTGAAGATCCTTATTTATTTTATCTCTCCTGGAAAGCAGGTCGTCCAGCTCCGCCTGGCCCAAGATACTTCTTAGTGTGGTCTGGGCTATCTGAGATGTCGCTACCATGTATCTTTCGATTTTAACTACACTTTTTGCAGGATCCATTACCCTGAAATATATAACTGCGTTTACCTTCACCGGGACATTGTCTTTGGTGATTACATCCTGGGGCGGTACATCCATAGTCACTGTCCTCAGGTCTACCTTGATCATCTTGTCCACAAATGGAATTATCAGGAATATACCGGGACCTTTTGTTCCTCTTAATCTACCGAATCTGAATATTACACCTCTTTCATACTCTCTCATGATCTTAATAGCTGAGATCAGTATGATCAGTAAGATAACCACACCGAAAATGATTGCTATTGTCGGACCAACTAACATTTTAACCCCCTTTTTTGTTATTATTTTTATTTAATATTTTAACCTGTAAGGTAAGTCCTTTCAAAGATAATATTTCGACCTCCCGGCCTTTTTTAATTTTTTTACCATTTTGGGATACAGCCTTCCATATCTCGCCGTATACTTTCACCAGGCCTTTTGGATTCAAGTCCTGGCATACTACTGCTGTTTCCCCGATAATCCCTGCTTCACCGGTGATTGGTTTTTGCCTGTGTACCTTATAGGTAGCCCTGATTACGATGATCAAAAAACCAGATACGACAACTGAAGCACTGATTATAAGGCTTGTAGCTATTTTAAGATAAGGAGCGTCAGTGTCAATCAATAAAAAGGATCCTATAAGAAGTGAGGCGATACCTGCTATTGAAAGTACCCCGCTTAAACCGATGACTACATCCAGAACGAATAGGATTATGGCTAAAATTACCAGGGCTAGCCCGGCATAGTTTATGGGAAGGATGCTGAATGCATACAGCCCTAAGATTATAAATAAGACGCCGATTGCACCGGAAACACCCAGACCGGGCTGAGAAAATTCATAGATTATACCAAATATTCCTATGATAAATAATATGTAAGCAATGTTGGGATTAACAATAATATGCAGAAACCGGGAGATGAAGCTCATTTCTATTTTTTCAGTTTTAGCTGCTTTTCCATTAAAGATAAAAGTTTTACCCGATTTTTCCAGGATTCTTCCATCTATTTTTGCCAGTAAATCCTCTATGTCTTCAGCGGTGATATCTATTACTCCAAGCTCTAATGCCTCCACGGCGGTAATGGAGACGCTCTCTCTTACGGCCTCTTCTGCCCAATCGGAATTGCGGCCCTTTGATTCAGCGAGATTTCTTATAAAAGATGCCAGGTCATTGGTGACTTTTTCCATCATATCCTGGGAAACCTGTTCAGTGCCTAAGTTTACAGGGTGAGCAGCTCCTATATTGGTGGATGGTCCCATAACAGCTATATCACCGGCATAAGTTATGAAAGTCCCTGCAGAAGCAGCCCTGGCGCCTTCAGGATAAATAAATACAATAACCGGAATATCAGTGTTTAACATATTCATTATTATTTCTCTCATTGATGCTTCAAGTCCTCCCGGGGTGTCCATTAATATGATCAGGCCGTATGTAGAATCATAGGATTTTTTTAAGCATTTACTCAGGTGGTTTGATATAGGAGGATCTATGGTGTCTTTGACCTCGCATATATAAAAGTTATTGATTTCCGTATGATCTGTGCTGCTGTCTATGTTTACATCATCAGCGGCATAACTTCCGGCCGAAGCCGTAAGAAAAAATAATGCTGCAAATATAATTATAATTATAAATTTATTAACCTGTGTTTGCCTGAACATTAAGTAACTTAATTTATATAGTCCCAGTTGTATAAAAAAAAAATTTACAATATTATTATACTACAAAGAGGTAAAAATATTTGCAGTATTTGATTCTGAATATTTATACTTGATCACCATTGGTTTACTTAAAATTAGAAAAGGAGCGGGAATGGAAAAATGGGAATGTCAGGTTTGCGGTTATATTTATGATCCTGAGAAAGGAGATCCTGACGGAGGCATAGAACCAGGGACAAAGTTTGAAGATCTACCTGATGATTGGGTTTGCCCTGAGTGTGGAGCATCTAAAGACGAGTTTGAAGTCTATGAATCGTAATGATAGGGTATCAGATTTAGATATTGACCTTTATTGCAGAGACAGGACAGCAGTCCAGGCATAACTCGCATAAAATACATTTTTCTTTATTGAATTTCAGCTTGGAAGTTTTATTATCAAGACTGATTGCCTGAGTGATACAGATTGAAGTACAAACCCCGCAGTCCACGCAAAGGTTCTTATCTATTATTATATCTTTTGCGGCCTCCTGGACTGAAACTCCGGTATCGGTTAAGTATTTGATCGATTGTTCTATTTTGTCTTTATCACCCTTTAGCTCGATTAGCATCTTCCCTTCCATATCAGGGGTTATTTCAGCTCTAAGGATATTGAATTCCAGGTTAAACTCCTTTACCAGTCTATAAGTGATCGGCTTTGTTACAATATTTTCAGGGAAACTCAATACCAGTTTTCTTTTTATCATCAGAGTTCCTCCTTGCTTAGGATATCAAGACTTTTGATTTCTTCATCCAGGGGGATAGATGCAACACTGGCGGTTAAGTAAAACTTACCAGTTTTTATTTCCCTTTTTAGTACATTTGCTATTTCCAGTGCCTTGGAATAACTTGAAATCGATCCTGTTTGAACGTTTTTATTGTTGATCTTTATTCTACCGCTTCTGAGCTGACCGTAATTTACCTTTCCATAAGAGGGCTTGTTCCTTCTCTGGACCGAATAATCAAAAATCTCGGTATATATATCCTCATCTTTGATTTTTAAAAATTCCACCATTTCTTCATCAATGACAGGGATCGGGATACCGATGCCCATAAATATAGTGACGCCGTAGCCGTGGAAAGTACACGCTCTTAAGTATTCTGGTGACATCTTCTTTAAATCACCGATAACAGCAAGAGTTCCGGCCGGGCCGCAGGGAACACCATCTGCAAGTCTTTCTTTGCCCGGATTATGCTGAGTGCCGTGCCAGGAAACATAACCCTGGCTTCCTGCCAGAAAGATCCTCGTGCCTATCCCGATAGTCCTGTAATAAGGGTCATTAAGCAAAGGGCTGAGCTGGCCGGCACTGGAATAGGTGGCATTACCGAAATTGGGAAGCAGTTTTCCCATATAGGTATAAATAGTCCTGTTAGACGAGTTGGTGGCTGCCGTGTAGTTCTGGTATGCATTTCTGGGATTAAAGAGATAAGCCTGGTTTATAGTATCTTTGGTTATATAGGTCTCGATCTCTCTTCTGGGATAACAATCGGTTCCACTTCCTATTGCCTTTAATTTTATCGGTTTTCCTGCAATCAGGTCTTCAATCACATGCGCCCCTCCATAGTCCATGCCTTCTGTTTCGGAAATTTCTGTTGCACCGATATATACATCTACAGCAGCTATCCCAGCATATGCAGGTACATCATTCAGCCATACCTTAGTCATCCTGATGGGAGGATCAGAATGCCCGAAGTTTAGAAATGCACCCGAGGAACACATAGGCGAAAAAGTTGCAGTTGTTACAACATCTACATCTTTAGCTGCTTTCTTTATGCCCTTTTCTTTGACATAATCGATTATCTCTTCGGCATTTAGTACCAGAACTTTTCCGCTTTTTATTTTTTCATTTATTTCTTCTATTGTTTTTACCATAAGATCTTTGGGTTTTGATTTTGATTTAGTAAAATATAATACTCTAATATTGCTATTTTGCCAATATTCAGCCGGTCAGTAAAAATAGATTTTTGATTTACTATATAATATAATTTTTAAAAAGGCTTGATTTAAAAGAAAATCTAGCTGTGTTTTATAGAGAGGTGGTTAAAAGAACCAGTGAATCCAAAGTTTAGAAATCCGCTGATATTAAGTATTGTTGCAACTGTTTTTTTAATACCAGTTTTAATATTGACCATGTATTTGTTTGATTCGGTTAATTGGGTGATGCTGATAGTCACCACTGTTATATATCTTGCGATTATTTTTCTGGTTTTTTTATATTACAGCAGCTTTAGGAAAAAGTGATCTTTGGGTAATGGTAAACAGCTATGATATAAATATCGAAAGGTTGCCGGATTACGGGCCCGATGAAGATAAAAGCATATATAGAAATAAGATCAGAAGTAAACATAAGTATAACTGGAGGATCTTATATAAATATAGTGATATTCTGGTCAGCAGCGATAAAGATGTGGGGGCCAGGCTAAAAAAGCTTATCAAAGAAATCTACTCTGTTCTGGAATCACATATAAAAGAAAATCCTTCTTTTCAGAAGAGCCTGTCACCGGTGGAAAGTAGACCACAGTACCATCCTGTGATAAAAAGAATGTGCGAAAAATCAGCTGTTTTTAATGTCGGCCCTATGGCTTCTGTTGCCGGGGCAGTATGTGATTTCATAGCTTCCGGCCTGGATGATTTCTGCAGCTGCCTGATAATAGAGAACGGCGGAGATGTCTTTATAAAAAGCGATGAGGATATAGATGTGGGCGTATATTTAAAAAATAAGAATTTTGCGGATAAGATATATTTAAGAGTAAAGACAGATGATATGCCGTGCGGGCTTTGCTCTTCATCAGGGAGCTTTGGACATTCACTTAGCATGGGCAAGAGTGATCTGGTCACAGTTTTGGCTGAGTCAACACTCAGCGCTGATGGAGCTGCCACTTCGGTAGCGAATAATATTAACAGTTCTAAGGATATTTCAAAAACTATAAACAGTTATAAAACAATAGAAGACATAAAAGGCATTATAATCGTAAAAAATGATAAGCTGGGTGTCTGGGGAAACATTGAACTTATTAAAAGTTAAATCCTTTTATTCTTCAGGTCTGTAGAAATGACTTTTTTTTCCTCTTTTGGTTTAAAGACTTCAGTATTGCCCACCAGACTCTCTCCTTTAAACAGCCCTCCCTTGGCAATAGTGAGAAGTGCATCCTTTTGAGTCAGATTGCCGACAAATTTACCGGTGGCAGTGATCTCAACTTCTCCGGTAGCAATCATGTTTCCTTTATAACTGCCGGCCACTACGGCATCTTTGGTTTTCATCTTGGCATCTACTTTTCCTTCTTTTCCAATTATTACTTCATTTTCTACTACGATATCACCTTTAACCGAACCATCAATTCTTGCCGATCCTGGGCAGTTGATTTTTCCATCTATTTTGACTCCCTCGGCAATAACAGTAACATTTTTTGCCCCTTTTATTTCGGCTCCCTTTCTTAATAGCATCTTTCTTCCTTTCTTTAAGGCTTCCTATTTTTCGAAATTATAATTTTTTAAAAAATAATTATAACACTTTTTAATTAAAATTAACGGTGATTTTATTTTCTTTAAATTTTAACTGTAAAAATATAGAATTATACTAATCTATTAACTAAACTTACAATGAAATGAGAAACAAGAAATTACCCATTCTGTTTACTGCAGCATTCTTAATATTACTGATCATACTTGGAGCATCTACTTCATGTAATATCTTTACCGGCAGTAGCAGTGGCACTGCTTCAGATGAAGAATGTGTATCGGAAGTGACTGAGGTGGAAGAGGTGGAAGAAACCGCTACGGTAAATATCTGGATAAGTGAGGCTGTTCCGGATTTTATAGGAGATGAGGTGGAATATGAGCTGGACAGGATCTTTGATGAAACAATTGATGAAACAATAATAGTATATGAAAAAGAAGATTCCGATGTATGGGTTGAAATAAATGACAGAAGCGGAGATTTAAAAATCTCTTACATTCTGGCACCGGTTGTTTCTTTTTTTAGAAACTTTGATGATATATCCTATAAGGATATAAAAAGATTTTGGGCGGGAGAGAGCGAAGTTCTAAATTACCTTTCAATAGACGGCTCAGAACCCGAGCTAATTGTAACAGAAGAAGTCTACAGGATTCTTGAAGAAGTTTTGGGACCAGCTGGAAATGATAGAATAAGTACGGTTTACAAGTGGCAGATCCCAACGGATATAGAGGATGATAATAGTTTTTCAATAATCCCCTTTGAAGATATTGATAAAGAGTATAAGGTGCTTGAACTGGATGGTATGTCTGTTTTAGATAAGGAGCTGGACATCGAGAGCTATCCGTTGGCGGTGGGTATCAGTATTAAGAGCAGTGATCCCGAACTTGCCAGCATGATAGAAAAAAACCTTTCTGATATTTCGATTACCAATAGGGATACAGAAGAGCTTGCATCGGTTATTATGACCGGAGTAACGGCGATAGTCAGGCAGCTGGCAAGAAAAATAGAAAGTGATGGAGTTCTATCTCCTGGAGAGGAGATAAAAGATGTTTTGAGAGATGCTGATATTACACATATCAGTAATGAACTGCCTTTTGTGGAAGGCTGCGATGGCACAAGGCCTAAGAGCTTGGTTTTTTGCAGCAGACCCGAGTATATGGAACTTCTTAGATATGTCGGAACCGATGTCATAGAACTTACCGGAAATCATATGAACGATTATGGGAATGAGTGGATGGACTATACGCTGGATATGTATGACCAAGAGGGCTGGCCATATTTTGGCGGTGGAAGAAATCTTGAAGATTCCTACAGGCCGGCTTTCTTTGAGATAGGAAGTAACAAAATAGCATTTCTAGGTGCCAATACCTTTGGTCCTGAGAGTAACTGGGCTACGGAAGATGCACCGGGTTCAGCGCGTATAAACGTCTGGGACGAGATGATCAAAGAGGAAGATATGAAAAAGTTTGAAGGATTAATAAAAGATCTAAAAAGGAAAGGCTATCTGGTAATATTTACTTTTCAATATGAAGAAACTTATAGTTATAGTCCCACCGCTGCTCAGATAGATGATTTTAGAAGAATAATAGACGCTGGAGCAGATATAGTGAGCGGAAGTCAGTCCCACCATCCGATGGGAGTTGAGTTTAGAGGTGAAGGCTTAATAAATTATGGATTGGGTAATCTATTTTTTGGACAGCAGTTGCCTATTTTAGAGAATAACCCCGGAATAATCCCAAAACATATCTTCTATAAAGGTAAGCATATAAATACTATTTTAATCACCACCATGCTTAATGATTTTAGTCAGCCAAGGTTAACCAGCCCTGAAGAGAGAGTGGAACTTCTGGACTCTATTTTTAACGGCAGCATAAGATGAGTAGAAAGTAAATTAAATTTAGTTTTGCTATGTTTTTAATTAGGGTAATATATAATAACAGATTAAAGGTATAACAAGAATATAAGCTGCTGCAAAGCATAAAGTAAGTCAAAACCTTTTTATTTTAAATAGATTGAAGCTGTATTACAGGCGGTTATGGACAAAGATCTAAGAAATTTAAAAGAGTATGCAATAGTAACTGACAGTGCATCGGATATATCGAAAGAGGTTGCGGAAAAATACACTATAACTGTTATTCCTATTTATATACATTACAACGGTAATGAATTCAAAGACGGCATAAATATCAGCTCAAATGAGATCTATAACCTTCAGAAATCAAAAAAAGCGATATTTACTTCTTCCTCACCATCACCCCAAGACTTTGTCCAGGTTTATGAAAAATTGCTTAAAAAATATAAAAAAATATTTTCCATACATATAAGTTCAAAATTATCGGCTGTTATTAAATCTGCCCGTATTGCAAGGGAGCTTCTCAAGGCAGAAAAAAGAATAAAAATATTCGATTCGCTGTCCGGAGCTATGGGTACCGGTTTTATGGTCCTGGTCGCAGCTAAAGCGGTATTAAAAAAATATTCCTATGAAAAAATATTAGCCATACTTGATTTTTTAAAAGATAATATAAAATTGTACGGTACCATAGATACACTAAAATATTTAAGAAGAAGCGGAAGAGTTCCTGCAATTGCAAATTTTATATCCAGAATTTTAAAAATAAAGCCTCTACTGGGAATTACAAATGGAGTAGTAGAAATGATAGGAATAGCCGTTACAAGATACGGCTCACTGGTAGAGATAACCAAAAGAGTCATAAAAGATTTTAAAAAAGAAAAGTGGGTACTGGTCTCTATAATACACACCCTTTCTCTTAAGGAATCCGAAAGGATTATGAGAAAGATCAAATCTTCCTTAAGATGTGTGGACACCATGATTATGGAATGCACTCCTGTTATCGGAGCTCATACCGGCCCCGGTCTGATAGGTATAATTGTGAGTAAATTAAACCGTAATATTGCTGATTTATTTATATAGCAGGTAGTCTCACAGGTCTTTTTCTCCAAATACCACCGCGGAGAAAATAAAAATTTCACAATCATCCTGCTTGTAGCAGCCGCTGTTCAAACCGGCCTTATAGCAGGTCTGCTCCAAAAACTGGGTCCTGTTCCATCTATACTCTGTTGCAACCTGGGGCAACAGTAAGCCTTGGTAGAAGTCTTTTTTTATAAACAGTCCGTGTTTCCCCACTTCTATCTCCTGAAGATTTTTAATTTTTTTTAAAGGAGATAGTACTGAAATCTCAATATTGATGCCATTAAGTTCCGGGGGAGAGACCGGAGGGAACCTGGGATCTCTTAATGCTGATTCCAAAGCCATATTCTGTACAGTTTCCCATAAAGACCTTTCAGAGATTATATTGCCTATGCAGCCTCTTAAATTACCGCTGCTGTCGTGGAGAGTGACAAATGCCCCGCATGCAGTTTTTAATATGCCGTCGTCTATCTTGTAATCCGGAGTATTCCGCCCGTTTACGGCATTTATTATAGATTGCCTGGCTATTTTAATAAGTGCTTTTTTATGTTCCAGAGCAAGATTGATGCTTTCCATATTTAACCATCTTTAAAATAAGATTTTATAGTCAATAATAATTATTTTTTATAAAATGCCGCTGCCAGATACCCTACTACTGCGCTTTTGTCGCCCGAAACATCTCCGGAATTTTTATAATTTAGGATTTTAGAGGTATTTGCACTTAAAATCTTTGAAGCGATCATGGCTGAGATTACAGGGCCGCCGCCGCACATTTCAGCATTGTTTGTTATAAATTCGGTCATCAGTGCTTCATGGTCAAAATCACTTATTAGCTTATTTACTTTTTGATCTAAGGTGACAGCGATATCATAAGGATGATAATGAGATAGATCTGTACTGGCAACAATCAATATCTTTTCATTTTTAAATAGCTCACCTATGGAGTTTCCAAGTTCTTTTATATTTTGACTGCTTTGCTGGCCTATTACTATAGGCACTATTTTTATATCTTCAAAAAGGACCTGCAGGAAAGGCAGCTGCACTTCAAGGCTGTGTTCGTCTCTATGGCCATATAAGGATAATTTTATCCTTTCGCTTTTATCTGCAAGTATTTTGCTTCTTTCTTTATCTATATAAACCAGCCCCAAAGGGGTCCTGTAGGCATCCCCGCTGTAGATGGAGCTAAAATCAAAATATTCTGAATGAGAAGGCGCTATTAAAAATACGCTGTCAAATTTTTTACCGGCTATTTGCCTGTAAGAGTATGCTGCAACCTGGCCCGAATAAATATATCCGGCATGAGGACATACAATCGCCTTTATATTTTTTAGATCTGATAATTCGGCATTATCCAAAAATTCATTTATCTGGCTACGGAGTCCATAAGGACTAGCTGGGTAGAAACTACCAGCTGCCACACTTTCTCTGATACTCTCAGAAGGTCCCATAATAATCCTCCTGAATTATTATTTTCTAACAAAGTATATGAAGATATATTTATAACTATAGTTATGATAGTACTTATTTAATTATATTTAAATTAACATCTTTTTTAAACAACGTAATTTTTTAATAAATTAATCATTAAAGATATGAATGTCTACTTGATAATAATGAAAAATAATATATTATTTGTAGGAAGCATCAATTATAGAGACAAAAAATGGGAGGATTAAATGGATTATATTCTCGGACTTGATGGAGGAGGTACAAATACTGTAGTCCGGATAGCGACTGCTTCCGGAACTAAGATTGCTGAAGCTGGTTCAGGATCAACCAGTTATAAAAGTGTTGGTATAAAAAAGGCCACTGAAAATCTAAACCATATTGTATTTAGTGCCATTAAAAAAATAGGGTCACCAGAAAATATTCATTTTAAAAGCTCCTGCTTTGGGTTTGCAGGTAATAATACTGAGGAAGACATAAAAATTTATACCGGTATTGTATTTAACGATAAGCTCGTAGGTCATCTGGATAAGAAAAAAACATTGATCTGTAATGATACTATAATAGGTCTTGAAGCAGGGAGTAATAAAAAAAATAAGATTATAATTATTGCTGGATCCGGTTCTAATTGTTATGGAGTCAATGAAGATGGAAAAAAGGTACAAGCAACAGGATGGGATTATATCCTTGCTGATGAAGGAAGCGGATATCAAACAGCGCTTAAAGCTCTAAAGGCAGTAATGAAAGCTTATGATGGGCGGGGAGAAAAGACTCTGCTGTCCAGTACAATACTAAAAGATTTGAACCTGAAAAGTATAGTTGATTTGAACGATTGGGTATACAATAAGCCGTTTTCAAAGGGAAGGATCAGCGCACTTTCGAAGACGGTATGCAGGACTGCACAAATGGGAGATAAAATAAGTATAAATATATTGACCGAAGAAGCAGAAGAAGCTGTAATTTCTGTTACTACTGTAGCAAATAAACTGGGGTTTAAAGATAAAGATTTCGACCTTATATTTGTCGGAGGCGTGTTTAAGTGTAAAAAATTTTTCAAGAATCTGGTAATAATCAGATTAAAGAAAGATTTTCCGGGGATCAATTTCCTACCGCTTTTAACTGATCCAGTAGAAGGAGCTATAAGGATTGCTCTTAAGAGATTAGAGGATTTTTAATAATATCGCTCTGCCATTCGGATTTCAAAATTTTAACTTCTTGACATTATTATCGGGTATATTAATAATGATTAGGCAAAATTGATTTGCCGGTGTAGCTCAATTGGTAGAGCAGCTGATTTGTAATCAGCAGGTTGTCCGTTCAAGTCGGATCGCCGGCTCCATGAAGGAGGGGTGCCCGAGTGGTTAAAGGGAGCAGACTGTAAATCTGCCGGCGAATGCCTACAGAGGTTCGAATCCTCTCTCCTCCACCATAAGACTGTCGTTTAATAATAAACTGTACTGCCCGTGTAGCTCAGATGGTAGAGCATTTCCTCGGTAAGGAAAAGGTCATCGGTTCAAGTCCGATCGCGGGCTCCACAAAAAAAGATTATGAGCGAAAAAGACCGATAAAGATAGGAGCTTGTTTTATATGAGAAAGGAGCAAAAATTGCCAATGAGTAGAAAAAAAATATGGGCAGTTATCAGTCTTATCGTAGCAGTATTATTAATAGGGACTATTGTATTATCCGGCTGTGATGGAGCAGAAGAAACAGCTACAGGAGAAACAAATGAAGAAGCCGGAAAAATGTTTGATGGCCAGGAGCTTAATATCTCCGGCTCTACTACAATACTTCCCATTGCAACTCTGGCAGCGGAAACCTTCATGGAAGAATACGGCGGGTCAGTTACTGTAAGCGGAGGGGGTTCCGGAACAGGAATATCCGAAGCAATAAACGGATTAAATGATATAGGTAATGCTTCAAGGGCAGCAAAAGACAAAGAGAAAGATGAAGCCGCTGATCTGGGAGTAGAACTGGTAGAAGTAGAAATAGTAATCGATGCAATATGTGTTGTGACCAGTGGTAATATAACAGGTGTTGATGATCTGACTATAGAGCAGCTTTCCGATATCTTCAGAGGCGAGTTAACAAACTGGAGCGAGGTAGGCGGACCGGATACCCAGATAGTCCTGGCTTCCAGAGACTCATCCTCGGGCACCTATGAGTACTTCCTTGAAAGAGTAGTCCAGATCGATAAAGAGTTTGAGGATTACACATTTGCATCTACTGCTCTTGCCCTCCAGTCAAATGCCGATGTGGTAAGCACGGTCGCTGACAACGACAATGCAATAGGTTATATTGGTCTTGGATATCTGCAGGAAGCTGTCGACGACGGGGCCAGGCTGGTAAATGTAGAAGGTGTAGAGCCTTCGCTTGATACGGCACGAACAGGAGATTATCCTGTATCAAGGCCGCTTTATAACTATTACAGGAAAGGTGACCTGAGTGATATGGGTAAGGCATATCTTGACTTTCTTCTAAGTGACGAAGGCCAGGCCCTTTCTCAAAGCGCAGGTTTTGTACCTCTTCCGTAAATTTGAAAAAGAAATTTTCATATATCATTTGATACTGGGTTGAAAAGAAAAAGAATAAAATTCAGGGATTTAAAAAGTTTTTTAATAGCGAAATTTGTTTTGCTGAACGGAATAATCTCTATTGTAGTACTGGGTCTTATACTTACTTTCCTTGTTTATAATTCTATTAACTTTTTTGTTCAGTACCCCATATTTGATTTTCTGACCGGTACTCAATGGTCACCTACCGTTGTAGAGAAATTCGGTTTTGTCCCCCTTCTGGTCGGCTCTTTAGAAGTAGCGTTTGGCGCCATATTGATAGCTGTACCTCTGGGTGTTGGAGTTGCAATTTATATCGGTGAACTTGCACCAAGATTGATAAGAGAAACAATCAAGCCGATAATCGAAGTGCTGGCAACTCTTCCCTCTGTTGTGATAGGTTTTATTGGTTTGAAGGCTGTTGTACCGATTATTAGAGATGTGTTCGGCCTCAGTATAGGGCTTACAGCATTGAGCGGGTCCATAATGCTGGCATTTATGGCCCTCCCTACCATAATCTCAATTTCAGAGGATGCAATAAATGCAGTGCCTAAAAGATTAAGACATGCATCTCTGGCACTTGGGGCTACGAAATGGGAGACAACTATTAAAACAGTGGTGCCGACCGCTTCTTCAGGTATTATTGCCGCAGTTTTACTCGGTCTGGGAAGGATAGTCGGAGAGACCATGGCAGTATTGATGATAACCGGGAATTCTCCCAGGATAGTATTTTCATGGCTCCAGCCCGTAAGGACCATAACTGCTACTATAGCAGCAGAAATGGGCGAAACTGTCCAGGGAGGGCTTCATTATTCGGCTCTGTTTGCTATTGGATTAATACTATTTATTATAACATTCCTGATAAATTTAATCGCTGACAGGTATGTGGGCAGGATCAGAAGTATATGATAGAAAAAAAATGAAAAACAGGTATTTAAAACAGAATATTTGGTATTCGGTACTGCTGTTTCTAAGCTTTATTGTAATAGCATTTGTATTCGGCATAATAATTTATCTTATTGTCAAGGGCGGACCGGCTTTAAGCTGGGAATTTATCAGTCAAAAACCGAGATCAGGTATGCGCGAAGGCGGGATAATGCCTGCTATTGTAGGTACATTATATCTAGTCCTGGGAACTATAATCTTTGCACTCCCGATCGGGGTATTTTCTGCAATATATTTAAACGAATATGCAGCAAGAAACAGGATCACAAGGATAATAAGACTTTCAATAATAAATATGTCAGGGGTGCCATCAGTGGTATTTGGTTTATTCGGTCTGGGCATGTTTGTAATATTTTTCGGTTTTGGGAAGTCAATTCTTGCAGGTTCCCTGACTCTTGCATTTTTGATTCTTCCGGTTATTATAACAGCCTCAGAGGAGGCATTAAAAAGTGTTCCGGATACTTATAGGCAAGCATCTCTAGCACTGGGCGCTACCAAATGGCAGACGATTATAAAAATCGTGCTTCCACGGGCCCTGCCGGGAATAATTACCGGTTCTGTCATAGGTATCGGAAGAGCTGCAGGAGAGACTGCACCAATATTATTTACAGTTGCAGCTTTTATGAAGCCTGATCTGCCAAATTCCATATTCAGCCAGGTAATGGCTCTACCCTATCATCTGTTTGTGGTTGCTACTACTATGCCGAACGCCCCTGAAGATATGCAGTGGGGGACTGCTCTGGTGCTGCTGATACTGGTGATGATATTTGCAGCAACCGGTGCAATTATAAGAGCCAGGGCAAGACTGCGCAGGCGGGAGTAGCCTGATTAATAATTTTTAAATAACGGGGATTGATTATGAGAAGAATATTTTATAAGAAACTTGATGAAATAAACCAGGATGTGGTAGACATGGGAAGTCTTGTCCAGGATGCAGTAAATGATTCTTTGCAGGCATTTCTTGAAATGAACGTCGACCTGGCTAAAGAGGTAATAGAAAGAGACGAAAGAATAAATGAGTATGATATTTCCATTGAGGAAAAATGTATAGTTATCCAGGCAGAACACCAGCCGGTCGCATTTGACCTTAGATTTCTTCACTCAGTAAGTATAATAATTAAAAGCCTGGAAAGAATTGGTGACCTCGCCGTGAATGTAGCCAGGATTATCAAGCGGCTTTCAAAAGAAAAGGAGAAAAAAAGTCTGGATAAAAGTACTGTAGGCCTTTTAATCGAAATGGAAAATCTTGTAAAAAACGTACTGGCAGGCGCGCTGGAAGCATTTAAAAACAGAGATCCAAGGCTTGCATCAAGATTGGGTAGATCCGATGATTCTGTTGATAAGATCCAAAAGATGATATTTAAAAAATTATTTGCTGCAAAAAAGGAAAAAGAAGATATAAGCTTTATCACTAATATTGCACTTGCAAGCCGCTATCTTGAAAGAATGGGTGATCAGTCGGTAAATATAGGAGACAGAGTTCTTTACTTTCTAACCGGCGATTATACGGTTTTCCACGATAATACATAATATGACATATATATAGACTACAGTAGGAATTGTAATCCGCAGAAGTAAAAAATCCTTAAAAAAATGATTGTCATTTGTATTTCAAGAATGGTATTCATGCCGGTGATGCTAAAATATCTTAAAATAGTATTAAATTGGGCTGGTTTGTGCAATCAATGACGCTGATATATAATTATATAATAATATTTAAATACTTATGTTGTAACTTTTTATAATTTATAATGAATAAAAAAATTAGTATTAAAGATAAAGTCAAAAATGGTCCTGTTGAATCAGAAGAGCTTGAGGTAGATAAAAAGGTTGATATCAAAGAGTTATTTGACAAAATCGAAGATCTAAAAGTAATATCCCGTATTAATTATGCCGCAAATATGGGGGGAAGTCTAAAAGACATAATCAGCATGTTTACGGGTCTGACAAAAAATAATTTCTCCAGTAACGGTGCAACAGTTTATCTTTTAAGCAGCGATAATAAATTCCTGGTGATGCAGAATTATACGACACCCCGGAATTTACTAAGGAAGATAGAATCATTAATCGGGATAAAGATTAAAGAAGTAAAATTTCCTGTTGTAAAGAATGGCTTTTACTATACAGCTCTGGAAAGAAAGAGGCCGCTTATTCTAAATAAACCTGCAGATATAAAAAAATCAATACTGGAATTTGTTGAAAGTATAAAACCCGGATCAGAGATAATTTATAAATCAATAAAGAAATTAGTACCAGCAATTTACCAGATTATAGGTATTGATTCAGTGATGATAGTCCCTTTGGTCTCAGACGGCAGGACAATTGGGATTATTGATATCGGGGGTAGAAGACCCTATAAAGAAGGTGATCTGGATAGGATGATGACTATTTCCAGGGAGATTACTGCAGTTATAAAAAGGAAATTGGTAGAGGATGAGTTAAGCCATACCAATAAAGAATTGAATATATTGCTGGAAATGAATATTGAGGGGGTACGTTTTATTGATTCTGACTTTAATGTTCTGAAGGTCAATAAAAAATTTTGTGAGATTTCAGGAGTAGATGAGAATAAAAATCTTGCAAGAAAATGTTATACGGTCTTTCATGGACTTGACTGCAATAGACCGACCTGTACATTGAAACAAATACTTGACGGCGTAAAAAAGGTCAGAAAAGAGATAAATATTAATAGAATTGACGGAAAGATACTTCCATGCATACTTACCGCACTTCCGCTGAAGGATGCCAATGGGGATATAATCGGTGTAGTTGAGAATTTTAATGATATATCTGAAGTGCGGGAAGCCGAGAAGTCTATGTTAGAAAGTGAAAAAAGATATAGAGATCTGGCAGAAGCACTTAATGAGATAGTAATTGATCTGGATCTCAAGGGGAAAATCACCTATGCCAATAAAAAAGCGCTTGATGAAACTGGCTATACCCGGGAGGACCTGGATAATGGGTTAAATATCATGCATTTAGTGGTGCCAAAAGATAAAATCAAACTCGCAGTAGATTTTGTAAAATTTTTAAGAGGTAAAGATTCAAAAGTGCCTTCTGTCTACATTGTAAAGCGGAAAGATGGAACTGCATTTCCTGCTATTGCTCATCCCAATTATATTTTAGATGATAAGGGTAAAGTGATGAGAATAAGAGTAGTAGTAGTAGATGTATCAAATATTGAAAAGGCGGAGGAAAGAGTAAAAGAGAGTGAGAAAAAATACCGTCTATTATTCGAGAACTCCCTTGACGGAGTTTACCGGACCACATTAGAGGGTAAATATATTGATGTTAATCCAGCCATGATAAAAATGCTGGGTTATGGAAGTAGAGAAGAACTTATTAAAATCGATATCCCAACACAGTTATATTACCGGAAGGAAGATAGACCGGGACCGGAACAGAGAAACAAGATATTTGAGACCCGGCTAAAGAGGAAAGACGGTTCTGTAATAATAGTGGAGATTAACTCAAGAGTAGTCTACAAGTATGAAAAACCGGTATATTATGAAGGAATAGTCAGGGATATAACAGAACGTAAGGCAGCA